>JASJDW010000002.1 GCA_030064955.1 Crocosphaera sp.
GGTTTCTCTTAGGGCCAAACGATTCATGTAAACTTGACCTTTATCGTTCCAACCCATGGCACCTCGGCCTAAAATGGGACTGGATAACCAATTATTGTCTTGACGAATTGCACCCAGAGGGAGTTGATTATTGCGGTTAAAAAAGCCCCCATTAATAGCAGCAGCAGCTTGCCATTTTTGTGCAGTTGTTACTAAAGGTGCTGTGCCAGTTTGTCCATAAAAGTTAGTGGTAATGGGTTTCAGGGAAATACTGGGCGATCGCTGGTCAATTTCTAACCAATTAACGGGAAAGGTTTCTGCTTTTCTACCGTTATTAATTGTCACTAATTGTTGTCGCCAAATAATCCCTGGAGTCCAAACAATTTCTTTAGGAACCATACCATCAGCCCGCACATCTATGACAATACGATTCGGGTTAGATAAGCTAAAAACATTTAAGCCGTGTGCCGTTGGTAAATTAACATGAACTTTGGTTAAATTTCCTGTATCTTCTAAAGAGAATAAAGAAGAAGATTCAGGTTGAGAAATGGGACTCCCTAAGTCATCTTCATCTGTATTCGTCCAAGGTTTAGGATAAAAAGAAGAATCATAATCAGATAATTTCGTTTGAGATGCTTTCCCCGAAATCATCACAACACCCTGACCTTTTGCCTGACTAATTTGCCAAACCGTAGGGCGATCAACCTCTAAAACAATGCGTTTTCCCCAAGTTTGATTACCTTGACGAATATTATTGATTTGTGCTAAAGGAAAGTCCAATTTTAAGGTATTATTGTTAACTTGTAATTGCCCCCCCGCTAATTGAATTAGTTCAGTAATATCGAGGTAACGATAAGGAGCAATAAAACGAGCTAAAATAGGTAAAGGTTGGTTTGAGTCTGTGCCAAACCAACGAACCGGTTGTAAACTGGGATCTTTAGTGCTGAGTAATTCTAAACCCAGTAAATTCATCGCTCCAATATCACTAATTCCGGTGCGAATTTTATCCCCTTGTTGCCATTGAGTCCAAGGAATTTGATAGGTTTTCCCATTAAGAGTAATTTGTTTTCCTTGCTGGATAGCACTAGAAGCTTCCACTGGTGCCATTGTTGGGGTGAGGGTAACGTTTCCTGTTTCTTTAGGTGGTGAATTACCCAAAGAAAGATAGATTAATAGAGTAGTTGTTAAGGAAATAGAAAAAAGACTCAAGGGATACCAGGGAAGTTTCGTCACTCGTCACGCCTCGTTATGAATGATCGTTCAGGAAATTCATGGTATTAGCCCATGAATTGGCAACATTGTAACACAAGCTTTGCTCATGATAAACAAAACCCCTATGGCACCTTTCAGATTGTTAAGATATTTATTATTTTTTAACAATCAATCATAACATTTTTGCTAATTTTTGGATACTAGGAACTGAAAAATTAGCACTTTCTTCTAACAAATAATCGAGAAAAGCTTTGCTAATGACTGATAATTGCTTACCCCCTAAATAAGCAACATACCAACGACGTTGAATGGGAAAATGTTCTACATCTAAGACTGTTAATTCACTATCGATTCCTTCAGAAATCAAAGTATGTTGAGACAGAACAGAAATCCCTAAACCGCCAGCAATGGCTTGTTTAATGGCTTCGTTACTTCCTAATTCTAATCTGACATGGACAGAAACTTTGTGTTTCTCAAAGAGATTTTGTACTGCCTTTCTGGTTCCTGAACCCTGTTCCCTCATGATAAAAGGTTCTCCTTCTAAAGCACTAATAGGAATATTCTGTTTACCCGCTAAGGGATGACTTTTGAGCGCAATGACAACTAAAGGGTTATCTAGAAAAGGTTGAGTGCATAAATCTAAGGCTTCGGGAGGGTTACTAACGATGTAAAGATCATCTTCATTTTCCAACATTCTACGCTGAATTTGTTGATGATTGGTTACTTTAAGGGAAACTTCTATCCCTGGATATTGTTGGCAGAAAGACCCTAAAATTCTAGGGATAAAATATTTAGCAGTGGTAATGACCCCTAAGCGTAATTGTCCTTGCTTCGTGCCTTTTAAGTCTGCTACTTTCATCTCAAAATTATCGAGTCTCTCAAAAATTTCCTGACAAGTTCTCAATAATTCTTGGCCTGCTTCTGTGAGATACAACCGTTTACCAATTTGTTCAAATAAGGGAAGACCAATGGCTTTGGTTAATTGTTTAATTTGACTGGAGACGGTGGGTTGGGTGATGAATAACTCTTCGGCTGCACGGGTGAAACTGCCATGACGTGCTGTGGCTTCAAAGACCTTGAGTTGATGTAAGGTTGCTTGTATCAATGGTAATGCCCTCTATTGTGCGATGTGAGTGATAATCAAATGCCTTGAATCGTTAGGTTAGAAAATTTTAAATTGTCTATGGTATTCATCATAGACTTATTTCGATAGTATATCAAGTTTAGGTAGAAATAAATCTATTGTAAGAGGTTAAAATAGAGGTCTGTTGTAACATAAACGACTGTTTTCTTGTCTCAGTCGTTGTATTCTCTCTCAAGATAGTTGTACAGCTAGTAATAAATACTTATGCCTAATTCCAATTCAGAAACTTGTCCAGTCTGTGGTGTTAAAATTGTTGGGGGGGATAAAGTGATCTTCTCATCAGGTCCAGTGGGGACTCGGGCCCGTTTATGGGCTAGAGTCTGTAATTATGCGAAACGCCCCGGATGTATTAATCAAGATCAAGAAGCCATTGGTACAGTTCATGAGAATGATTATTATAATCCATTGTCGTAATTTATTGTCCTTTTGTTTTTCAAACTCTTAATTTTTTACAGATAAGTTCTTTTATTAATAAAAAATGACCCTATAATCTCTGTTATAAAACCGATGAATAAACCGAATAAATGACTTAACATACTGATTTGAGGAATGATCAGATCTGAAATTAATTGTAAACTAATAATGAGGGTCATAACCATGACCCTTTTCCTATCAATTAAGGATTTATTGTGCAGCCATTTTCTCATAAAAATGGCTGTTAAACTCCCTATTAATCCCATAATTGAAGCTGAAGCACCAACAAGAATATAATCAAGTTGATTCGTATAAATAGCTACATAAGAAAAGGCTAACATTGAACCAATGCCACTAAGCAAATAAACAATAATATAGTGGTATTTATTGCTTAAAGATTCTAGTAAATTGCCCATGAAATAAAGAGCAAGCATATTCATCAAGAAATGTCCCCATCCATAGTGAAGAAAATTAGCAGTAATTAACCGCCAAAATTCACCATGCCAAACCACTAGGGGAACTAAAGCACCTAATTGATATAAAGTTTCAATGTTTTCACTCCCGCCAAAACTTATTTCTGTAACAAATCCTAACAGATTAAGGATAATCAAAAGTTGAGTTATTTTCTGATTTTTTACTCTAAATAATTTCTGATGTGTATTAACTTCTTTGTGATGATGATTTAATTTATAAAAAAGTTTATGTCCAGTTTTTTGTTTATTTTTAGTAGAAGAAAATGATAAGGTTTTTAGCCTCCATTCCAAGGATGATTTTAATATATTATAATCATGTAAATGTTGTTTGAGTAAAATTTTATAATTATCCTTATTTTGATCCATAACCGTTTTTGCTGTAATCAACCAAAAACCTTGTAAATATTTGGGATAAAAAGATAATTCAGTATTGAACAATGTTTTCATCAGTGTAATTTGACCAGAAAAGGCAAAAGCATATAATTTAATTAGAGGAATATAAGAGTATTTTTTAAGTTTCAAAAGAAGAGATTGAACTGTGCAAATGTTTTGAAATAATTTATCCATTTGCTCTGTTTCCCCTAAAGTTCGGATATAATAGGTGAGTAAAAGAGGATCTTGTTGTAATATTTTTTGATCAACTTGATAATTAAACCACTCTAAACAACTCCCCCAATCTCCTAATATTTCATAAATAAAAAGTTGATAATAATAATTAAAAATATAATCATTCTTATGATTATGAGTTAATAAACGAATTGCTTGTTTTTTCTTTCCACTATCCGCCAGTTCTAAAGCAAATAATAATCGATAATAATTGTGCCAATAAGTTGTAGGATGTAAGCCAATTAATTTAGATAAAAGATGACGAGATTTTGGATAATTTTTAATTTCAAATAAATGATTAATACGATTTAATCCCCACTGAGGAATAAATAAAAAAAGGATAGATAAAACTCCTCCAAAGGCAGCACTTAAGCTAAGATTAATAGGGTAAAATGAAACCGTCACTAAAAGAATAAAAAGACTAATCAAAATCCAACCATCTCGTTTAGGAAGAATCCCTTGTAAAACTCGTATGATAGTCAACAAACAAAACAGAAAGATGGCAATAATAACAATTATTTTGATTGGTATCATTTCTCAGTCCTGTGTTGATTAAACAATTAAAAGCGACAGAAGTTAAATAATTGACTGTCGCTTTTTTGGGGCAATAAAAGTTAAGAAAAAGCTCTAAAGATGCAACTTCTATAATTAGGAGTTGTTAGGAAAAGTTAGTTCAAATTCCTCAATCAATTCATCAAGTTCTTCAAGAGCTTGTTTGACATCGACTCGTAAAATTCCTAAATCTGGTTTTTCCAATAATTCAACTAAAAATCCTCGTTTACTTTCAATTAATTTTACTTGTTCTTGAATGGTTTCTTTATCCATCTCTTTGAGCCTAAAATAAACACCAACTCTAGGATAAACAATATTGAGTCTTCTGGTCTAGCATTCGTCAAACAATTCTCTTAAAATAAAATTTGAAGCGATCGCAAAACACAGGAATTATATGTTACGCAAACTTTCATTAGCACGAGTTGGACTAACTGTGGGGGGAATTTTAACCATTATTGGTTTTGTTGCCTATGCTATGGATAACCCTACCTTGAATTTGGCAGGATTTTTCTATGGTGTTCCCATTTTATTAGGGGGACTGGCCTTAAAAGCAGCGGAATTGAAACCCATTCCCTTCAGTCAACCGACTCCTCCAGAAATTCTCTCTTTGAGGGAAGAAAAAGCTACCCCAACCCAAAATCAAATTCGTAAAGATGTTACCCGTTATCGCTATGGACAAGAAGCCCATCTTGATGAATCTCTTGAACGGTTAGGGTTGAGTCCAACAGATGAAGATAGACCCGTTTTAGTTGCCATTCGAGAGGAAAGCTGTGAGGGAAATTATGCTTTAATCCTAGAATTTGAATCCCCTTTTATTTCCTTGGAAACCTGGCAAGAGAAAGCAGAAAAAATTGCCAAGTTTTTTGGTCCTGGTATTTCAGTCAAAATTCATGCCAAAGAAGATAATCAGGTTGATGTTTTCTTAATTAGCTTAGGCAATCATCAAGATAACTAAAAATAAAGGTAACAGGGGAATATAGCATCCTGTTACCAGTTTAAATAGGTTAATAGGGATTTACGACATCCTATCAAGAATTTTTTGGACAATTTCCATCCCACTAATGGCTTGCCAACCGAATAAACCGACAATAGCCATATTTAGGCTGATATGGGTGTAACGGGCTAATTCATTGCCTTTCTGCATCAAAGGAGACAGAGAAGCCGAAACTGCAATTAAGCCAGTCATGGTTAAACCAACCAATAAATGGGGACCAACAAATAATTTACCGTTGTTGATATAGGTAACAGCCATACCACCGATGTTACCCAATACCATTAAACCTAAGAGTAATGACCCTAATTGATAGTGTCGAGTCCGAAAATCCTTTTTTATTAATTCTTTTTTGGTATCTTTATCAACAAAACGAGTTCGTCGCCATTGAATCCCTAAATATAGAGCATAAACAGTCAAGGCGAATAAAACCCACATAAGAATAGGATGGCCAAACTGTGACCAGACTTTTATTGGTTCTGGAATATCTATGGTCATAAAGTGTTCCCTAATAGAGCGTAAGAGTAAGTTACAAAACTTAACTTAACATAAATTGTAGACTAATGCCCCGATAAACGCAGAAATCCAACTTCCGTGCGATCGCTTCGGAGGGAGGCAGGGGACTTGTCACTTCAAATTTCATTAAACTCCCCAGGTAGGATTCGAACCTACGACCAATCGGTTAACAGCCGACCGCTCTACCGCTGAGCTACTGAGGATTGCTCACACAATTATTAACTATAGCAACAACTTCTACCATTTGGCAAGTCTCTGCTTTATCTTTCTTAACAAAAATCATTAACCCAGGCGTTGTTAATTTTGACCTTCGGGCTTTATCGTATAAGTATGCTCCTCATCATGGAACTCCTCATGCCTATTAATCATCATCGTCCTGTATCATTATCTTTAATGTCTACGGACTTACCCATTGACTCTACTCTAGAAACCTCTGGGACGCTTTATCAAAAGGATCGTTCTAGGTTTGATTTGCTACTAAATCAACCAGATTCACCTCAGTCAGTAGACCAAGGGGAAGGCAGTTCAGCGGTTGAAACCGCTAGGCATATGTTGTGGCTAGAAATTTCTCCTGCAAGGGTTATTATGAGCCTACAGGGTAATGGTAAATTTTGTTATCGCCACTTTTGGGAACCAGGGATCTATGGTTTAAGCCGTTACTGGTTAAACGATAACCGTGGGGAAATAGCCAATGCCTTCCGCCTTCGTAATTATACCCGACGTTTACAGTTAGAGGGAGAGACATTACCAGAATATCTAAGAATTGAATATGAGTTATGGTCGGGAAAAGTTCAATTAGGTAATTATATCCTGAATTTAGAAATTTATCATTAAAAAAGCCCCCGTACTGTTTGTGCAAGTCTAACTTTAGACAATGATCAGGATATAATTCTAAAACTATTTTTCAGAAAACCCATCAATTTCACTACAAACTTCATAAAAATCTGTTTTGGGAGGTTTAACAAATAAGGGAGTCATTTGCTCAAGAATGTGTTGATAAGCCTCACTTTGATTAGCGTCCATATCCTCAATTTTTTCCCACATAATGACAGCTATTCCTTCATCTGTTCCAGGCTTTTGTAATAAAAATGCCCCCTGAAACCCATCTTTATAGGTAGAAACTGCTTTTTCATAAAGTTTTTGAGCCTCAGAAAACTGTCCTGGTTTAAATTCTCCCACAGCAACATAAGCGTACTTATGCTTAAGAAAATCTAGAAATTCTCCTGACATTATTAAACTCCAACATTGTGAGATTTTATCGCAAAAAACTGGGAGATTGAGAAAAGCCTTAAAATTGATTGATCGCCACACATTTTTAAATTTTCTCTCAATCTCCCTTAATTACTGTATATCTTATTTTCACCCCTTCTATGATATCTTTTAACTCTTTCTTAAGTAAAGAACATTTTTAGTAAGACTAAGGACAGTGATGAAACCCTGCAATACCATAACGAGTGTACCAATAACCCCATTCTCCCCCTTCTGCACCTTTCCAGTCCTTTAAGTTAAATTGACCACTTCCTTCAGTGGTTCCTTGAATCTTATAAACTTTTACTGCTTTGCCATCACTATCCCAGACTAAAGGTTCATCTTCCCGAAGATTTTCTGGTCGCGTTTCTGCTCGTAAAAAATAAGCATCTGCACCCCGATTTGTCCCATTTCCAAATACAGTAGCTATGCCATTTGTATCAATAGCAATAAAGGCTCCGTTTTCTGCACCAATAGCATAGGAAGGTAAGGAATTATCATCAACAAGCCTTGCTAAAAATCCAAAAATTCGACCATATCTTGTCTCTTTATATCGAGGAGGATGTAAACGATCTAAATGAGAATCGGTAATGGTATCTTTTAGAATAGGAAGGTCAATAAAATCCCCTCTATTAATATCATCAACATTAGGATGAAAAGGATTGTTTAAAATTTCTGAACTAACCAGTCCTTTCCCCCGAGGAGAATAATAATATTCCCCTAAAATGGACATTCCTGCTGAGGTTCCAGCGATGGGAACTTTTTTTTCATTAATTAGATAATTAATTGCATCTTCTGTAGAAGTTCCCTTCCAAGTTTTGACATAGTTATCCTGTTGTCCCCCTGCAATAAATAACGCTTCTGCATCTTTAATATGATTTTCAACTTCTTGACTATTAGCTCCTCTTCTTGTATTAATACTAAGTTCAGCAGCCGAATGAATAGCATCAGGAAAATTATCACAAATCCATTTAGCTTGACGACCGATTCTTCCAAAACGAATTACTAAATAATCTCCTTTATCTGCTTTATCTAAAAACCATTGAGTTGCCTTTTTTCCTCCCTCTGCTCCTACTTCTCCTCCTCCAATTAACATCACCGCAGGGGTAGGATGAGAATTAGTTGTATTTGATTTTTCACATTCAACGGGTTGATAATATTCATAGTCTTCAGCAGCGATCGCCATTGGAGAAGCAACAAAACTTAATGCAAATACCCACAATAAAGTTAAACAAAAAATGCTTAAACTTCTGCAAAAAATCTTTAAATTTTCCATAATTCAATTCATCCATAAAGTTTATTCTTAGTCATATCGTGATAAGGTTAATTCTCCCTATTTTTAACGGAATTTCATGATCTTAAAAAAACGAAATATTAATTTTTGAAAAAAATATATCCTAAATCAATAATAATGTTTCACCCTAAAACATATAAAGCCTAGATAAATATGGAGAATTTAAGATGGTCACAGCAACACGACCAGAAAGGAAGGTTAACATAGGTCCAACTCAACTATTAATCAATAATGAATGGGTAGAAAGTGCTTCAGGAAAACGGTTTGAAACCATTAATCCCACCACAGGGGAAGTAATCTGTGATGTAGCAGAAGCAGATGCAGAGGATGTAGATAAAGCCGTCAAAGCAGCCAGAAATGCCTTTAACCAAGGGGAATGGCCGAAACTATCCGCTACTCAGCGGGGACAACTTCTCTATAAATTAGCCGATTTAATCGAAGCCAACATCGAAGAATTAGCCCGTCTAGAAACCTTAGATAACGGAAAACCCTATCAAGACTCTTTAAACGCTGATTTACAGCTTGTTGTTGCTTGTTATCGTTATTATGCTGGATGGGCGGACAAAATTCAAGGGAAAACCATTCCTATCAATGGCCCTTATTTTTGTTACACTCGTCATGAACCAGTGGGGGTAGTGGGTCAAATTATTCCTTGGAACTTCCCCTTATTAATGCAAGCATGGAAACTTGCTCCTGCTTTGGCCACAGGGAACACAGTAGTCATGAAAACTGCTGAACAAACCCCTTTATCTGCTTTGAGAGTGGGAGAATTGATCCTAGAAGCAGGTTTTCCTCCAGGAGTGGTTAACTTACTGTCGGGTTATGGGCCAACAGCAGGACAAGCGATCGCCCGTCATCATGATATCGATAAAGTGGCTTTTACAGGGTCGACGGAAGTGGGCCATTTAATCATGGAAGCAGCTGCTCAAACCAATTTAAAGCGTGTCACCCTAGAATTAGGGGGTAAAAGCCCCAATATTGTCTTTGCAGATGCTAATCTAGATCAGGCTATAGAAGGGGCGCATTTTGGCTTATTCTTCAATCAAGGACAATGTTGTTGTGCTGGATCTCGTCTGTTTGTAGAAGAGAAATGTTATGACGAGTTTGTGGCGAAAAGCGTGGAACAGGCAAAACAGCGTATTGTTGGCGATCCTTTCGATAATAACACCACCCAAGGACCTCAAGTGGATCAGACTCAATTTGATAAGGTGATGGAGTATATTGAGTCAGGACAACGGGAAGGGGCAAAATTGTTATGTGGTGGTGGCCGTGTGGGCGATCGCGGTTACTTCATTGAACCCACCGTCTTTGCTGACGTTCAGGATAACATGAAAATTGCCCAAGAAGAGATTTTTGGTCCTGTGATGAGTATTATCAAGTTCAAAGACATGGATGAGGTGATTCAACGGGCTAATGATACCATGTACGGTCTAGCTGCTGCTGTGTGGACTCAGGATATTAGTAAAGGTCATGCGATCGCTAATGCGTTGCGTGCCGGGACTGTCTGGGTTAATTGTTATGATGTGTTTGATGCGGCTGCGCCGTTTGGTGGCTTTAAACAGTCTGGTATAGGTCGAGAATTAGGAGAATATGGCCTACAACAATACACAGAAATTAAAACAGTAACTGTGAAACTTTAACTACTTTTTGAACCGTTGTGGGAGTTTTTGGTACTCCCACATTTTTTTTGTGACTACTTTGTTTAATTAGATAGAAAATATGAAATAATTGAGAACAATAGAGTATTTATCAATCAAGACAAATTATGTTAACTAAAGCTTATGCTATTTTAGCCGGAGGGGGAGTAAAAGGCGCAGCATTAGTAGGAGGACTACAAGCAATAGAACAAAATAATATTCAATTTGTGGGTTATGGAGGAACATCAGCAGGTAGTATTATTGCTTTATTAGCCAGTGTTGGATATACATCGGAAGAACTGAAAAAAATTATGATTGAAGAAATTGATTTTACTCAGTTTCTCGATGACTCTGCATCTGAATTAGAAAATTTGAAAGATTCTTTAGGACAGCTTTTTGAAAAAATCAATAATTTTAAGCGTCGTGATCTACTTAATCCCGAAAATTTTAAATTATTACAGATTTTATTGGATTTTCTTAAAAAATTAAATCAAGATTTAGGGTTATCTGATGCCAATGGATTAAAGCAATTTTTATTAGATAAAATTGGGAAAAAACATGACTCTCTTAAAAATAAAACGGATATTACTTTTCGAGAACTTCAAGAGCAAGGATGCTATCCTTTAAAAGTAGTTGCTTCAGATTTAATCAGTCGTAAAGCCGTTATTTACCCTTTAGATCAAGAACAAGGTTTAGACTATTCTGTGATTGATGCAGTAAGAGCATCTATGAGTTTTCCATTTGTATTTTTTCCAGTAAAAATTGATAATTATTTATTAGTTGATGGTGGGTTAAGTAGTAATTTACCTCTATTTTTATTTGAAGAAGAAAGAAAAGCCAATAATATTCCAGTTATTGCACTTGACTTAGTAGTTGATGGTGATAATCAATCAAACTATTCTTTAGATCAGAGTAACTATGGATTATTAAAGTTTATTCCTGATATGTTAGGGACAGTTTTAGAAGCAAGCGATAATTTAATTGAAACATTAATTAAGAATATTTATTATATTTCTATAAAACTCCCGAAAGATATTGGTACGCTTGATTTTGAAATTTCAAAACAAGATAGAGAAAGACTATTTGATAGAGGATATAGGGACGTAAGTTCTTACTTAAATAAGAATGTTTTTCAAGCTATCAAAAAAGTTAGGACTGAAAGAGAAAGATTAAGAGTTTTATATGGTCAAATAGAGTTGATTGAAAAGACATTAGAAAAAGTTGCTCTAGCTGTTGACAATTCTTGCAATACAGAGAATATTCGTGCTTATATTATGTTACCAACTGAGCGAAATACACTAATTGTCGCGTATGAACATGGAATGGATAATGATCCAGATATAGATTGGGAAATTCCTGTTAATGCTGGAAGTATGGGTTATACATGGGTTTTTCGGAAACATGGACGAGTCAATATTGATGTGATGAAAAATAACTTAGAAGATTATAATTTAACTCAAATTCAAGTTAATAAAATCCGAAAAGATAGAAAAGCAATCTATAGCGTTCCCATATTTGATTTAAGTTTATCCCGTAGTCAACCAGTAGAGAATTTAGAAATGTTAGGAATTCTTTGTGTAGATACTAGCACTTCCCTAGAAAATACGTTATGGTTAGAGGAGGATAGTATGTGTAAAAATGAGCTTGAATTATGGGCTGATATCCTAGCACTAATCTTAAAATAGAGGAAGGATTTATCATGGAACCTAGTAGCATCCGACATCCAAAAGGTTATAAACCCATTACTAAAGAAGTTAAACCTGGATTATATGTCATTGAAAATGCGTATGAAGGGGAATATGTTTATTTTGAGAATGATTCTTTTGAGCATCAAGAATCTTCTTCTGAAATAATCAGTAATTGTGAAGAAACATCTGAAACTCTAGAATTAAGTGGTGAAGAAATGCGTGACATTTTAGGGACAACTGAAACTGCACCAACACAACAAGATCAAACTCCTCAAAAAAGCTCAGTCAAATAGGAACTTAATTGATGAGAAAGATTTTAATAGATACTGACATTATTTTAGAGTATTTGCTGAATCGAGGAGATTTTAAGAGAGAAGCTGAGGTTCTCTGGAAAATGATAGAGTCTCGGAGATTTGAAGCATTTGTTACAGAAAACGGATTAGAAAAGATTCGTTTTTATGTTAGTCGATTAACAAATACAAATGATGGAATAAAAATTATTAAAAGTCTTCAAAAAAAAATAAAAATTTGCCCCGTTAATAAAGATATTATAGAAGAGGCACGGAAAAGTAATATAAGAGATTTTGACGCAGCTATTGCGGTTATTTGTGCAACTCAAATGAATTTGGATACAATTGTTGCTTGGAAACCTGAATATTTTGAAAGTGAAATATCAACAATTAAGGTTTTGAGTGTAAGTAAACTTTTCATTTTTGACTTAGAAGAAAGCTTTAATAAAAATGTTGCTAAAAAAATTTTTGTAACTCGTAGATTTCCTCTTCAAAGAAATGATAAATATTGGAATTTTATTAACAGTATTATCATTGCTCTATCATCATTGCTTCAGTGTCAAAGCGTTGATTTGTATGTTTCTCCTGACGATGACGACTTAAGTCTCCAATAACTTTTGAGAATTGGTATAAAATCTTGATACACCTAATTGAAAACCGCTATTAGCAGTTATAATAGAGAGCAAGTCTTAAATTTTGACAATATTTACCATTCCTAGTTCAAAAAGATGAGTAAGATGACAACTAACAACGTAATGAGTTGATTGCATTTTTATTCAATTGTTCTGATAATTAAGTTATGTCTCCTTTACCTGAGTATCGTCCCCAAAAATTGTCTTTAGGCTCGTTAGAAGCAGAAATTTTAGAAATTGTTTGGGATTTTGGCCAAGCTACGGTTAAACAAATTCACGATCGCATTTTAGCCGATCCAGAACGGGAACTAGCCTATGCTTCTGTTACAACAGTTTTAAACCGTTTGACTAAAAAAGGTTGGCTCAGATGTTCTAAGCAAAATAAAGCTTTTTCATGGAAACCTTTAGTATCCCGTGAACAAGCTAAGGCAATACAAGCTTATGAACAATTACAACAATTTCTTGCTATTAGTAATCCCGATATGGTAGCGTCATTTGCTGATAGTTTGGATACAACCAGTGTAGAACAATTAGAGGCGATCGCCACTCGTTTAAAAGCCATTCGTCGTCAACGGGGGACTCCTTAATCATGCACTTAATGATGATTTTAACGACGTTAGCTTTGGCTCTAGGAATACGATTCTTTGATAAGCTATGGGATTATAGAATCAGTCGTTGGCAGCGATCGCTGATTGCTTTTGTGGTTCCACCTTTATTATTGTTAATGACAGCTATTGCGGTCATTGCGATGGGTTATCATGGAGAAATGCTCGGGTTTCCTGCAAGTCGTTACAGTTATCTATTAGCGGTAGTTTTTTTAGGATTTGCTTTAATAAGAGTCATAGAAATTAATTATCAGGGATGGTCTTCGATTCAAAAAATAAAAAATTATCCTCACAAAAATATTGATAATAATAAAGCTAGAATTATTGATACGAGTTTGCCTTATAGCGCGCAAGTTGGCTTTTGGCATTCGGAACTAATTATTAGCAATGGTCTTCTAAAAACCCTGGATAATGACCATTTAAACGCAGTAATTGCCCATGAACAAGCTCATGCTTATTACCATGATACGTTTTGGTTTTTCTGGTTAGGTTGGTTAAAGAGAATTAGCTTTTGGCTACCTAGAACAAATGAACTATGGCAAGAGTTATTACTATTAAGAGAAATACGGGCTGATCAACAAGCGGCTCAAACCGTTGACCCGTTAATCCTAGCAGAATCTTTATTAATAATTGCTGAAGAAATTAATAAAATAGCAACAGCTAAGTCTTTAGGAGTGGTAGAAGCAACCTTTCACGATCTAGCTATGGATAACCGACTGGAAGAAAGAATAAATGCCTTATTTAATGAATCAGACTATTTTAGATTTGATGGAATTGATTGGTATTTCATGTTGTTAACCCTATTACCCTTAATTTCCATTCCGTTTCATCGATAAGGATATACAGCAGTTTTCGACTTAAATAGACTAGCTAGAGAAAGTATATATTAACTTGAGTTCGATATCAGAAATCTACGAGTTTTGACAAGGAGTAAGAATAGTCGGAGTCAGGAGAGAGTAGAAGAAAATAGCAATATAAACAAGAAAGTTTTATTTTTCAAGAACTGGATCCCTTATTATTCATTATTTTGCCGAAATATTAAATATTCTGACTCCTGACTCCTGTTCGCTAGAGCCGGAACGGAGTGAGGAACTCCTGACTCCCTCACATCACCGTAACCTAATTTCGTCGAACTCAGGTTATATTAACGCCGAATCAATTCAGCTTGTTCTGGGGTTAAAGCGGGTTTTTGACCGGGTAAAAAAGCCATAGGATTAACCGCTTTTCTGCCTCCAGGACGAATTTCAAAATGTAAATGGGGTCCGGTACTAAATCCGGTACTGCCCATCTCAGCAATTTGTTGACCCCTTTCTACGGTTTGGCCTGAAGTGACTAAAAGTCGTTGGTTATGACCATAAACACTGACATTTCCATCGGAGTGACGGATACTTACTTGATACCCTAACCCTTTATTACTCCAACCCGCAAAGACCACTACACCCGAAGCAGCAGCAACAATGGGAGTACCAATGGCCGCAGCAATATCAACCCCTGTGTGTAACTTATCAAAACGCTTCCCAAAACCAGAGGTCAAGTTTCCTTGAGACGGCCAAATATAACCTCTAGAAGATATGGGGGTTTGGGGCAAATAGCGATCAGAAGGAAGGGGTCGTAACTTGACCCCAGTCGCCTCCTCTCCAGAGGCCACCACTAGGCTATGAGAGACTAAAGAGAGACAAACACTCACACCAGCAATAATTAATCGATTGGATAATAATTTCATGGGTTAAGGATTCAGTGTAGGAGTTGACCTTTCATTAAGAAAGTTAACGAGTTGTAAGCCACTGTAGCAGAAAATGGACTTTTGTAAAGTTCAATCAATTGTCTTAAATCTTTTAATCTGATGATTACCCAATGTTTACCTTGATCTTTTAGACTGTTGCGTAAAGTATTGTCGTTTAACGGTGGGAAGACTAAAATTAAAATGCTACTAGCCTATAACCCAACGCAACCTCTAAACCTTGAAGATACGGAGGGAGGGCGACTACACTTTTATGAACGAGGTGAAGCGGTTCCTCTAGTGACAGAGGGTGTTTGGCAAGTTTATCGGGGTATTGCCCAATTAAGTCAACTATCTCCCCACGGAGAAGAAATTTTATTAGGTTGGGCCCAACCTGGGACTTTTTTTGGTTCCTGTTTAACCGCTATTGAATCTTATCAAGTTAAAGGGTTATCGGATCTTTATTTGAAGTGGCATTGTTTAGAAGATTTGACCAACTCCCCTGAATTAAGTCAAATGGCTTTTAGTCAATTAGCCCGTCGAATGCGTCAAACAGAAGCTTTATTAGCTATTGCAGGATTAAAACGGGTTGAAGATCGCCTACAACAATTACTATGTTTATTGCAACAAGAATTAGGAGAAACCATAGAAGCAGGAACCCGAATTCAAGTTCGTTTAACCCATCAAAATTTAGCTGGAACCATCGGAACAACTAGAGTAACAGTTACTCGTTTATTAGGAGAGTTTCAACGGCAAGGATGGCTTAGTTTTGATAGCGATCGCCATATTATTATTACTTCTGTTAAGTTTAATTCTCATCTCAAATCTGATATTATCTTTAACTAATTTTTCTCTTTAAATTGGTTTTTTCCCATAATATTCCCTATGGGTAAAATAATTTTTAATTCGGTATAACTGTTTTCTTGACTGTCTATTAAAATTTGTCCTTGATGGCCTTGTACAATAATATCATGGCTGATAGATAATCCTAAACCCGTTCCTTGTCCAGTGGGTTTAGTAGTAAAAAAAGGATTAAAAACTTTATCGATAATGGTTTGAGGAATACCTTGACCATTATCTCGAATAATGATTTCTATGTGTTCATTTTTGGCTGTTGTGGTTATTGTTAAAGTTGGTGTAAAGCCATCTTTAAAAGATTTGCTTTTTTCATGAACAGCATAACAAGCATTATTAATAGCATTTAGAAAAACACGACTGATATCTTGGGGAACAACGTTAAGTTCTGGAATATTAGTATCATAATGGGTGTTAATCTTTATTTTAAAAGATGGGTCTTTAACCCGCATTCCATGATAAGCCAAATTAACCGATTCAGCTAATAAATTATTAATATCTGTTAGTTGTCTTTGTCCTGGTTTTCCTTTTGAGTGCATTAGCATTCCATGAACAATTTTATCAGCCCGTTGTCCGTGTTCATGAATTTTTTGGGAATTTTGTTTAACATCTTCTAAAATTTCTTCAATATAGTCAATTGTTTCTTCATCTAATTTATCTTTTTGGGTTTCCATTTCTTCTTGCAATTCTTCCGTTAATTCAACACAAATCTCTGCAAAATTATTAACAAAGTTGAGGGGATTTTTTATTTCATGGGCAATTCCAGCCGTTAATGCCCCAAGAGAAGCTAATTTTTCTTGGGCAATAATTTGATTTTGTGTTGCTTTCAATTGAGCTAATGTTAGGTTTAATTGTTGATTTTTATTTTGCAATTCTTGCGTTCTTAATTGGACTTTCTTTTCTAGGGTTTTACTATAGTCTTCTAATTGTTCATAGAGACGAGAATTTTCAATAGAAATGGCAGCAGAACTCGATAAAATTTTAACAATTTCTACTCTTTCTGGTGTAAAAGCATCTGTGGTTAAATTATTTTCTAAATAAATAATACCGTTGAGTTTTCCTTGATTCAGAATAGGAGTACAAAGGATTGATTTGGGTTGGTTACGAATAATATACGATGTTTGCGTAAATTTTCCTTTTTGAGTAGCATTATTTAAAACAATACTTTCTTGGGTGTGAGCCACATAATTAATAATAGGAATTGACAGTTTAATATCACAATTAATCTGTTCAGAAGAATTTAGGGGGATTGATTGTAGTATCGTAACACTTTCTTGATCAATATTTCCTTCTGCTTCGATAAACCAATTCTTATTATTTTCTAACAGTAAAAATCCTCTTTGTGCGCCAGCATTTTCGATAATAGTTTTCATTAACTTTTCTATTAAATTTTTCAAAATTATTTCACCAGAAATAACTTGAGATGCTTTTAAAATGCTATTAACATCTAACACTTTTACTAAAGTTTTTCCTGTTGTTTTCGTTTTCAACTTTTTAGGGACATAAGAACTTTTTGCTACTAACTGAGGATAGGTTTCTTCTAAGGCTTTTACTTTGGCGATCGCGCCCCAAATCTTATAATAGTAATGAGCATCTTGTAAATAATAGTAAGCGATATGATTATGTCCTTTATTCAAATAAAATTTAGCAGCTAATTCATAAGCAATAGCTTGTTCATGAATATAATTTGTTTTCTCAAAAGCAACGATAGCTTTATCGTAAGATTCTCTGGCATTTTGATCATCATCTAATACACGATATAATTCAGCTTCAATTAAATAAAATTTACCTAAATAATGCTCAGGGTTATGAGTTGCTAAAAGTTTCATTTTTGTTTGATGCTGGTTTACTTCATTGATAATGTTAAGTTGTTCCTTTTTAGATTTTTTGTCATAAATTGCTAAATAGGTTAAACAATAATAAAATAGAAATTTTGGTAATCCTGCGGTTAACATTTCTCCTGCATATTTTTCTCCTTCTTTTGCAAATTCCAAGGCTTTTTCTAATTGACTAAATAAATAACAAATCATAGTTTTATGAGTATAGATATGGAATAATGCTAAATGATAATTAGTTTTTTTATACAATGGAAGCATCTGATCTTCATTAAATGCTTGACCAACTAAACGACAAGGAAGTTCAGACTCATTCTGTAAATTAAGAACAAGTTGATAATTCATTGCTAAGAAATATAAACTATTTTTGCTTTGCATTTTTTTAGCAGCTTCCATATATTTTTGTAGTTCACTTTTAACATCATTTAATTCTTTTCCTATAGCAAATAAATAATTACAATATAATTGAGCATTCCACATGGCATATTCAATATTACCTGTTTCCAATCCCTTTTCATAACCTAACCGTAAAGGATTTAAAAGTTCTTTTATTGGTTCTTTCCAATGTCTGATAGATAAGATAACAATAAAAGAAGTTTGTGTTTCTAATCTTGTTGCATGAAGTTTCGATAATAAGGATAAAGCCAATTTTCCAAATTCATAACCAGCATCAAAATTATTACTAATTTGACATAATAGTTCACCATAAAAAGCATAAACAACACAAGCTTCAGGAAAGTTTCCATAATTAAGGCATAACTTAATCTGTTGAGTAACAATTAAAATAAAGAGTCGAGGATTAGCTAAAAATGCTGCCATACTCATAATTACTAAAATTCTTAAAGATGCCATAGCATTATTGTTAGTAATCAGGGGTAAGTTAACTAAGTCTTTAATAACTCTTTCTTGTAGTAATGTATTCGCTTCTTGTAAAGATTTTTCAATTTCTGAAGCGGTAGGATTATTAGGAATAATTATCCCTAATAATCCTAAAGTTGATAAAGATAAATTGATCGCTTCTAGTAAATTATTTTGGGATGTATAGGCTTTAATTTTTATTTCATACGCTTTAACTTTATCCAGAACAAATGGAGTATGTTCTATAATAGTAGTAACCAAAACTTCCATAACTTCAAAGTTACCAGTTAAGTAAGCTGATTCGGCTGCTTCTAAATGGAGTTCTAAAGAAAATTGATATTGAGTTTCCCAAATTTTATCTTTTTCTAAAACATTAATAGCAAATTGTAAATAATTTAAAGCAACTTTATAAGCTGCTGATGCTTTTGCTTTTTTACCAGCCATACAATTCAACTTAGCAAGTTGATCGTACTCTAAGGGATCATTGATTAGATGATAACCAATATTAATTTGATTAACAATATCAAATATTTTATCTTCTTGTTTTGTTTTGGGTATATTATCTAATAATATTTTTCCTATCCTTAAGTGCAGTTCTTCTTGTTTTTGCTTAGATAGTAAAGAATAAGCTGCTTGTTGTACACGATCATGCGAAAATTTATAACTAATTTTTAATGAGTGAGGTATTTCGCTATCTTCTTGATAATTATTAATAAGTTTATACTCATTATTGATAGGTAAAATAAAACCTTTTTCTAATGCTTTGATAATATTATTAGCTGTTTTAATTTGTGAATTATGACTAACCCTTGCTAAAGTGGCTAAATCAAATTTACTACCGATACAAGCTGCTATTTCTAAAATTTTCTGTATTTCTTTTGGAGTTGTTTTAATATTATTAGCCATTAAATCAACAACATTTTCAGTAATTTGTAAAGATTCAACCTTATTTGCATTATAATTCCATTGTCTTTGTATATTATCAAAAACTAAAATTTGGTTTTGATAAAGAGATTGTAAAAATTCTATGATAAAAAATGGATTACCATTGGTCTTTTTCTTAACCAATTTAGCCAATTTTTTACATTTTTTTTCTTCTAAATTAATCGTTTCTTGAATCAAGGTTTCAATGTGGGAAACGGCTAAGTTATCGAGCAAAATTTCTTCAATAATTACTCCTTGATTATAAATATCATTTAAAGTTAATTTCAAAGGATGTGCTAAATCAACCTCATTATCTCTATATGCACCAATAATCAATAAAGATTGATCATCTAATGTGGTAATTAGCGACTGTATTAATTGTAGTGAACCAGTATCAGACCATTGTAAATCATCTAGGAATATAACTAAAGGATGCTGTTGTTTAGTAAATACTTTTAAGAAGTTTTGAAAGACTAAATTAAAACGATTTTGTGCTTCTTTTGATTCTAAGGGAATAACATCTGGCTGTGAACCAATAATTTGTTCAACTTCAGGAATCACATCAATGATAATTTGTCCATTTACCCCTAAAGCAATAAGTAATTTATCACGCCATTCCTTAATCTTTTGGTTAGATTCTGTTAATAATTGGTTAACTAATTCTTGACAAGCCTGTATGATAGCTGCATAGGGAATATTACGTTGAAATTGCTCAAATTTTCCCGAGATAAAATATCCTTTTTTTTGACTAACGGATGGATAAATTTCACGAATTAAAACTGATTTGCCAATGCCAGCATATCCAGACACTAATATTAGGGCATTATGTCCTTTAGTAACTGTTTCAAAAGTGTTTATTAGCGTCTCTATTTCTGCTTCTCTACCGTAAAGTTTTTGGGGAATCTGAAACTTATCAGAAACATCATATTTTCCTAAAGAAAATCTTTTAATTTCATTTTTTGCTTTAAATTGATTTAAACATTTCTCTAAATCCGTTTTAATTCCTCTGGCACTTTGATATCGTTCTTCTGGAGTTTTTGCTAACAGTTTCATAACAATATCTGAAATGACTCCAGGAATATTAGAATTAATGTCATGGGGATCAATCGGTTCTTTCGCAATATGAAAATGGACTAATTCTAGGGGTTCTTCAGTAATGAAAGGAAGTTGTTGGGTTAACATTTCATAAAAAGTTACTCCAAGGGAATAAAAGTCAGTATGATAATCAATTTTTCGGTTCATTCTTCCTGTTTGTTCAGGAGACATATAAGCCAAGGTTCCTTCAATTAAATTTGGATTAAGGTCTTGAGTATGTTTTAAAGCTAATTGGGTGGAAATCCCAAAATCTATCAATTTTATTTCCTGAGTTTTGGGATGAATAATAATATTACTTGGATTAATATCTTTGTGGATAATGTTAGCATCATGAACAATTTCTAATCCTTCAGTAATTTTAATAGCAAGATTTAAAAAAAATTCGATGTTTAACCTATTTTTTTTTAATAAAAAGTCTAAAGAGATTCCTCCAAAATCTTCTAGAATAATAACTAAAGTGTTTTGATATTTATGAATTCCATAGGTTTTAATGATTCTTGGAGAATTTAACTGACTTAGTATTTTATATTCTTGTTTAAATTGTGATAAAGTTATGGGATCTGGATAATTCTCTTGAAGAATTTTTAATATAACTGGTCGCTGATCTTCTTCTCGAATACCACGATAAATTAAAGAATGAGAACTTTCATAAAGTTTTTCTTCAATCCGACAATTATGGATAATCATATTCATAGTTAATTGATGGATAATTCTGATTAATTGCTCATGATCTAGATGAAATGTACTAGAAATAATTAATCTGACTTGAGAAGATTTAAAAAGTCAGCTTGACTAAGTTGAGTAATTCCTAACTTTTCTGCTTGAGTTAATTTAGATCCTGGATTTTCTCCTACTAATAAATAATCAGTTTTTTTACTAACAGAACTCGTTACTTTTCCTCCTGCTTTTTCAATTAAAGCTTTGGCCTCATTCCGCTTTAAGGTGGGTAAGGTTCCAGTCATCACGACAGTTTTGCCAGATAAAGGGGTTAAGGAAGTGTTAACAGTGGTCATTTTAGGTGGAGTTATTTCTAATTGTAGCCCAACTTTTTTTAATTGGTGAATCAGATCACAGTTTTTTTGAATACTAAACCAATCAATAATGGATTGGGCAATTTCTTCTCCTACTCCATAAACCGAACTTAAAGCAGAGAAAGAAGCCTGAGATAATTGGTCAATATTCAGAAAATTTTCTGCTAATAAACTAGCGGTAACACTGCCGACATAACGAATTCCTAAACCGTATAAAACTCGTGAGTAAGGTTGCTGTTTACTACCTTCAATGTTCTTAATTAAATTGTCGGCTGATTTGCTGCCCATGCGTTCTAAATTGGCAATTTTTTCGGGGGTTAAATGATATAAATCAGCAATAGAATTGACCAACCCATTATTAATAAGGAGGATAACAATTTTTTCTCCTAAACCCCGAATATCTAAGGCATCTCGTGAAGCCCAATGAACCAAACTACCCCGTAAAATTGCCTTACAAGACAAATTCATACACCGAATAACCGCTTCTGTTGGAGGACGTTTTAGAGGAGAATGACACTCAGGACAATAATCAGGCATTTGATAGAGTTGAGTGTTGGGGGGACGTAACTCGGTTAAAACACGCACAACTTCGGGAATGATTTCTCCTGCTTTGCGAATAATCACCGTATCCCCGACACGGATATCCAGTTGGGCGATGCGATCGCTGTTGTGAAGGGTGGCTTTTTGTACGGTTGTTCCGGCTACGTGAACCGGTTTCATGACAGCCATAGGGGTTACAGCCCCCGTTCTTCCTACGTTTACGATAATATCTGTGACGATGGTGGGAACTTCTTCGGCGGGGTATTTTAAGGCGATCGCCCAACGGGGGAATTTTTGGGTAAATCCTAGGGCTTGTTGTAAGGAATAATCGTTAATTTTGACAACCACACCATCCGTCATATAAGCTAAGTCTTTTCTAGCAGTTTCCCATTGCTGAAAATAGTCAGCCACTTCCTCAAGCGATCGGCATAATTTTCGGTGAGGGTTAACTAAAAAGCCGCTGTTTTGTAAATAGTTTAAAGACTCCCATTGACTGTTAATTTCTACTTCTTCAAGATGCAAAGTATAAGCAAAAAATTGTAAGCGTCTTTGGTCAACAATTTTTGGATCTAACTGTCTTAGGGTTCCGGCTGCTGCGTTGCGGGGATTAGCAAATAAAGCTTCTTTTTTTTCTTCTCTTTCTTGATTAATGCGATCAAATTCATCTAAGGGTAAAAAAGCCTCTCCTCGAACTTCTACAATAGGAGGAGAATTATCTAAATTTAACTTTAAAGGAATGGAACGGATGGTGCGAACATTTTGAGTAATGTCTTCCCCTGTGGTTCCATCCCCTCGCGTTACTCCCCGAATTAATAAGCCATTTTCGTAGGTTAAGGCTAACGCAGATCCATCAATTTTTAATTCGCACACATATTCAATGAATTCTAAATCCTCTTTTTGACTATATCGTTGCCATCGTTTTTCCCAAGCCTTTAACTCTTCTAAATTAAAGGCATTTTCTAAACTATATAGGGGAATATTATGGGCAACGGAAACAAATTGAGACGCAGGTTGATCTCCGACTCTTTGAGTGGGACTATCAGGGGTAATTAACTGAGGATATTCTTTTTCTAATTCATCTAGTTCTCGATATAACTGATCATAAACAGCGTCCTCCATAATGGGATTATCAAGAACGTAATAAGCGTAATTTGCTTTTTGAAGTTGTTGACGTAGTTGGCTAACTCTCTGTGTAATTTCTGGGCTAATCATCATATTTTTCTTTTCACCAATTTAGTTTAATCATTGCAACCAAGCTGTCAAATCTCTGTCAATCAAGGTTGCTAATTGAGTAATATCATGGGTAAAATAATCTGTTAAAGCCTTGCTTAAATCATCGTTAAGTTTAGGTTTTTCTTGTTTGGATTCTATAAATTTTGCCAGTTTAGGATATTTTTTCACTATTTTTTTCAATAACATTGAATTTTCGCCAATCAAGTTATGTAATATATGTTTTTTAGGAATACGATAACTAATGTTAATTTTCTTGTTAGTGTTAATTTCAAAATCAGTGTCAATTCCCAAAAATAGTGCAGTTTCTTTCATAACTTTAATAGGGTTTTCACAAAAATCTTCATATAAAAAGAGTTTAATCTGTTCACGAGGAAAGTATTCAAAATATCTGGTTAATTGTTTGTAGTAGAATCCAAAGGGAACATAACCCACTTCCCATGACTGTACCCCAAACATACGAGATTCCACTTCCCAAATATCTCGCTCTATAGTTGCTAGGGATCGGATTCCTTTTTGAACGTGCATTAAGTAGTGAGAAAAAGCTCGTTCTTTTGGGTTTCGTAGAATAAATATTAGTTTAACTTTGGGAAGATTATTCCTTAGTCGCTCGGCTACCCATGGACATGATAAATAAATGATTGAGGCTTCTCCAATGGCTGGATAATTTTCTGAACCTTCAAACAGGCGTTCATATTTATTTGAATCTTCCACGATACGAAAGGGACGTTGAGACTCTGGAAGATTGAGGCTTTTCATGTATTTTGGAGCTTCTGGCCAATCTTTGACTATCCAATAAGTCGGCTCTTTGATAGGGGAAAAAAATACTTGTGGATGTTGTTTTAACATTTCCCAAAACGCTGAAGTTCCTGCTTTTTGAGCGCCAGCAATAATAAAGTTAGGTTGAGGCATAATTGAAAAACTTAAGATAAGAACAATAATGGGAGTATAGTTTATCGTACAACAATTGTTAAATCTTATCCGTTTCTGTCATTGATAATTAAATTTTGTTCCTTCCCGTTAACATCATATAAATCAAATGACGAATAATAAGGAAGATAAAACTCTTTGTTCAATTATATCGTAATACCTATTCCTCAGTACAGATACAGTTTTAACCTTTTACAATTTGTTAAGATATGTTATGATAACAGTGTTTTAAATCTTAGACATTGCTGAAATAGTTAATATCTTGCAGTAATAAAAGAAAATGGACGAGAGTATTTCCTTGAGTATTGATATCGATACCCTCATTATTTTTGTTGTTGCTACTTTAATCTTAATAGTTCTTGGTGTTGGCATTTTTTTATTACCCAGAATTTTAGGAAACATGACGACAAGAATATTTTCTGATGAAGTTAAAGTTATTTATGATAAGACTATTCCTCCTTATCAAAATTGGTTAGGATTGATCGTATTATTATCCATTACAGATGTAAGTTTGCTAATTTTTTCCTTACCCAGTTGGTTGAAATTTCTAGAAATTCCTTTAAGTCTAGCCATTGTTTTTACGGTTATTTGGGTAGGGTTGCAAATTTGTCAAACCTTTTTTGATGACCATTTATTACAACTTGCCATTACTAATAGTAGCAAACTCAATAGTGAATTTATTCTTATTGCCAAATACCTAGCAAATACTGCTGTAATTATCATTGTGCTTTTCATCTTTGCAGAAAGCCATGACATTAATGTTTTGGGTTTATTTGCTAGTTTAGGAATTGGTGGCTTAGCGGTTGCCTTTGCAGCACAAAAAAGCCTAGAGCAACTATTAGGAGGAATTGTTTTATATTTAGATAAACCCTTCATTGCTGATGATTATATTGGCTTACCGGATGGTACATTTGGTAGAGTAGAATCAGTGGGATTAAGGTCAACAAAAATTAGAACATCAGGGAAAGGAACCCTAGTGATCGTACCGAATAGTTCCTTAACCCAGATGAGTATTGAGAACTATACCGGTGCTAAAAAAGTTGTTTCTCTGATTTATTTAACCTTTTATCGCTTAATCCCCAAAGATGAAGAAGCCTTAATTCGTCAAGTTATCTTAGACAGTACCAGCGATATTTTTGGGATTGATTCTCGCAGTACCGATGTTATCTTTAAACAACTCTCCACCAATAATGGAGATTCTTTAGTCACTCAAGCACAAATCAACTTCTTTATCTTAGGATCAGGGGAAGTTTCTATGGAATTACGCCATCAATTTTTAGAGGTTGCTAATCAACAAATTACCCATCAACTCAAAGAATATGGTATTGATTTTGACATAGAAGATAGAACCATCAATGTTGACTCACCCATTACTGTTTAATAATCATTGATCATGACAGTTGTTATCGAATATTTGACTAATTTATTCCAATTTGATGAGGGAACCCAAAAGTATATTATTACCTTTGGCTTACAATTACTTGTTTTTCTGGTTTTTGTCCTTTTATCCTTTTTAATTGGACGTTATACACCCCTTTTAGCTAGACTAATTATTCAACGATTTTCCCCAAAACAAGTTGCCAGTATTTACGAAAATTTAATTACTCCCATTGAAGAATTATTTCGCATTACAGGCACTTTAATTTTAATTTCCATTTCTCTCAATTTTCTGGTTAACTATCCAGGGATTTATCGATTTCTTAATTTCTTCGTCGATCTAGCTGTAATTAGTAGTTTAGCTTGGCTTTGTTCTCGGTTATTTCGTCAATTTGTGCGTTTTTATGGCATCGAATTGATTAGAAAACTTGGAAGACAAGTGGATGAATTGCTGTTAGTGTTTGAAACCATTGCCAATGTGATGATTGGTTTTATTGCTGTATTAGCCTTTGCCCAAAGTCAACAAGTCAACCTAGTGGGATTATTAGCTAGTTTAGGAATTGGGGGTTTAGCTATTGCCTTTGCAGCACAAAAAACCCTAGAACAGCTATTAGGAACCTGCGTATTATATCTTGATCGCCCGTTCATTCCTGGGGAATATATACGGCTTCCTAGTGGGTTATTTGGTCGAGTTGAATCTATTGGTTTACGGTCAACAAAAATCCGTACAGCAGCTAAAAGTACCCTAATGATCGTGCCGAATTCTATCATGGCTAACCTAGAAATCGAAAACGTTACCCGTGGGAAAAAAGTCATGGTTTTGCTGTATTTAGACTTTCTAAAAAAGCTAGAAGACTCAGAACAAGCCTTAGTTGAACAAGTGGTAAAAGACAGTACCGACGCTTTATTTGGTATCGATCCAGGTAGTACCAAAATTTCTTTATTCCCCAGAGAAGAGAGTGACGGAATTCGAGCAAGAGTTACCTTTTTTATCCTGGGTTCTAGTGAAAATTCTATTGAATTAAGAAAACGGTTATTAGAACTAGCCAATGAGACTATCACCAACAAACTCAATAATTACGGCATTAAATTTACAGTTCAAGAACCCACAATTTATGTAGAATCTCCTGTTACGATTTAAAAAGTATGACGTTAGGAGTAAATATCTTGGTAAACATTCGCTGTGGTAGCATTGAATTTAATAATATTGAAGCCATTATCTTTGATAAAGATGGTACGTTAGAAGACTCTAATCACTTTTTACGAGAATTAAGTATTCGTCGCGCCCGTTTATTAGATGCCCAAATACCAGGGATTGGGGAACCTTTATTAATGGCTTTTGGCTTACAAAATAATCAATTAGATCCCACAGGATTAATGGCTGTAGGCAGTCGTCAAGAAAACTTAATTGCTGCTGCTGCTTATATTGCAGAAACCGGAAGAAGTTGGTTTGAATCTTTAGAAATGGCGGAAAATGCTTTTAGGGAGGTTGACAAATATCTCAAAAAAGATCGAACCACCTCCCCCTTATTTGCCGGCAGTTTAGATGTGTTAAAAACCTTATCTGAGGCTGGATTAAAATTAGGAATTCTTTCCGCTGCCCCTACCCAAGACGTTGAACATTTTGTCCGAGAACACCATCTTTCTCATTACATTCAATTAATGATGGGAGGAGATCAAGGATTAAATAAACCTGACCCCCAACTATTCATTAAAGCTTGTCAAACCCTGACAACATCACCGAATAAGACGTTGATGGTAGGGGACTCTCAAGGGGATATTATCATGGCAAAACAAGCAGGAGTCGCTGGAACCATTGGTATTTGTTGGGCTAACAATATAGCTGTCCATCTTAATCAAGCGGATATTATGATTACTCAAATTGATCAAATTCAATTAGTGGGACTTTAGCTAATTTCAAGCCCAATTATAGCCGAAATCATAGCATTACGCATTATGGTTAGGACATTGATAAAATGGCTAAATCTCGTAGGGTGGGCAATGCCCACCTTACGATAATGTCATAATATTTTTTTGTACTGCTATATAGCTTTATCCCTACCAAACACATCAGCATTATTCTTCACTTAGTCTATCTTTGGGATGACTTTTATTATTCTTGTACCTAGGTTGATAAAAGAGAGATCCCTTTTGCCTAGAAGGTTAAATCTTTAAACACTTCTTGTACCGCAGGATGAACCAGTACCCCATCTTTAACATTAACCCCTTTGGCTAAACTGGCATCTTTTTCTAAAATGTCTAACCCTTCATTGGCTAATTTCAAAACATAGGGTAAGGTACTATTATTCAAGGCTTGAGTCGCTGTCCAAGGCACTGCACCAGGCATATTAGGAACCCCAAAATGAACTACCCCTTCTTCTACGTAGGTAGGGGAACTATGGGAGGTAGTGTGTAGGGTTTCGATACATCCCCCTTGATCCACTGCTACATCTACGATAACGGAACCCGATCGCATTTTAGAGACTAATTCCCTAGAAACTAAGATTGGGGCGCGTCTTCCTGTGACTAATACAGCGCCGATCAATAAGTCTGCGTTGGGAACTGCTTTTTCAATGGCCAAAGCGTTACTATATAGCAATTCTACCCGTGAGCCAAAAATGGTCTCCAAATAGGCTAAACGTTCCACACTGATGTCAAATATTTGTACCTGCGCCCCCATTCCTACGGCGATCCTAGCTGCTTCTGTACCCACAACACCCCCGCCTAAAATAACCACGCGCCCCGCAGAAACCCCAGGAATGCCCCCCAAAAGAACCCCACGACCCCCTTGTTGTTTTTCTAGATATCGCGCCCCAAACTGCACGGATAGGCGACCTGCAATGATACTCATGGGGGTTAATAAAGGGAGTCTTCCATCAGGAAGTTCCACCGTTTCGTAAGCAATAGCTGTTATTCTCGATGAAATTAATGCTTTTGTTAAGTCCTTATCTGCTGCTAGATGTAGATAAGTGAACAGCATTTTAGTCATCTTAAGATAGTCATATTCTTGAGGTAAAGGTTCTTTGACTTTTACCACTAATTCTTGTTCCCATGCTTCGGTAGCTTTGGTAACAATTTTTCCCCCTGCTTGTTCGTATTCTTGGTCACTAAAACCCGATCCTATACCTGCTTGGGTTTCCACTGAAACTTGATGCCCTCTATCACATAAGACTCTAACACTGTTAGGACTTAAGCCTACCCGAAACTCTTGATCTTTAATCTCTTTAGGAACACCAATTTTCATATCACTCCTTAACCTTAATCCTTTTTTGTCGCTTACAAAAACTTTAACTTTTTTATTATAGCAGATAGTAATTGTAAGGGAAAAATCATTAAAATTTTAACCAGTTAAATATTTGTTCAACCGTTAACTGTAAATCAATTCCTGTTAAGATGGGTAATTGTTGAACACCTCGAAACAATTGGACTTTTTGTTCAGGAAAAACCACTAAAATGCTTTCTTCTTCAGGATAAATTAACCAACCTAATTCTGTGTCATGCTGAGAACAATGTAACAAATTTTCTAATACTTTAGTTGAACTTTGACGAGGAGATAAAATTTCGATTGACCAATCAGGATGTATCTCAAAACGATTGGCAATTTTTCCTGATGAAGTTATGGGAATTCTTACCCAACGGAACACAGAAACATCAGGGATAATAGAATTACCTCCAAAGGGACAACGTAATTCTGGAAATGCTCTAGCTATTTTTTGCGGTTTTGCTGCACGATTAATGGTTTCACAGAGTTCGCCTTGTAATAAACTATGTTCTCCTTGTGGCATGGGTTTTTGTGTAATTTTTCCTTGAATAAATTCACTCCCTGGTTTCGTTTCAGGAAGGATTAAAAATTCTTCTAGAGTTAAAGGTTTTGGAGGTGTTTTAACCATTGGTTGATTTGTCTGATTTTCTTTTTATTATATAATTATTTAATAAAATTGAATCAATAAAATTAAAATTCGTGTTATTAGTTTCTTAAACGAACATTAAAACCCAGTTTTGTAGGGTGGGCAAATCAAAAATTTTTTTAGACTAACCATAAAATAGAAAACTTTGCCCACCCTACGGTCTTGAGATTTTGTTGATCAACAGTCTGTTCTCATCTTAGCAGGGGATAAAATTGAAATAACAATTGATCCAGATGTAGAATGGAGGTTTTTAAAATGAAAATTGATTTTTCTGCCATGAGTACCCCAGAATTACGTCGTTATGTTCTACAAAATAGGGATGATAAAGCTGCTTTTTATGCTTTGATGGATCGACTTAATTCTAACACATCAACCACAAGTTATCCTTGTCCCAATACCGCAGAAAACATAGAAATTATGAAACAAGCAATTTGGAAAAAACTTAATCAATAGGATTTTATAATTTATTCGGTGAAGAGACTTGGAAAAATGATGACTGGTTTAAAAGAATCTAATAATTATTATTTAAAATTAGTGATAGAATTTCCTCCTCGTCCCATTAAAAATGATGAGGAATTAATAGCAACTCAAAATAGAGTTTATTTTATTTTAGATAAACCAATATTACAATCAGAAGATCGAGAAAATGAAAATTCACTAGATGCACTGTTTGGAATGCAGACAAGAGAAAGTTTGAGATATATTGTTCTTTTTATCAATAAATTAGATAAATGGGAGAATAGTGGACAATCTAATGCAGAACAGGAAGCAAAAGAGGCTTACACTCGATTAATTGAAAGATTACAAAATCGAGTATATTATATAGATAGGGAAAGTGGCCGAAAAATTCAATATGCTGAATTCAAAGTCATGGTTGGTTCATCAATAAACCCACCACCGGAATTAGTCAGAGATTTATGTTTTTATGCTAAAAATAAAAATAGCATCGGTAATGGTTAAATAAGGGGGTAGTATGGGAACTGATAAATATCGTGATTTTGATGATGGTTCTGCACCTTCTGTTCAGAAGTCAATTGAGAAACAGGAAGGTATTGAAGAAACACAATCAGTAATAAATCAAAAAACATACAATTATTATAATAGTTCAATTCCTAGAAAAGAAAAAATAACTTTTTATTCTAAATATTCATTCCTTGCATTGCTTGCAGCTATTACGATTACGGTTCTTGTTGCTTCAATCTTGTTGGATGCTAGGAATGATCAAACTGATGAATCAAAAATCATTAATTATCAATGGTATCTTCAAAAGGAAGTTCAAACAACAGAAGATTTGAAAAAAGAGTATTTAACTAATAAATCTTTAAATGATTATGAAAAGTTAAAACTTCTACAATATATCTATCAATTTGATCCTAATCCTAAATATAAAGAATGGGCTAAACAAGAAATGGAAAGTTTAAGATAGGGTCAAATTACTCGATCCTAAGCTAATATTTTGCCATGTTAAATTTAACTTGTAAGGTTGGAATTGCTTACCTTATAATTAAGAAAC
>JASJDW010000229.1 GCA_030064955.1 Crocosphaera sp.
ATGGCTTTAATATAATATTGTATTGTTCGTTCGTATTCTGCTTTTCTAATAGCAATTTCTATGGTATTTTTCCAAGCTAATGCTTGTCCTTTTAAACTTTTTCCGATGGGAACATCATTATAAGTGACGGAAAGAAAATAACGATCGTTAATAGTAATGACGGGAACTTCTTGATTATCAGCAATTTCAACTGAAATAGGAGCTTCATTTTCTTCTAAAATTTTTTCTAAATGATTATTGGCTTCTTCCGCTCTTTGTTGGGCTGTATATTGTCCCGATTCACTAACATAAAATAGAGTTCTTCCTTCTAACATAATGGGGGCAGTTGGCTTTTCTTGCCCTAAAATTGGTACCATTAAGTCAACACATCCTAACGTCATTAAAATGATAAAAAGCCAGGAGATTAAAGAGATAATAAAATTTCGTTTTTTGTTCCAAAAATACATAAATTTTTTGCAAATACACTTTCAAGATTGAATAATATTTAGCTAGATTGTTGAATTGTTTAAAGTCAAAATTATAACATGATATTAAACTGACCTACTCTCATTTTTAGTGATTCATCTTTGACTAATTCTGTAATAACTAAAGATTGTTGAGGTTTCGGGATACGCTGTAATATTTTATCTTTTTGGTTTAATTCTTCTTCTTCAGAAAAATATAATTGGGTGATGAATTCTTTTCCATTAGGCTGAGTTATTTTAAAATGGATATGAGGGGGTCTTTTCCAGTTCTTTGTAACAGGGTATCCTCCTGGTTTAATGGTTTTAAAAGCATAGTAACCTTTTGTATCAGTCTTTGTCCATCCCCACCCTTGAAAATTGGGGTCTATGGGTGCTTGATTTGGATCATATTCATGATTATAACGTCCTGAAGAACAGGCTTGCCAAATCTCAACTTTAGCGTTTTTAATCCGTTGATAATTAGAGGTTAACACTTTGCCTAAAATCATTATTTTTTCTCCCAATGCTTCTTTTTTGTGATCTTTAACCCAGGTTAAGTCATTATCTTCATCAAGGGGAAATATTAAAGGATAAAACGGCCCCAAGGTTTGTTGAGGTGTTGAATTATCGGTTTTTACTACGGCTATTAATGGTAATGTTAGATAAGGAATAGCTAACCTCTTGATTTGTTTTAAACTATCTCTTCTACTGATCATCATTAGGTTAATTGAATTAAATATATGAAGTGGTTTAATTGAGATCGGCTACTAACATTCTAGCAGCTTCATGGGCGGCATCTCTAAAAGGTAATAAAACCAGATCAGAACCAGCATCTTTAAGAATCTCCATTTCCCTTTCGGTATGACTGGTTACAGCAATTTTACCTTGAAATTTTTGATGTTCTAAGGTATGTAATAAAGTTAGTCCGATTCGTTGTCCTGGTAAGGTACTAATTACCCATTTAGCCTGATTTAAAGGAAGGGTTGCTGCAAATTCAGGATCTTCTGCATCTCCATAAAAAGCTAATAACCCTTTATTGCGCCATTCTCTTACTAATTCTGGGTTAAAATCCACCCCTAAAACTTGTAAACCTGACCCTTGTAATGCTGTAATTAAACTACCGCCATACCGTCCTAAACCAAACAAAATGATATCAACCCCATTAATCTTAACTGCATCTAAATTCCCTAATTTTTGATGAGAATGGGGAATTAATTTATTAAAATGTGAAACAATCGGCAATAATTTTTCATAAATTGCATGAGAATCCATAATCATGTAAGTAGACACTCCCATAGTAATTAATCCCACCAACGTAATTAACCCTAAAACATTTTCATTAATATGACCTAGATCCATGCCTAATGCAGCAATAATCAGAGAAAATTCGCTAATTTGACTCAAGGATAAACTGGTAATAGTGCTAGTATATTTTTGATAACCCATCATACTCATTAAACCCATAATCATTATCGGTTTTCCCAGTAAAACAAAAAGGGATAAAATAATAGCCGAAAGAATTTCTTCCCCTAAATAACTAACATTAATATGAATGCCTAAATCGATGAAGAAAAAGAGCAGTAAAAAGTCGCGTAAACTGACTAACCTTGCCCCAATTGTTGTCCGATAATTGGTGGAAGCTAAAGCAACCCCAGCTACAAACGCACCCACCTCCTTACTAAACCCTAAACTGTCTCCAACAGCAGCTAAAGCGATCGCCCAAGAAATAGCAAAAATTAATAATAATTCCGTTGAATAAGCTAAAGTATGGAGTAATTTTGGTAAAACATAACGAGTTAAAATAGCAATAAATAATAAAAACATTCCTCCTTTAAATATTACTGAAATAATTTCTTGCCCTAAAGACTGTTGGGAATTCTCACTAAAAGCTGTTAACAAAATCATAGCCACCACTACCACTAAATCTTGAACAATGAGAACCCCTAACGCAATGCGACCATGTAACGCATCAATTTCCTGTCGATCTGATAATAATTTAACAACAATAATGGTACTCGAAAAGGTTAAAGCTAAGCCAATATAAAACGCAGAAATTAGATCAAATCCCAAAAAACTAGCCAGGAAATCACCTAAAAGTCCCGTTATTATAATCTGACCCATTCCAGCAACAATAGCCACAGGACCAACAGATTGAATCTCATGGGGATCGAGTTTTAAACCCACCACAAATAGTAATAAAGCAATCCCCAATTCAGCCAATAATTCTACTTCTTCATTGGCCGAAACTAACCTTAACCCCGCAGGACCAATGAGAACCCCCACAATAATAAAAGCCATAATTAAAGGCTGACGCAACCATAACGCTAACGCTCCCACCGCCGTTGCGATCGCCATAATACAGGCAATTTCCGAAAAAACACTACTGAAACTAAACATAATAATTTCTTTTGATAACCCAATTGAATCCAATTGTAGAATTAAATTGTATGAAAACGGGAACAAAAAAATAACCCGATTGGGTGAAGGGATTGTTATGAACATTAATTACATTGGAAGTAAGAAAGAGATGCGAGGAGGATCGAATATGAAAAGCACTATATTAAACACCATCTTACTAGCTGCCCCCCTGATCTTAGCCAGTCCTGTTATGGCAGGAAACCCGGCTCATGTGCAACAATTATTAGAAACGGGATTCTGTCAAGGTTGCGATCTCAGTAACGAAGACTTAAGATACGCTCATTTAATTGGTTCTGATCTTAGAGATGCTAACTTACAAGGGGCAACTCTTATCGAAGCTAACCTAGAAGGGGCTGATCTAGCAGGGGCTAACCTAGAAGGGGCTAATCTAACAGGTGCAATGTTGACCAATGCTACCTTAAACAACTCAAACTTAGATAACGTCAACCTAACCAATGCTAGGATCTATGATGCAGACGTAACCGGTGCATCCATGAACAATCTCGATATCACCAATGCACAAATCTTTAACACAGGTATCGGTATCGGTGGAGAAAAACCATAGTTGAGTAAACAATTGCGATGAAATTAACAAAAGTTGGGGCGACAGTGGGAAACAATATCCTCTCCTACTGTCGCCTCTTATTGGTCATCTTAAGACGGTAGGGTGGGCAAATCAGAAATTTATCTAGACTACCCGTAAACTAGAAAACTTTGCCCACCCTACGAAACTGGGTTTCAATGTTTATTTAACCTGAGTTGTATAAAAAAAAGTAAACTAGAAAAATAACGAACTAAACAAATTTTATGGCCCGTAGACCGCCCCCTCGTTACTCCGATCGCCGTTCTAACCCTTCTCCTTATCCCCCTCCATCTTCTCCAGGATCAAACATTAACTATGGCACCATTGCCCTATTTGGTGGTATTTTTGTCTTAGGCATTGGAGTAGGAATCGGGGTTAGTTCTAATGCAAGTTTCGATCCCCAAAACGTCGCTTCACGGGAAGTCATCGATAAAAGTGCGCCCAATGCAGAACTTTGTGTACAGTATGGAGCTAGTTCTATTGTTACTGATATGCGCGTGTTTATCACCCTGAACCCCTTTAGCGTCTATGTGACTCAACCGCAAATGCAACCCGGTTGTGTATTACGGCGTTCTAATATGACTTTACTCGAGCAAAAACGCCTGATTACCTCAGAACAGGTCAGAGATTGTAAAAATCGCATGAATACCTTTGGCTTTGTAGGATCTTTGGATAGTAAACCCACCATCGACTGTATTTATCCTAACGATGCAGCAGGGAACCTATTTTTGAACCCTCCTGGTTCAGTTAACCCCCGTTCAGAAGGAGAAAATTTTTAACTAAGACAAGATTAAAATCCGTTTATCCGATAAGATGAGACAAAAATAGTTTAATCAATGTAGTATGACAATTCATCAAAAACAAGCCATTACCATTGCTGTGGTGGGAGACGTTCACGATCAATGGGAAGAGGCTGATAATTATGCGTTAGAACAATTAAACATTGATCTGATTTTATTTGTAGGAGATTTTGGTAACGAATCCGTTCCCGTGGTTCGCAAAATTAGTGAGTTATCCATACCAAAAGCGGTGATTATGGGTAATCATGACGCTTGGTACACCGCTTCAGCTTGGGGACGCAAACAATGTCCCTATAATCGCCATCGAGAAGATTGGTTACAAGATCAATTGGATATCTTGGGGGATCTTCATGTAGGTTATGGTAAGTTAGATTTTCCTCAATTTAATCTCTCTGTTGTGGGGAGTCGTCCCTATAGTTGGGGGGGTCCACAATGGAAAAATAAAACGTTTTTACGCGATCGCTATCAAGTTACTAATTTTAGACAATCTACCCAAAAAATAATGCACGCAGTCCAAGCAACCAGCGAAAACAATATCATTTTCTTAGGTCATAATGGTCCGGCTGGTTTAGGAGAACATCCTGAAGCTATCTGTGGAAAAGATTGGCAACCTCTAGGGGGTGATCATGGGGATCCTGACTTAGCCAATGCGATTGAACACACCTATAATTTAGGGAAAAACATTCCTTTAGTTACTTTTGGTCATATGCACCATCGTCTACGTCATACCCGTTCCCAACTACGAACAAGAGTGGTTAACAATCCCTCAGGAACCGTTTACTTAAACGCTGCTTGTGTTCCTCGTATTATTGAAAAAGAGGGTAAAAAATTACGGAATTTTTCTTTAGTTTCCTTAGAAAATGATCAGGTTACGAATATTTCTTTACTTTGGGTAGATGATCAAGGGGCGATCGCTACCGAAGATCGTCTTTATCAACAACCAATTCTTTCTTCCATTCATTAAACAATATGAGGTTATTATCCCCCTTTTCTTCCCCATCTGTTGCCCCTTTATTCATTTATTTTCCTGGTATGGATGGGACGGGAAAATTATTTCATCGACAAGGGAAAAATTTAAAACACTTTTTTTCTATTCGTTGTTTATCCATTCCATCTGACGATCAAAGTAACTGGCAAACTTTGGTCAATAATACAGTTACTTTGATTAGAAAAGAACTAGAGTCGCATTCTTATTCTTCTGTTTATTTATGTGGAGAATCCTTCGGAGGTTGTTTAGCTATTAAAGTGGCTTTAGCTGCCCCTGAGTTGATGGAAAAACTAATTTTAGTAAATCCTGCTTCTTCTTTCAATAAACGACCTTTATTAAACTGGGGGGTTGAGTTAAATCGATGGATTCCTAACTTTGTTTATAAAGGATCTACTTTAGTTCTTTTGTCTTTTTTAGCCTCATTAAATCGCATGAAAAATAAGGATAGTCAAGCGTTATTAAATGCCATGGAATCCCTTCCTCAAGAAGTTGTTAGTTGGCGACTTTCTTTGTTGAGAGATTTTGACATTCTCCCCGAAGACTTGAAACAGTTTGAAAAACCGATACTACTCTTAGCTAGTCAAGAAGATAAATTGTTACCTTCCGTTGAAGAAGGACAAGAATTAGTGAGTTATTTTCCCAATAGTTGTTTAACGATTTTACCTGAAAGTGGTCATGCTTGTTTATTAGAAACAGATATTAATTTATTAGAGATTTTAGAAAAGAATGATTTTATTCCAGAAAAAAACAAAGTGATCATATATTAGGGTATTATTTTGCCTCAAAAATTGTGTTTAAAATACTAGAAATAACTGACAAAATAATGGAACCGAATAAAGCATCCCAAAAACTATTAATAGTGAATCCAGGAGTAAAATAAGATACTAAAGAAAAAGAAATGGCATTAACAACGAATAGAAACAAACCAAGGGTAAGAATAGTTAAAGGTAAAGTAAATAGCAGTAAAATAGGTCTAACAACAGCATTAATTAAACCCATTACCAAAGTAGCGATCGCTGCCACCGTAAATCCTTTAATGACAATACCTGGAATTAAATAGGCAGTGATGAGTAATGATACGGCTGTAATAATCCAAGTTAAAATAAACTGAAACATAATTGTTAATAGTATTGACCAATTGATATAATTATATTGTAACCAATTGTACTAAGGTAGATAAACTTTAAGGCTTTCTAATACGAATCATAGCATTTTGGATTCTTTTTTTGAGAGTTGCATCCTTTTGCGCGTTTTCAGTTATGGCATTAAACTGATTAGAAGATAAACCACTATCTTGAGCTATTTTTTTCGATTGATTACAAAATTCAACAGCAATCTCTTGGGCATTATTGGGTAGTTGTTTGATACTTTCTGGTTGATCGCAGGCAATTTCTGGAGGGCGATCGTTGATGATGGCTTCAATTTCTTCATAGGCGATCTGACGTTGATCTTCAATTTTTAACACCGTCTGAGCATAATTTGTGACTTCTTCATCACTAAAATTAGAGGGTGGCGGCGGTGGAGTAGGAGAAAAATTAGGAAGGACACTACATCCATGAAGAATACCAAAAAATACTACTAAACTAGACATAATAGAACGAGTGAAGATTCTGTTCAAATTTAAAAGGGAACAGTGAATAAACACCATGCGTTGAGCCGCCAAATTCATAATAATAACTGAATCCCCGCCTGGGTTTCTTGTTTTTTGAATTATTTTAAGTATTATAAGTTCCTGACCTTTCTCACACAAGTAATGTGATGGGTTGACAGAATAACAATAAAATTGAGGGTTAGAGGGGATTCAACACTTAAGAAGATTATGTCGTTTATTTTGTTACCCTAGTTGTTATGACTAGCACAGATTCCCTTAATCAGCCGATTCCTCCTACCCTTCACATACCCGTTTTATCCCAAGCGTTGATGGACGGTTTAATCATCGAACCCAATGGTCATTACTTGGATGCGACGTTAGGACGAGGTGGCCATAGCCGTCTTATTTTAGAGGCCTTTCCTGATGTTAGAGTAACAGGAATCGATCTCGATGAGGAAGCGATCGCTATCACTCAAAATTATTTATCAGACATAGCGGGTGATCGATTACAAGTTTGGCAAGGCAATTTTGCGGACTATCCAGGAAAAATAGCAGAATTTAACGGGATTATTGCAGACTTGGGGGTAAGTTCTCCCCAGTTTGATATGCCAGAAAGAGGCTTTAGTTTTCGTCATGAAGCAGTTTTAGATATGCGGATGAACCGGCAACAGTCTTTGACAGCAGAAGAAATCATTAATCATTGGGACCAAACCAGTTTAGCGGATTTATTTTATCAATATGGAGAGGAACGGCGATCGCGGGTCATTGCCCGTCGGATCGTACAACAACGTCCCTTTAAAACCACCACAGCGTTAGCAGAAGCGATCGCTAAATGTTTTCCCCCAAAACAACGTTATGGACGCATACACCCTGCTACTCGTGTCTTTCAGGCATTACGCATTGCAGTCAATGATGAATTAAGATCCTTAGAAAGATTCTTAGAAAAAGCCCCTCATTGGCTTAAACCTGGGGGACGTATGGGGATTATTAGTTTTCATAGTTTGGAAGATCGTCGGGTTAAATACAGTTTTCGAGACTCTTTGTTATTAGATGTTGTTACCAAAAAGCCCATTATTCCTAACGCTGAAGAACAGGAAAAAAACCCTCGATCGCGTTCAGCAAAATTAAGATTTGCACAACGGAAAGATGAGCTTTTTCTAGAAGACAAAAACCTAGACAATCCTCTACAGAAATAGACATTATGTCTAGGATTTTCCGCCCAGGCCA
>JASJDW010000230.1 GCA_030064955.1 Crocosphaera sp.
GTTGGTGGGACGGTATATTTATAATGATGAGTTTTTGACCATTGAGGAAACTTTAGACTTATTAAAAGGAGAGAAGTTAGCAGCAGAAGCATTATTAAACCCCGATGAAGATGAAGGGGATATGACAGCGCAGTTAGGGGTTACAGCAGCCTTCAAATTATCCTGGGATAAGTTATCACCTGAAGGACAAAAATTAGGTTGTTATTTAAGTTTATTTGGTGCAGAGTTATTTGATTGGTCGTGGGTAGAATCTAGTAATGTTTATGACGTTAAAATATTGAACAAAGCAAGACGGGATGATTTATTAAAATATGACTTATTACAACTGAATAAAGAAGAAGACAGAGACAAACCTTTATTAAGTTATCATCCGTTGGTTTATCAATATTTTGCTGATAAGTTTAAGGAATTAGAAGATAGAGAAGAATTAAAACATAAATTCTGTAAAAGTCTCATTTCTATTGCTCAGTCTATTGATTATAATCCAACTTTAAAAGATATTAAACTATTTACTATTGCTTTCCCTCATCTGGAAATGATAGCAACAGGAATGAGAGATAAGATTTAAGATGAAGATATACCTTGGGTATTTCTTGCACTGGGAAGATTTTATCAAGGAAAAACCAATTATCAAGAAGCAAAAAGATGGTATAAAGACTGTTTATTGGTTTGTCAACAGCATTTTGGAGAAGAACATAACTATATTGCTGGTAGTATGAATAATTTAGCTTTACTGTACGATTCACAAGGAAAATATGAAGCAGCAGAACCTCTCTATGTAGAAGCTATAAACATCTTTGAAACTCTCTTAGGAAACGATCATTCTTTGACAATTACAGTACGAAATAATTATTATATAATGCTGGATAAGATGGGATAATTATCAGCAACAATAGATATGTGGGCATAATAATATTATGACCCTACGATATATTTAATAATTAATTTTGAATTTCGTAGGGATTTAACACTGTTAAATCCAAAATATGGTTAAGCTTTTGTGATACTGTTAAATTTATATTTCAGTTAAACAAAAAAATAAAGCAGATGGACTTTGAATGAAATCAAGAAAAAGCTGAAAGTAACTGGCAAAAACATCGAGTTAGGTTTCGAGATGCAGTTACCGTGTTACGATTAGATGAAATGGCTATCACAACACTTGATGAACATCCAGATGAAGAAAGATATGTCACAATAGGAATGAGTGCTATAGGACAACTTTTAGTCGTTGTCTATACCTATCGAGGTAAAACCATAAGAATTATCTCTGCTCGAAAAGCAACCAAAACAGAAACAGCAATTTATTTAGAAGAAACATCATGAAAGATAATTATGACTTTTCCCAAGGAAAAAGAGGTGCAGTCCAACCTATTCATAATCATCAAACAAAACTAACGATTTTAATTGATAATGATCTTTTAGAATGGTTTGGAGAACAAGTTGATCAATCAGAAGGAGGAGATTATTTAACTCTAATTAATGACGCATTACGAGAGTATGTAGAAAAAAGAAAGCATCAAGAGAAGGAAAAAGAAATTAAATTTGCTTAAAATTCTTTTATATAATACTAATCACTTTTTGATGGTGGGTTACGTTCAATAGTTAGTGAATCAATTAATCTCATGGAACATGGCCACCTAACTCAACCTACAGAATATCATTGGAGTTAATTAACAAGATTGGGTTAATCTGAATATATAATGTCTATATCAAGATTAATTATCAGAACATGAAAGCTTACGAATTTAACACTAAAATTTCTTCTGAAGGTAAGTTAGGATGTCCACAAGATGTTCTCGAACAATTATCCCCTAGTCAAGAGATAAGAGTCATTCTGATAGCAAACGAAGATTCATCAAGGGAAGAGATAGAAAAAGAAAATTGGTCACAGTTAGCAGCAGAACAATTTTTTGCAGATTATAGTGAAGAAGATGAAATTTATAATCAAATTTGATTCATGTATAATCAAAGAAAACGATTAATTGTAATTATGGTTATGTTAGAGTGTTATAGAGAAATTTGATAACATTGTTCAATGTCTAATTATACGTTTGTTTTCTTAGAAATTTTCTCTCAAGAAGGGGGAATACAAGCTTATGTTAAAGATGTCCTGAAAGCTTATTTATCCCTCATAGAAAACTCATCCAATGCACCAACAACTGACATTTTTTTATTAAGAGATGCACCCGACTGTAATAACCCCTTAACCAGTGAATTAATTAATTATCATTATTTAAAAACCCTTCCCCCCTGGAAAGGACGTTTAAAACTAGCGATAAAATTGTTAAGTCATTTAGTTCAAAAACGCCCTAAAAGAGTGTTTTGTGGTCATATAAATTTAGCTCCATTAATTCAATTTTTCTGTCAACCCTTGGGTATTCCTTACACCGTTTTAACCTATGGTAAAGAAGTTTGGAAAACCTTACCCAAAGCACAACAAACCGCTTTAAAAAATGCTGATGCTATTTGGACGATTAGTCGCTATAGTCGTGACTGTTTATGTCAAGCAAATGATATTAATCTTAACAAAGTACAAATCGTTCCTTGTATTGTGGATGGTGAGCAATTTACTCCAGGAGAAAAACCAATCGAACTGATAGAAAAATATAACTTACAACACACAAAAGTATTAATGACAGTTGCTAGACTATGGTCAGGGGACATTTATAAAGGGGTAGATGTGACCATAAGAGCCTTACCGAAAATTTTACAATCTTTTCCTAACGTTAGGTACGTTGTCATTGGAAGAGGAGATGATCGCCCTCGTTTAGAACAATTAACCAAAGATTTAGGTATAAGCGATCGCGTGGTTTTCGCCGGATTTGTTCCTACTGAAGACCTCGTTAATCATTATCGCATGGCCGATGCCTACATCATGCCTTCCCAAGAAGGATTTGGTATTGTCTATTTAGAAGCGATGGCCTGTGGGGTTCCTGTATTGTCAGGAGATGCTGATGGTTCAGCTGATCCATTGCAAGATGGAAAACTAGGCTGGAGAGTTCCTCACCGAGATCCTGAGGCCGTAGCGCAAGGGTGCATTGAAATCTTGCAAAGTAATGACCAACGCTGTGAGGGAGAATGGTTGCGACAAGAAGCTTTAGGTCAATTTAGTCCAGAAGCCTTGTCCCGAAAATTAGCATCTTTGCTTAAAATCAATTGATTATTATCTATGGAATAGGTTAATTAGAGGATAAATATGAGAAAAACTTGAAAAAAAACTGAAAAGTATCACAAAATATTCCTTTAGACGTTGTTAGTCTCAATTTTAATCGATATCATGGGAAATGTACCTATTAATTACTTCTCACACGGTATAACCGTTTAATCATTATGGAAAGCATACAACTCATCAACATTGGGTTTGGCAATATTGTTTCTGCTAATCGAGTTATCGCTATTGTTAGCCCAGAATCAGCCCCTATCAAGCGTATTATCACTGATGCTCGTGAAAGAGGTCAATTAATCGACGCTACCTATGGTCGTCGTACTCGTGCGGTTATCATTACGGACTCAAGTCATGTCGTTTTATCCGCCATACAACCTGAAACCGTAGCCCATCGTTTTGTGGTCAATAAGGAAGCCACTACTGTCAACAGTAATTGATGTCTATTGGGTTAATTTCATGGCATCAGGAAAGTTAATTGTATTAACCGGCCCAAGTGGTGTGGGAAAAGGCACCTTAGTGCGTGCTTTATTAACCCATCACCCCAAACTCTATTTATCGGTGTCTGCTACGACTCGTTCTCCTCGTGAGGGGGAAGTAGACGGACAAGATTACTACTTTCTGAATAAGGCTGCCTTTGAAACTATGATTGAAGAAAATCAATTATTAGAATGGGCAGAATATGCGGGCAATTATTATGGAACTCCCCGTGCTAAGGTTGAAGAAAAAATCAACCAAAGTTTAAATGTACTTCTAGAGATAGAAGTAATTGGGGCGAAAGCCATTAAAAAGAGCTTTCCTGATGCTTTAAGAATTTTTATTCTTCCTCCCTCTTTAGCGGAATTAGAACATCGTTTAAGAAGTCGAAGCACTGACTCGGAATTAGCCATTGTACGGCGTTTAGAACGGGCAAAAGAAGAACTCGAAGTAAGTAAAGAATTTGATCAATGTATTATTAATGATGATTTAGAAACCGCTTTACAGGAATTGGAAAAGGCTATTTTTTCTCATCAAATAAAGATTGCAGAATCTGAGTTGACTAAAAAATCAACTCTTTTTATAAGAGATAATGATGATTAAGTAGTTTATGATAATTTAAGTTGATATAATGAGTGCGATCGCCTATTTCCTCGTTGAAAAAAGCGATGGCATTTTCTTTATCTTTGTTTAAGTTGTGAGTCAGTTGCAAAATACCTGTAGTTGGCAAAAGGTAGTAAATATGAGAACAATGGTTAAATATAAAATAAAAATAATACCGTCACTAACTAGCCGATGAACGACAACGCAACTGCTAAAACACCCCTTTTAGGGGAATTTGACTATTATTTATTTGGCCAAGGGGATCATCATCGCATTTATGAGAAGATGGGAGCTCACCTGGTTGAGATCGATGGAGTTTCAGGAGTTTACTTTGCCACTTGGGCCCCAAACGCTCACGAAGTGGCTGTGGTAGGAAACTTTAATAACTGGAACCCTGAAGCGAATAAAATGGGGAGAACCGAAGTGGGAATCTGGGAATTATTTATTCCTGGACTCAAAGTCGGGGATCTCTATAAATATTCGGTAAAGAATCACCATCACTATTGTGTCTATAAAACCGATCCCTATGGTTATCAACAAGAAATTCGCCCCGCAACTGCATCTATTGTGGCGGATCTTTCTACCTATACCTGGAGCGATCAAGAGTGGATCGATAAACGGGAACGCAGCAACCCTGAAAAACAGCCTATGTCTGTCTATGAGGTCCATTTAGGATCTTGGTTGCACACTAGCTATGATAACCCTCCCAAAGAAGGAACAACCCTTGCTGTCGAGCAAAAACCAGGGGCTCGTTATCTCAACTATCTCGAACTAGCAGAACAACTCATTCCTTATGTCAAAGAGATGGGCTACACTCATATCGAGTTACTCCCTGTGACAGAATATCCTTTTGATGGATCTTGGGGCTATCAAGTGGTTGGTTTTTATGCCCCCACTTCTCGTTACGGTCCCCCTCAAGATTTTATGTATTTTGTGGATAAATGTCACCAGGCAGGGATTGGGGTGATTTTGGACTGGGTTCCTGGCCACTTTCCCAAGGATGAGCATGGGTTAGCTTATTTTGACGGTGGTCCGTTATACGAATATGCCGATCCTCGCAAGGGAGAGATCAAAACTTGGGGAACCTTGGTGTTTGACTACGGACGCAATGAAGTGAGAAACTTCCTCATTGCCAGTGCCTTATTCTGGTTCGATAAGTATCATATTGATGGCATTCGGGTGGATGCAGTAGCCTATATGATCGAATTAGATAAAGGTCGAGAAGGCAACTGGGTTCCTAATAAGTACGGGGATAATGGTCATTTAGAAGCCATTAGCTTTTTACAACATTTGAATAACACCATTGCCCATAATTATCCTGGTGTGGTAACCATTGCTGAAGACTCTACTGCTTGGGGAAATGTCTCTAAACCGGCCAGTGAAGGGGGACTTGGGTTTACCTTTAAATGGAATATGGGCTGGATGAATGATACCCTCAAATATCTCAAAGAACATCCTAACCATCGTTCTAATTGTCATAATAAGCTGACTTTTAGTATCTGGTATGCTTTTGACGAGAAGTTTATGTTAGCCCTATCCCATGATGAAGTGGTTCACCTCAAAGGCCATTTAGTCAATAAAATGCCTGGGGATGAATGGCAAAAAATGGCCAATGTTCGCACGTTGCTAACTTATATGTTCGCTCATCCTGGCAAGAAAACGTTATTCATGGGGATGGAGTTTGGCCAAACCTCTGAATGGCAAGAGTTTCTCGATCTTGACTGGTATTTACTGCAATACGAACCCCATAAAGGTTTAAAACGGTTAGTACAGGATCTCAATAAAATGTATGTTCGAGAACCTGCTTTATATAAGGAAGATTTTAGCCGTGAAGGGTTCGAGTGGATCGAGGCGAATGATGCACCCAGAGGCTTAATTTCTTTTGTACGTAAAGATCCTACCTCCGGAGACATTATTGTGGCTGTGTGCAACTTTAAGCCCTATGTCTATGAATATTATTGGGTTGGGTTGCATCAACCAGGAGAGTACATCGAATTAATTAACTCTGACTCCCAGGTTTATTGGGGGAGTGGTGTTTCCAATCCTAGCGTCATTGAGACCCGACAATGGAATGATGCACCTTGGCCCTATGCCTTAGAAATTACGGTTCCTCCTTTGGGGGCAGTAATGTATAAGTTAAAGCGATAAAAATTCAGTTGATTGATTTCTAGAGGCATTATCATTATGAGGCATTATCAGTATAATGCCTCTTTTTTAGAGCTGCTTCTAACTTATTAACTTGCATTGTTCTAATCTCCCCAATGAGAAATTAACTGATACTACCTAAGTTTAGAAACTTAAGATACAGAGATAAGTTAGGGAATTTAAAATCAAGAATTAATGCTGAAGTTAACGATTTTTAATAAGATTCTATTTCTCGGTAAGTTCTAAGAAATTTGTGTTTTAAAACCCTAAACTTCCCTGGTTAAAAAGAAAATCATTTGTTAAAGTATTCTTAATGTCCCTAGAGAACCAACAAATATAAGTTTTGTTTTCATCACAAGATCGTGGCTGGAGTGGGGAGAAATACAACCAATAACAACCAATTCAGAGGGTAATCAAATGCAAACACTTTCTCAATGTCACATTCTCCTTAAAAGAATGAATAATGTCTGGGAAAAGCGTTCTCAAGTTAAAAAACAAGAGATTGATCCCACTCCCTTATTAGATCCAACTAAGCCGGATTTCCGAGTTGATTTACTCCCTTTTCAAAATCATCAAGCTTTCCAAGAAGCCGACCCAGAAATGAAAAATAAAATTCTTTCTTGTGGTTGGTTAATCTACAACTGGAAAACGGTTTCTATTGAATTAAAAGTTGTTAATCCTGTTTGCCAAGATATCATTTACCATCTTTTTCCTGGAGTCAGTAATGCTATTATTCAAGAAGTGGCTACTGATACTTTAGTTGATGAATCTTACCACGTTCAATTAGTTAATAAAGCTTGTAGCATTACCCGTGAACAAAGAGGATTACAACACCTAGAAGCTCCGGAATTTAACTTAGTTCTTAATCTGCAACGGGAACAAGCACTTTATGAAGAAGAATGGCAAAAAATGCTGATTAAATTAGCTACTTCTGTGGTATCTGAAGTCTTTGTTAGTGACTATCTCAAACTTCTCTCTACTGATACTACTATTCAACCTCTTAACCGTGTGGTGGTTGATACTCATCGTCGGGATGAAGATGCTCATAGTTGTATTTTTAAGAATTTGGTTAAGTGCATTTATGCTGAATTAACCAGAGAACAAAAAGAATTTTTTATCAATGTCATTCCCAAACCTGTTTACTGGTTTGCTGACCATGAATTAGAGATTTGGCAATCTCTTTTAGAACAAATTGGCTTTGAGCAATCCCAAGTTATTTATACTGATTGCCAGCAAGCTAATCGCCACAATTTAATGAATATTGATTACAGTGAAGTCATTGAATTAGTCCAAGAATTAGATCATCAAAGAGGTGAAGAAAGTTTAGTCAATATGGGGCTAATGAATTAACTCGCTGATGACTATTTTTCCGTTTACTTAGAGATTACTTCCCAATACAAAAACGACTAAAAATTCTATCTAAAACAGATTCGGTGATTTCTTCTCCTGTGATTTCTCCTAATGCTTGAATCGCAGATCTCAGGTCAATAGTCCAAAAATCTAGGGGTAATTCTTCGGTGACGGTGGTTTGTACTTGTTGTAAGGCAATTTTAGCACGGGTTAAGGCTGCTGCTTGTCTTTGGTTAACAGCAAACTCTAGGTTACTGGCGGTTAATTTATCCTGATGAATGGCGGTTAAAATGGCTGTTTCTAAGGCTTCAATTCCTTGATTATTAGCAGCAGAAGTCTTGACAATTGCTGTAATTTGTGTGGGAAATTGAGATAAATCTGGGGTGGCCAAATCAATCTTATTAATGACTAAAATAACGGGACGATGTTGAATCGGTT
>JASJDW010000231.1 GCA_030064955.1 Crocosphaera sp.
TGGAATTTATAGCCGTTATTGGATTTTTAAACATAAAGGTAGAGATTGGTTTGAGCGTCAATTTTTGCATTATCTTAGTCCAATTTCTATTGCCGCGTTGTTATTAACCTTAGTGTTACTGTTTGCTTTCAAAGGAGAACTCATTGTTAATAACCCTCTGCACATTCTTTTAATTGCTATTCCTCTATTTATTCAAACGACCTTTATCTTTTTTATTACCTATGTCGCGGGATTAAAACTCAACTTAACCTACGAAGACGCAGCGCCGGCAGCTTTAATTGGTGCCAGTAATCATTTTGAGGTTGCTATTGCTACAGCCGTCATGTTATTTGGATTAAATTCTGGAGCGGCGTTAGCTACAGTTGTAGGGGTTTTGATTGAAGTTCCTGTGATGTTAATGTTAGTTGAATTCTGCAAAAAAACGGCTTTTTGGTTTCCCAGAAATCCTGAAAAAGCAACCTTGTTAGACCCCCGTTGTATTGATTCTTTGCATTAAAAATAATTACCAATCATGAAAAAAGTTATGTTTGTTTGTAAGCGTAATTCTTGTCGTTCCCAAATGGCAGAAGGTTTCGCTAAAACCCTAGGAAAAGGCAAAATTGAAGTTACCAGTTCCGGTTTAGAAGCGAGTCGAGTTCATCCCACTGCCATTCAGGTGATGCAAGAAATTGATATTGATATTAAGGATCAAACCTCTGATCCGTTGAGTAACTTTGATGCAAGTAATTATGATGCCGTCATTTCTTTATGTGGTTGTGGGGTTAACTTACCTCAAGAATGGGTGTTAAGGGATATTTTTGAAGACTGGGAATTAGACGATCCCGATGGACAACCGTTAGAGACGTTTTATCGGGTTCGAGATGAAATTAAAGGAAAAGTTGAGGCATTAATTGAAAAAGTAGAAGCTTACTAAGTATTTCTTCAGTTTTTACCCAGTAATGACGGGTAGCTAATTCGGCATATCCCTTATGCAGCATACGTTATGGGGTTTTGTCAAAGGGGAAGTTCAGAGATAAGACGAACAGACAGGGTTAGTTTATTTTGTGCGCGGTTTTATGTCTCTGCGACGAGATGGTTTATTAATGAAGATTTGATAGGGTTTGCTGGTGGGGATTAAAACTTATATCGCTATGTTGGTAATAGTCCGACTAATTTTATAGATCCTGATGGGAATATTGCTATTCTTTTGGCACTTGTGGTTGTTTAAAACGATAAACATCTTTAATCACTTGAACCCAACCATCAGACACAGACGCTAACAAGCGATCGCCTTTTTCTTTTGTTGCTGCGGTAGCATCCCCCATCACCCCACTTTTAGTTAACTCTTTAGTCAACCAAGCAAAGGGTAATTTACCTTCCATACTGAGTAAACTATCCTCTGGCAACCCTTGGGGATATTCCTTAACTGCTTGGGACATTTTCACTTGATCTGGTAATAAAGAGAGAATAATGCTGGTTTCTGCATCTCCTGCATGGATACCATATTCTAACTCTTGAGGGGTTAATAATTCTTTGGCAATATGAGGAACTCGCCAAGTAAAAAAAGGAAACACCGAAAAATCTTGATATTGTTGATGAATGTCCCTAGCTGCAATTTCCATAATTTGGGGTTGTCCCCCGTGAGAGTTCATCAAAATAAGTTTACGAAACCCCGAGTTATAAAGACTTTGAGCAACTTCTGTAATCACCGATAATAAAGTCGTTGCGCTTAGGGTAATGGTTCCAGGAAACCCCCAATGCTCATTGGATTTGCCATAATAGAGACAAGGTAAACTATAGGCGGGAATATGGGAGTCTAATTTTTCCAAAGCTTTACCCAAAACCCCCATACTAATAGCAGCATCAACTACAATCGGTAAATGAGGCCCATGTTGTTCGATCGCCCCAATGGGTTGCACGATAACAACATTCTCCTTATCGTTCATAGACTCGATTTCTCTCCAAGTTAGATAGGGGAAAAAGCGGTGAGGGGGAATAAAACCGTGCATCATAATTCACTTAACCATTGGCGATAAAACTCAGACCTAATATTCAGTTTACAGGGTTAGGCAAATCACTTAAAAAGACGATGGCTTTGATGCTCCCGTGTTATTCTGGTAAAAATTGTCACACGCAATGGAAAGGGACAAACCAAACCCATGTCAATGCCAACAGAACTATATCATCTCGTTGCTTTTATCATCGCGCTGGTGGTGGTTTGGTGGAGTACCCCCATCATTAATGAGTTTGGACAAAAAAAAGGTCTGGTAGATAACCCAAAAAACGATGCCAATAACCGTAAGATGCACCAACGGCCAATGGTACGTTTGGGTGGGGTTTCTATTTTTGCAGGAACCGTTATTGCCCTATTATTAGTCTGGATTTTTGGAGGGTTTGGCTGGTTGCCTCCTAATAAAGAATGGGAAATTTGGGGCGTTACCATCGGCGGTGTGGCCTTTTTCCTCATTGGGTTAGCGGATGATCTTTACAATTTAAGCCCGATGACTCGTCTCGTATTACAAACAGTTGTGGCCAGTGCAGCTTGGGGAGTTGGAGTCCGTATCGAATTTTTATCAGTCCCCTTTGGTAGTTTAATTCAGATTGGTTTATTTAGCCTTCCAATTACGGTTATTTGGCTCGTAGGCATGGCCAATGCGGTCAATTGGATTGATGGCTTAGATGGGTTAGCGGCGGGGGGATGTGGCATTTCTGCGGTGGTAATGATGGTGTTAGCTTTGTTTATGGAGCAACCGGCTGCTGCTTTAATTGCTGCTGCTTTAGCTGGGGCTGCTTTAGGCTTCCTACGCTACAATTTCAATCCGGCTCAAATTTTTATGGGAGATGGTGGGGCTTATTTTATGGGGTTTACCCTAGCAGGGGTTGGGGTGATTGGCTTGGTGAAGGTGGCTACGGTGGCAACGGTAGCGGTAACTGCTGTTTTATTACCCTTTGTGGTCTTAGCTGTCCCCATTTTAGATATGTCTGTGGTGATTATTTCCCGTATTAGTCGAGGAAAATCCCCTTTTATTGCTGATAAACGGCATTTACATCACCGTTTGATTCAAGCTGGGATCTCTCATCGTCTTACTGTTTTATTTATTTATGCTTTAACGTTATGGGTAGGGAGTATTGCCCTAGGACTTTCTAATATTCCCAGTGGTTGGGGATTTGCGATCGCAGCTACCGTATTATTAGGGTATGTGGGGTGGCAAGCATGGCGCAAACGTAGAGCGGTTCGTGAATAATTGAGAATTTTACCATCAAAAAACTGGGTGATATAAATTCACCCAGTTTCTTAGTTCTCAAGGATGATCAGAAGCTAAATTAAACAGCAACAGTTTTCTTGGTTCCTGCACTTAATTCACCTTTAGCATACTTAGCCGCATAAGCATCAAGACTTTCTTGCTTAATCTTACTAGCATTTCCAGCTGTCCAGAATTGCTGATAACGATCAGAACAAACTTGTTTCATATACTTCATGGAAGGCTTCATGAAGTGGCGAGGGTCAAAGTTAGCAGGATCTTTAACCGCAGCTTCACGAATAGCAGCAGTAATGGCTAAACGGTTATCAGTATCAATATTAACCTTACGAACCCCACTCTTGATCCCTTTTTGAATTTCTTCAACAGGTACACCGTAGGTTTCAGGAATTTGACCACCGTATTGGTTGATCATATCTAACCATTCTTGGGGTACGGAAGAAGAACCGTGCATCACTAAGTGAGTATTGGGAAGACGACTATGAATTTCTTCAATACGACTAATGGCTAAGATTTCTCCGGTGGGTTTGCGGGTAAACTTATAAGCACCATGACTGGTACCAATAGCGATCGCTAAAGCGTCAACTTGGGTACGTTCTACAAATTCTACCGCTTCATCAGGGTCAGTGAGCAATTGATCTTTGCTGAGGGTTCCTTCAAACCCGTGGCCGTCTTCTTTGTCTCCTTTTCCGGTTTCCAAAGAACCTAAACAACCTAATTCACCTTCTACACTAGCACCAACAGCGTGAGCTACTTTAACGACTTCAGCTGTAACGTTAACATTGTACTCAAAGCTGGCAGGGGTTTTAGCATCCTCTTCTAAAGAACCATCCATCATTACACTGGTGAAACCATTGCGGATAGCACTGTAGCAGGTTGCAGGACTATTACCATGATCTTGGTGCATGGCAATGGGAATATGAGGATAACTTTCCACTGCACCTAAAATTAAATGACGCAGGAAGTTCTCTCCAGCATATTTACGCGCACCACGAGAAGCTTGTAAGATGACGGGACTATCTGTTTCGTCTGCTGCCTGCATAATCGCTAGGATTTGCTCCAGGTTGTTAACGTTAAATGCAGGAATACCATAACCGTTTTCTGCTGCGTGGTCTAAGAGCAGTCGCATAGGTACGAGCGCCATAGATGTCCTCCTAGTCTATTTCTTTATATTTTGTGAGCGAGTTGTCAAGAAAATTAATTCTCTTATTCGTTAATCTTAAGATAGATTTCACTATTTGACTAATTCTTTTTTTATTTTCTTTGATACACACTTTTGTAAATTTGTCAAGATATTTTTTATGATTTTTGGAGAAATTAAATCATGGTTCTGATAGATGATATTAACAATTTGACAAAACAATAGAGGTAATCAACCAACTACCTCTATGAACAGTATAAGCCTAATTAAAAACTAAGCAGCAGATACTTGATTTTGCTGATGACGGTGAACTTTTCCTGTTTCTTCGCATAAAGGACAAGAAATTTTGTTTTTATTCCCTTCTATGCTTAATTTTCCCTGACCCTGACATTGCTGACAAGTTATTTTTTCTTGCCACCAATAGTTTCTTAAAAACTTATCATCAGTAATATAATTAAAATCTTCGTACATTTAAAACACCTCGGGTATGATTGATATTTTAGTAATTATTCCTTGATCCAACTGCTTTATTAAACTACTATACAAATAACACTTATTTCTGTTACTGACTAGCCAAATTAATATTTTTTAAAGATTTCTGAAAAAATATTAAAACTTAAATTTTTGTATTGAGTAATACAGAAAAAAAACGAATAATGAGCCTTCAATTAATAACGAATTTGTAACGTCACCATCGCTTTTATAGTTTGTTCTCCTCCAATAACAGGAGTGCTGTCAGCAGCACTTGCAGTCCGTAGGGTTTCTGGTGATTGCATGATTTGGGGTTGGGGTGCATTAGCACCATTAATAGAAATATTAATAATTTCCTGAGATTGAAAATTTAAGGTTGATAACACTGCCTCAGCTTGTTGTTGTGCATCGACAGTGGCTAATTTTAATGCTTCTTTTTGTGCGTCTGAAATAGCTGTTTCTGTTGCCGTAAAACTAATACGATCGATACGAGTTGCTCCAGCTTTAACTGCCTCGTCTAATAAACTGCCAACCTCCTCCGTTTTAACCCGAAAACTGACGGTATTGGTACCAATATAACCCACTAAACGTCGTTGATTGTTATCGTATTGATAGTTAGGTTGTAAACGAATTCCTGTGGTTTCTAATCTATCTGTTGGACGCGATCGCAAAAACTCTACTAAAGATGAACTCCGTTGCGCCACATTTTGTTGTACTTCCGTTGCCGTTTTTCCTTGTATTTCTACCCCTAAACTAACATCAGTTAAAGTAGTGGGAATTCTCACTGTTCCTTGTCCTGTAACAGTTAAGGTTTTTAAGATTTGTTCTTGTGCCATTGCTGGAGAAATCAAAGATATATTAAAAACTGGATAAGTAACTAAAGTAACTACAAGGGGTAAACAGACTAAAACGGATGGTTTCATTTTTTGGAATTTCAGTTTTAAAACTGACCTTAGTATAACAAATAAATTTTCTCAACTTGAGTTATTTATGGTGATTGTGATTCCCTTTATTTAGCCAAGCGATCGCCTAAGAGTAAAAAATTTCTTTAAAATGTTTTGTAATCCTTTATTTTTAGCAAATTTTCGTTTTTTCAGTAATAAAGCTGCCTTACTATTCACTTCTGATAAAGTGGGGTAAACATGAATTCCTGATAAAGCTGATACGTTGAGATTATTAGACATCGCTAAAACAATTTCATGGATTAATTCTCCGGCAGATTTTCCCACTAAATGCGCCCCCAAAATTTCACCATTATCTTTAACAATAATCTTACCAAATCCTTGAGTTGCTCCTTCTGCTTGGGCGCGATCAACGTCAGCAAACTGTTGTTTTAAAACATGGATATCATCCCCGTATCTTTGTTTAGCTTGTTCTTCTGTTAATCCGACTCTTGCTAACTCAGGATCGGTAAAAGTTGCCCAAGGAATCACCTCATAACTAACCTTACTAACAGGAAAAAATAGAGCATTCGTTATGACTGTAACTGCTTCATGAGCAGCCACATGGGTAAATTGATAACCCCCAATTACATCGCCACAAGCATAAATTTTAGAATTAGTTGTTTGTAGTTTATCATTCACTTTAATTCCTTTTTTATCGTATTCTACCCCTGCTGCTTCTAAGTTGAGGGATTCTACATTAGGCGATCGTCCTGTTGAAACTAAAATTTGATCAACAATAACTTCTTGTTCATCACTCCATAAATGCTTTTTATTATCAATCATTTCTACTTTTTTAGCTCTGGCATTTTTAATTATTTTTATTCCTTCTTTTACAAACTGTTTTTCTACGACATCTGCTGCTTCAGGATCTTCTTTAGGAAGAAGATGAGAACGACTATTAATTAAGGTTACTTTTGTTCCTAAACGATGAAAAGATTGACCTAATTCACATCCAATAGGACCGGCACCAATAATGGCTAAAGAGTCAGGAGATTCTGCTAGAGAGAAAACATTTTCGTTGGTTAAATAGCCACTTTCTTTTAACCCAGAAATGTTAGGAATATTAGGACGAGAACCGGTAGCAATTACAAATGCTCTTGCTTTTAATTTTTTTCCATCAACTTCAAAAATATTAGGATTTATAAATTCCCCTGAACCAAAAATTACCTCAACTCCTAACCCCTCAAACCGTTGAGGAGAGTCATGGGGTTCAATAGCTGCAATGGCATTTTTAACATGAGCCATTGCTTGGGAAAAATTAATAGTAGGGGAAACAGTATGAACACCAAACCGTTCACTATTTTTCACCTCGTAAGCGACTCTTGCAGCATGAATTAATGACTTACTGGGAACACATCCATACCATAAACAATCACCCCCTAAACGGTCTTTTTCTACTAAAGCAACCTTAGCTTTTAATTGTGCTGCTGCACTAGCAACTACTAAGCCTCCAGAACCACCTCCAATGATAACAATATCATAGTCGACTCCCATAGTTTGATCTCCTTTGTTGTAGATTATTTAGTTATTTTTACTGGTTCGTTAATTCTCAAAATTTTTCCCTCAAAAAAAACACTGATATTTAGTTTAATTTTCATAGGTTTTAAAAGCCAAAGTATTTTGAAATTTATTAAATTTTTTTTGCAAAATTTATTTACTGACTACTTTCGATAATTTTTGTTTTCTTTGATGTAAGTAAGTTTTATGATCTAACCATTTTCCTTGTTGAATAAACCCCCAATTTTTTAGTCTGGGACCGCAGAAAAACAAACTCCAAGATCCTTGAGAATTAGGGGAAATTTCGATACGATGAAGAGATTGAGGGGAACGAATACGAAAATGACCTGGACCACGCCAAAATTTACCTTCTGGCGTAATTTCCCAGTAACCTCCTTTTAAAATTAGGGTTGCGTACCACCAAGGATGATCATGTAAATCATCAGGATCACTTAAACAAATGTAGTGTAACATTAGATTAAAAGGAAGAGAGTGTGCCTTTTCTTCTTCAGTTAATTTATCAGGAAACAATAAATAATAACGAACTAAATAAGGATTAATCCCATCTCGATCATATATGATCCGTTTTCGCCCTAATTTGTCTAGAAGTGTTAGCAACATTTTCCCTGCTTTATCAACAATAATGAAACTAATTTAATTATAAACGCTAATTCTTATTTTCATGAACTACCCCAACTTTTGAGAAGTTGGGGTTTCTTTAGACCCCAAACTTTTCTGATTTTGTTGAGATTTTTGTCGCTTCATTTCTCCAAGTTGCTTCATAGATCCAGTATGTTTACGAGTCTTAGAAGTAGAGCTTATGAGATCCACGATTTCGAGGTGAGTTCCTAACCCCGGTTGCTGATAGG
>JASJDW010000232.1 GCA_030064955.1 Crocosphaera sp.
CTTGAAAGCTAACAAAACTATAATTAAATGTCAATTCAAAATGTCACAATCCTTTAACAAAAAATGCTAGTAAAATCGAAACAAAACCAATGAAAAAACAACAAAAGTTAAAATTCAGATCTACTCCCTCTAGAGAACCTAATCGTCTTTAACTTTCACAAAAGTATGTTAAATTGGTTACGATCTTCAAAGGTGAGTGAGTGAGTTAACCTATGGGCAAAAAACGGTATCAGTGTTGGGGAGTATTTCCTTCTTTGGTGAGCGTGAACTGGATCATCATCTCATTGGTGTGGTGTTTTCCAGGGATAGGACAACCCTCCGTTTTTGATCCCATACCTCCTTTGGAACCTTATCCCAACGGAGGGTATCAAGATTACGGATTATCCACAGAAACAGAATATACTTTAGGAGCCGGCGATCGCATCAGAGTAACGGTATTTCCTGTAGAAGAATTTAGTGGAGAATATCAAATCTTAGTGGATGGAACCCTATCTTTACCCCTATTAGGAACCTTCCCCATTGAAGGGTTCACCCTCAGTCAACTCACACAATATTTAACCCAACAATACAGCCTATATGTTAAACGTCCTGCTGTTACTGTCAGTTTAGTTGCCCCTCGTCCCTTAAAATTAGCCATTTCAGGAGAAATTAATAGTCCTGGATCGTATCTTCTCCCCATCGAAGGGGGACAAAAATTTCCCACCCTCACCCAACTCATTCAACAAGCAGGGGGACTGACAACGGTTGCCGATCTCGACAATGTGCAAATTAAACGGAAATTTAAAGGAGAAACCCTACTTTTAACCCTTAATCTTTGGGATTTACTGAAACAAGGTCAACTCGAACAAGATATCACCCTCCGAGACGGCGATCAAATCATCATTCCCACCGAAGAAACCATCGACGTAGGACAAACTAGACTCCTTTCTGATGCCAATTTTGGCATTACCGCTAACCAGGAAATTAACGTTGCTGTAGTTGGGGAAGTGTATCGTCCAGGGTCTTATCGTGTTATTCCAGAAAATACTGCCTCCTCTAGTGCTGGAGGAACCATTCGTCGACAACCCCCTAGACTCACCCTTGCGGTTCAATTAGCTGGTGGAATTAAACCCTTAGCAGATGTGCGCCAAGTGGAACTGCGTCGCTATAATCGAGATGGTTCTCAACAAACCATTGCAGTTGATCTTTGGAATTTGCTGCAAACTGGAAACATTGAACAAGATATTATCTTGCAAGAAGGGGATACCATTATTATTCCCACCGCTGAGAATTTATCCCCCGAGGAATCAGAACCGTTAGCAGCCGCTAGTTTTTCTCCTGCCACTATTCGTATTAACGTTGTGGGAGAGGTTAGGAGTCCAGGAACGGTTGAAGTTCCCCCCAATACCCCTTTAAATCAAGGGATTTTAGCGGCCGGAGGGTTTGATGAACGACGGTCTGACAGTGCCACCGTTGAATTAGTTCGTTTAAACCCCAACGGAACCGTAACAAAACGGGATATTGAAATTGACCTTTCTCAAGGAATTGCTCAGGGAGATAACCCCATTCTCAGGAATAATGATGTGGTCATTGTCAATCGAAATCTGTTAACGGTTGCTTCTGATACGTTAACTACCATATTTAGTCCCCTTGGGGCATTAACAGGGTTTATTAACTTTTTTAACCTGTTTGATAATGATTAATCTATAGCTTTCTCGGCTAGGAATTTTATATTAACTTCCGTCTGAGTTGATCCAAAGCGGTACAACTGCTTAAATAACGAATGATTGGGCGATCGCGATCGCCAAAAGTACATTCTATACTGTCTACTTGACCATCAGGATCGGCAATACCAATATAAACTAACCCCACGGGTTTAATTTCCGTTCCTCCACCGGGTCCGGCAATACCGGTAATACTAATCCCCCAAGACGTATTTAACCGTTGCTTAACCCCTAAAGCCATTTGTTGCGCTACAATGTCACTAACTGCTCCATGAGCCTTTAATGCTTCGGATCCTACCCCTAACAAAGACATTTTAACGCGGTTATCATAAGCAATAACCCCGCCCCAAAAGTAGTCCGAACTCCCAGCAATATCGGTAAACATCGTCCCTAACCCTCCGCCGGTGCAAGATTCTGCTACGGCCACTGTTTGTTGTTTTTCTCGTAATAACGTCCCTACTACCTCAGATAGCGTATCGTCATCCTTACCAAAATAATCCGCACCGGCAATTTTAATAATCTCTTGGGCTATCGGTTCAATGATGGAATTAGCCTGGCTTTCAGATGCCGTTTTTGTCGAAATACGTAAACGAACTTCCCCCAAGGACGCATAAGGGGCAACTGTTGGATTTGTCAGATCAAAGAAACGGTTAACCTTAGTAGCCAAGGCAGACTCACCAATGCCCCTAAAACGCAGCATTCTGCTAAAAATGACTTCTTTGCCCCAACCTTGGCTTTTCAGGTGGGCAATCGCCGTTTCTGCCCACATCCGCTTCATTTCAGACGGGACTCCAGGGAAGGTCATAATGGTTAAATTAGGTGCAGGTTCCCAGATGATACCGGGGGCAGTTCCTGTGGGGTTGGGCAGAATAGTTGCTCCTTCAGGAATTAAGGCTTGTTTCCGATTATTTTCGTTCATCTGCCGCCCCCTAGCTGCAAACTTGCGTTGAATATCCTCAATAATCTCTGCTTTTTCCACTAAGGGACAGTTAAAACATTGGGCAATGGTTTCGGTGGTCAAATCATCGGGAGTCGGTCCCAAACCCCCAGTAAATAGAAGAATAGAAGCCCGGTTACTGGCAATATTAATCACTTCCTTGAGACGAGTGGGGTTATCTCCCACTACTGTTTGATAATAATGGGGGATACCTAAATTAGCCAGTTCTTTAGCTAAAAATTGAACATTAGTATTAACAATGTCCCCTAATAAAAGTTCTGTACCAACGCAAATAATTTCTGCACTCATTCTCTATTAATCTGTCGGGTTCTTTAACAATTCTACGGCATCACGGCCATCGGTTTCTTGTAAATAAACTTTCACTTGTTCATCGGAAGAAGTAGGCAATTTTTTTCCGATAAAATCAGGATGAATAGGTAACTCTCGATGACCCCGATCAACTAATACTAATAAACGGATCATTTTGGGTCTTCCATATTCGGTAACTGCATTTAAAGCAGCGCGAATCGTACGGCCTTTATAAATAACATCATCCACCAAAATAACCGTTTTTCCTGTGAGATCAAACGGAACTTTTGTTTTAGCTGGCGTTCTCGTTTTAATGCGATCTAAGTCATCTCGATAAAAAGTAACATCAATCGCACCTACTGGCACTTTTATATCTTCTAAAAGTTCGATTTGTTGAGCTAACAGATAAGCTAAAGGAACTCCTCTGGTGTGAATTCCTAATAAGATAATGTCAGATAAATCTCCTGACTTTTCGATCACTTGAGAAGCTAAACGAGTCATAACTCGTCGTATTTTTTCAGAGGAGAGGATTTTTTTGGTCATTTTATTTCTTCTCTTGACGCTTTGACAATTCTTAACCAGCAATTCATTCTATTGGTATCTCAGCCTTATGATAGAGTTGAACTACCCCAACTTTTATTTCTTAAATAATCAAAAAAGTTACTAATTATTTCACCTTTGAGAAATGTTTAGTATTCTTTCTATAATGTAACCAGATGAATTAATGTAAAAAGAATTCTATGACAGCTACACTCTTCAAACCCGAAACCATAGAATCTTATTTAGGGGAAGAAGCCGATAGTCTTCTCAATCATAAAGCGAAGATTCCTCAATCTTTACTACATTTACCAGGAGAGGATTTTGTTGATCGTATTTTTGCACAAAGCGATCGCAACCCTCAGGTCTTACGTAGTCTTCAACAACTTTATTCTACAGGAAGATTAGCTAAGACGGGGCATCTTTCCATTCTCCCTGTAGATCAAGGGATCGAACATTCCGGGGCTGCTTCTTTTGCCCCAAACCCTATGTATTTTGACCCCGAAAACATCATTAAACTTGCCCTAGAAGGAGGCTGTAACGCAGTGGCTACTACTTTAGGGGTATTAGGGATGATGTCTCGTAAATACGCCCATCGTATTCCCTTCTTAGTTAAGTTAAACCATAGCGAGCTATTAACCTATCCCAACAGTGCTGATCAAATCATGTTTGGTCAAGTGGAACAAGCTTGGAACTTAGGGGCAGTAGCCGTCGGTGCAACTATTTATTTCGGTTCTGCTGAATCTAACCGTCAAATTCAAGAAGTGAGTCAAGCGTTTGCCCGCGCCCATGAATTAGGGATGGCAACGGTGTTATGGTGTTATCTGAGGAATGGTATTTTTAAGCAAGATCAGGACTATCATTTAGCAGCCGATTTAACCGGACAAGCCAACCATATTGGAGTCACCATTGAGGCCGATATTATTAAACAGAAACTACCTGAATGTAACCGTGGTTACGAAGCAGTTGCTAAGGCCGCCAACGAAAAATATGGGCGAACCGATGAAAGAGTTTACACAGAATTAAGTAGCGATCATCCTATTGATTTAACCCGTTATCAAGTGTTAAATTGTTACGCCGGGAGAAGTGGTTTAATTAATTCTGGAGGTGCATCGGGAAAAAATGATTTTGCTGAGGCAGTTCGTACCGCAGTTATTAATAAACGGGCTGGTGGTTGTGGTTTAATTTCTGGGCGAAAAACCTTTCAACGTCCCCTAGAAGAAGGAGTAAAACTGTTTCATCTGATTCAAGATGTTTATTTATCCTCTGACATTACGATTGCTTAATTTTATAGGGGAATAGGGAATAGGTAAAAAAAGCAATGTAAGCATTCAGCTATTAGCCATCAGCCACTTGTACTGAGCTAGGTCGAAGTATCAGCTTAAAACTATGAATCCCTAGCATCGAAACTTGACTAAGATTAAGCGAATGCTTACGACCGACCCCGGCAAGGTTTCCTCGCCAAGAGAATACGCGGTGACCGCTTTTATCTCCTAGCTGAATGCTGAACACTGACGGCTGAATGCTTACGAAGAAATTGTACCCTATTCCCTGTTGCTTTTAACTTAACCATTGGGTAAAACCCCAACTTTTACGCTTAAACTTAACAGTTTGCCATTGCGTTCTACTTCTACAGGAATGGTGTTACCTACCTCAACTTGTTCTACTGCTTTTTGAACTTCTGAGGGGGTTTCTAGGGGTTTTTGGTTAATCGCTTGAATAATGTCTCCTGCTTCTAATCCGGCTGCTGCTGCTGGAGAATTAGGAACAACTTTAACAATCAAAATTCCTGAATCTGCATTAACAGTTAAACCTCCAGTTTCTTGTAGTTTTTCTTTGATTTCTGGGGTAATTTCTACCATCTGAATTCCCATGTAGGGATGCTCAACAGTCCCTTTAGCAATTAATTGATTTGCAATTTCTTGGGCTTTATTAATAGGAATCGAAAACCCGATTCCTTGAGCATTTCGGAAGATAGCAGTATTGATGCCGATGACTTCACCTCTTGCATTGAGAAGAGGTCCTCCAGAATTACCAGGATTAATAGCTGCGTCGGTCTGGATAAAATTAACCCGTTTATCCCCAACCCCAACTTGAGAACTGCGTCGTCCTGTGGCACTAATAATTCCTGTGGTGACAGTATTATCTAACCCCAAAGGATTACCAATAGCGATCGCCCATTCTCCAACATTAAGGGTATCAGAATTTCCTGCTTTAGCAGTGGGCAAATTATCCGCTTCAATATCAATAACAGCTACATCAGTAACCGGGTCAGTTCCTAACACCTTGCCAGTAAAGGTTCGACCATCTTTTAACGTAACAGTTACTTCTTGGGTTCCTGCTATCACATGAGCATTGGTGAGAATTTTTCCATCTTTACTGAGAATAAATCCTGAACCAGTTCCCCGTTGAATTTCTTCTTGAGGCATATTAGGAACTTGTGACCCAAAAAACCGACGGAAAAAGGGATCTTCAAACATAGGTGGAACGTTGGTTTTAACAGTGCGAGACGCATCAATTCTGACGACTGCTGGACCCACTTTTTTAACTACATCCGTGACAAAGTTTTCTGAGGTTATGGGAGGCAAAGAAGCCCATTCTTCAGGAATTTCTGCGGTAGTTGATGAGACAATGGTTTCTGTTTGTTCGCTGAAAAGATGGGGATAACTGTAGGCGATCGTTCCTCCAATGCCTACTCCCATACCTAATAGGATGAGAGAAACATAAGTTAAGGGTTTTTGTAAGATAGAATTTTGAGAATTGGTCATGTTGGTTGATGAATAGGATTGATTTAAACTATGATTTTTCATGGCTTTTTTATTTATACTGTCAACAATAGAGAAAGAAAGCCAGTCCGTGTGAGGAGTAGATGATGGGAAAACGGCTTTCGGACTGACATTTTTTACTATAAGAGGAAGATATGACAACCTCATGACAGATAGATGAAGTTTTTATGTCAACTATAGCACCACGCACAAATACATCTTGGTAGAAAGGCAACAGGCAAGAGTAAAACTGATATCTTGCATCAGAACAAAAATACTTAACGATTAGAGGCAAATCAGAACCTTATTACCTTCATTCAATCGCCTCTAGCATTCTCTCCCCCTTCCCAACGAGTTAAAGGAACACAATCAATCTCTAATTGATCCAAAGTACGCGCCACCACAAAATCCACTAAATCTTCTATGGTTTGAGGCTGATGATACCAAGCAGGAATCGCAGGCACAATTCTCACCCCTGCTTCTGCTAAAGCGGTTAAGTTCCGTAGATGAATTAAACTAAAGGGGGTTTCACGGGGAACCACTACCAAAGGACGACCTTCTTTGATTTGTACATCGGCCGCCCTTTCTAAAAGGTCAGAACTTAACCCATTGGCTAATTTTGCCACGGTACTCATACTACAGGGCATAATCACCATGCCTAACGTACGAAAAGAACCACTGGCAATAGTTGCTCCTACATCACCCCAACGATGACAGCGCAATTTGCCTTTTTTTGGTACTCCTGCTTCTTCTCGCCAAAATTCCTCTTGTAACTCTGGTTCGCCGGGCATCTTTACATTTTGCTCCGCTTGCCACACCATATAAGTTGCTCTCGAAGCCACCACATCAATTTCATAGTCAGCTTCTAAGAGAAACTTTATGGCACGAACACTATAAATTAACCCAGATGCACCACTGATGCCTAAAATTAATGGTTTTGTCACTAAATTAGTCCTTCTAGTTCAAGTTCCTCGATCATTTGCATTCCTCTGGGATCGCCAACTCGCAATAAAGCAGTTTTGGCATCTTCTTTCACACTGTAGTCTTCATCTTCTACCAATGCCTCAATTAAAGCATCAATAGCTGTGGCATACACCACATTTGACGGCAGTTCTCGACAAAGTTTGCTGATAGCCCAGGCACAGTTTCCTCGTACCGCAGCCACTAAGTCCCGTCTTAATCCTTCAATCAGAGGAGCCATAGCTGCGATCGCATCCTCATATTCTAGTTTGGCAATTTGAGCCAGGCTACTGGCTGCCCAAAGACGTACCGCAGGAATATCGGTTCTTAAGGCATGGATTAAGGGTTGAACGCTGGCGCGATCATTCCCATTCCCTAAAGCCCAAACAATCCCTTTACGAACGTATCCGTTCCACTCTCGCCCCAATAAATCAATTAAGGCGGATACCGCTTCAGGACTGGTATTTCGTCCCAAAGCATAAGCTGCACTAACCCGTACCAACGGACAAATATCATCTAAGAGTTGGATCAGGGGAGCGATCGCCCTTGGGTCCTGTAGCTCACAAAACGCTCTTGCTGCCAGCATTCGCTGTGATGGGTCTTCATCACTCAATTTTGGCAGCATTTCTTCTGGATCGGGACTAGGAACATTGGTATCTAGAGATTCTAGGCGATCCAATGGGTCATCAAATTGATCTACACTCTCAATTACGCTGAGGTCGTCGTCACTTTGCATAGTTGTTAGAATAGCCTATTCTTAACTATTTAAGCAGGTTTCTTGTCTCTTGTCTTATTCTGTTCCTGGTAAGACATTGAGAGACTGTTTATAAATAAAATCTTAAGACCGTAGGGTGGGCAAATTCAGAGATTTATCTGGGCTACCCGTAAATTAGAAAACTTTGCCCACCCTACAAAACTGGTGCTTAATGTTCCT
>JASJDW010000233.1 GCA_030064955.1 Crocosphaera sp.
CATTTAGCCCCTACCCTAGCAGACTCCGCAGCTACATCACAGCCAGAGTTTCCTGAACCAATGACTAACACTCGTTTTCCTTTTAATTGCTCTGGTCGCTTATAATCCTTAGAGTGGATAATTTCCCCATTAAAAGTGCCTTCAAACTCAGGAAAGCGTTTACACCAGTGATGGCCATTACACAGTAACACTCCTTTATAAATTCGTTGTTCTTCATTGGCAAAAGTTACTTCCCATAAATTATTTTCTATGGGTCGAACATAGGTAACTTTGCGATTTAATTCAATGTGGGGACGTAAGTCGAAGTGCTCAGCAAAATTATGCAAATAATCGAGCATATTTTTCGCGCTCGGAAAATCCGGGTAATGATCCGGCATGGGAAAATTACTGAATTGAGTAATCTTGCGGGATGAAATGATATGGGCGGTTTGATAAACCCCATGATACCAATTACCTCCAATCTGATCACTGGCATCGATTTGATCGTAAGGAATATCCGCTTGTTTTAGGGCCTGCGCCATCCCTAAGCCCACAAAACCTGCTCCGAGAATGAGATGTTTATGACGAGTATCGAGATTTTCTTGAATTTCGTCATGATTAAGTTTCATCAGTCTAAAACCTCTTTTTTATAATGATTTAAAAGGAAATTGAGCAGAGACAGAGAAAAAACAGGAGTTATATAGTTTCCCCCGATTTCTTCTGCCTCATAATAAATGTTAAAGTTACCAATGATTTAGTTGGCTGGTTTAGCACCACAAGCCATTAACCAGATTAAAAGCACAAAAGGATTGTCAGAAGCTAAAAATTCTTCTCTTGATTGATTGAGACTAGCGAATTCTTCCTCTGTCATCAAACCCATTTTCACTAAACGTAAAAATAAAGTCACGTTCAAAGGATGAATAGCAAAGGGTTCTATCCCCAATTCATCACTGTGAGCAACCACCGCTTCTAAATCCAAGTTTTCAAAGCCGGCTTCTTGCAGAACACGCCAGAGATAGCGACCAATTCGGAAATTACCTCCTAAAGCACCCGAAGCTTGACTAAACTTATCAATCGCTACAGCAAAGCTAGGGGTTGGGGGATCGAAGAGTCCAAAAATATCTGCATCGGTATCCACAATAACCAGTTTTCCTCCTGGTTTGAGAATCCGTCGTATCTCTTTTGCTGCGGCCACAGGTTCAGGAATATGTTGAAAAATGAGACGAGCAAAGGCAAAATCAAAGCTATTATCTGGTAATCCCGTATCTGTAATCGAACCTTCAATAAAGTTAACGCGATCGCTTCCTTTATCTTTTAAGTAAGTTTGTGCCTGTTGCACCATGAAGGGATCTAATTCCACAGTGGTGATTTCACTGTTGGGTAATAAGGTACACAGTTGTTCTGTGGTGAACCCTGGACCACTCCCCACTTCTACCACAGACATTCCATCTTTGAGGCCAAACCAGTCTAAAGTTCTGGCTTCTTTTTTCCAAATAACCGTTGCTTGGGTTTTTAACCGTTGTAATTCTGCTTCAGGGGTAATATTATGTTTTTGAATGTCATAAGAACCAGTAGAAGTCATTAGAAAAATTCCTCAAAATCAACTCTATTTCTTGCTATTTAGTTTTGTTTAGACCCTTGAGCGTTGCCTATTATTTTTAGGGTTTTACTCATGGGTGTTGATAACGGTTGCTTAACCAGATATCATAGTAGAAACTTCTATTTCTTTCAAAATTGTCTCTAACAATAGTTTACGACTTTTTCCCATCAGAAACATATGATTTCCTGGAAACATCATAAATCGAAACCCGACTTGGGTCTGCTCTGCCCAGGATAGTAAATCCGCTTGTTTAATTAGAGAATCTTCTTGTCCACAGAAGGCAGAAATGGGGAAATTTAGGGGGGGATTTTTAGCATAAACATAGCTTTTTAATAATTGTAAATCAGCTTGAAAAATTGCAGTAATTTCTTCCATAACAGAAGAATCATGGCGTATTTCTTCAGGAATTTCAGATAGGGTTAAAATATCTTCCAAAGAAAAGTTTTTTTGTTCAAAAGCTGTCTTGAAGTGTTGAGGTGCAAGACTGCTACTGATGAATAAATGGTGGGGATATTTTCCCTGTTGTTCACGAATTTTTTGGGCTAATTCAAACCCCATAATAGCCCCCATACTATGACCATAAATAGCAAAAGGTTTATCTAAATAGGGGGTTAAAATCTTTGTTAACTCTTGAATTAAGGTAGCAAATTGATTTGCCTTGTTTTGTTTGGTATTATTAAATTCTCTCGGTATTTGTATCGGAAAGACCTCAATTTTAGGAGATAATTCCCTTGACCATTCTTGAAATAGGGAAGCATTTCCCCCTAAATGATGCAAACAAAATAAACGATAGTCTGCTTGAGGTTGAGGTTGATACAATTCCAACCAATCATGAGATGTATCTTGCTCAATTGAATCTGTTTTTTGAGTTAGTTGCTCCATCAATTCTTTGGTTAGTTTGGCTGGAGTAATTGTATTCAAAAGTTTTTTAGGTGAAAAGGTTATATTTAACTCTTTTTCAATCAAATTTTTAAGCTCAATTAACATCAACGAATCAAACCCTAAGAGACTGAGGGGTTTTTCAGGATCTATCCGTTGTGACAAAGGAAGTTTAAGAACCTTCAGCACTTTTTTGTCAACGTAGGCTGTTAAAAGCTCTTTTTGCTCAGACTGCTCAACAGTCTGTTTTAAAGTGTCTCTAAGTTGATTTTGTTTAATTTCAGAAGGTTTGACTTCCTCTGAGTTTGCGGTGAGGGATGATTGAACATAAGTCCGCTTATCAGATAATTGAAGCCAATAACGTTGACGTTGGAAAGGATAAGTGGGAAGAGAAATAGGACGAACCTCAACATCTTGATAAAAATTGTCCCAATTAATGGGAGTTCCCTGCACATATAAAGTGCCTAAACTTTCCAGTAGGGTTTGCCAATCAGAATATCCAGGTCGTAAACTTGGTAGCCATAGTCTTTCATCTTCTGGTAAACAACGACGACCCATACCTAATAAGATGGGTTTAGGACCCATTTCTATAAATCCATCGTATCCTTGTGCTGCTAAAGTTTGCATCCCCGTCAAAAACCTAACTGGTTGTAGGATATGACGACTCCAATAGTCAGGAGTTGCTATATCATCACTGGCTATTTCTCCCGTCAAATTAGAAATAATTGGGATTTTAGGTGTATGGTAGGTAACTTGTTGAGCCACTTGCTCAAACTCTGCCAACATGGGTTTCATCAGAGGAGAATGGAAAGCATGGGACACTTGTAACGCTTTAAACTGAATTCCTTTGCGTTCCAGAATCGTCGTTATAGCCTTGATGCTATCTCGTTCCCCTGAAATGACTACACTATTGGGTCCATTAATAGCTGCGAGGGCGACGGTTTCTCCATAGGGTTCAATTAAAGCCTGTGCTTGCTCTTCAGGGATAAAAACAGCCACCATTGCCCCATTTTCAGGCAAAGCTTGCATTAAACGAGATCGATACGCTATGAGTTTAAGTCCATCTTCGAGACTAAATACCCCTGCTAAACAAGCAGCCACATATTCCCCCACACTATGGCCCATCATGGCTACCGGGTTCACCCCCCAAGCTTGCCATAACTTAGCTAAAGCGTATTCAACAGAAAATAAGGCCGGTTGGGTGTACATGGTTTGGTCTAAAAGACCTTTATCGCTTCCCTTATGTAAGATATCTACTAAAGACGTTTCTAGGTAAGGTTGTAATAAGCGATCGCACTCATCAATAATGTGACGATATAAAGAGGACGTTTCGTACAACTGTTGTCCCATACCAACAAATTGTGATCCTTGCCCTGTAAACATAAAAGCCATTTTCGGGATTTTACGACGATGGGCTGTTCCCCGAATAACCTGTTCTTCTCGGTTGTTTACTAGAGTGGTTAGTTGTTCTTGTAATGCCTCAGCAGAAGAGGCAACCATCGCCAGTCGATGCTCAAACTGCGATCGCTTGGTATTAGCGGTGAAACAGACATCTTTGAGGGCAACAGAGGGATGAGTTTCGAGAAAGTTTTGATACTGTTCAACCAAAGCTTGTAAGGCTGTTTCGCTTCGGGCTGATAGGGTTAATAACTGATAAGGATGCTCAAAAGAGTGATGGTTGGTGTCCTTACTCGTCCCCACTGAGTTCAAGGTAGGGGGTTCTTCTAAGATGACATGACCATTGGTTCCCCCAAAGCCAAAGGAACTAACGCCAGCCCACCGTTTTTCCACTGCAATAGTCCAGGGGGTGCATTCTTGGGGAATGGTAAAAGAAGTATCTTTAAGAGAAATGTAGGGATTAATTTTTTTAAAGTGAAGATGGGGAACAATGGTTTGATGTTGAAGACAGAGAATGGTTTTGATAACACCAGCCATCCCTGACGCTGACTCCAGATGGCCAATATTGGTTTTTACCGAACCTACCCAACAAGTTTGCTCCGGTTGTCTGCCTTGTTTAAAGACTGTGGTAATGGATCTAAATTCTTGAGGATCTCCTAAAGGGGTTCCGGTGCCGTGGGCTTCAACATAACTAATTTGATGAGGGTGTAAGTCTGCGTTTTGTAAAGCTTGACGCATTACCGCCTGTTGGGAGGGTCCGTTGGGGGCAGTCAGTCCATTGGTTAAGCCATCTTGGTTAACCGCCGACCCCCGAATAATCCCTTGAATGTGATCCCCATCTTTAAGGGCATCGGATAGACGTTTCAGGATAACGACACCACATCCTTCCCCTCGAACATAGCCATCAGCCGAGGCATCAAAGGTTTTACAACGACCATCAGGAGCCATCATTCGGGCTTGGGAAAAGGTAATTGTCACTTCTGGGGAAAGCATTAAGCTTACACCCCCGACAATACAGAGATTAGATTCATGAAGCCGTAAACTTTGGCAAGCGTAGTGAATAGCTACTAGGGAGGAGGAACAGGCAGTATTAATGGCTAGGCTTGGCCCTTTGAGATTGAGAAAATAGGATAAACGATTAGCCGTAATCGACATATTAGTTCCAATACCCGTGTAAGCATTGAGCAACTCAAAATCTTGACAACTCATACGATTGTAGTCGCTGTTGCTTATGCCGACAAAGACCCCTGTTTGAGTACCAGAGAGTTGACTGGGGACAATTCCTGCATTTTCTAAGGCTTCCCAAGCGACTTCTAGGAATAACCGTTGTTGAGGATCTATTTGTTCTGCTTCTCGGGGTGAAATTTGAAAAAAGGTAGGATCAAATTGATCCACCGCATCCAGAAATCCTCCCCAACGGGTACTCATTTTTCCTGGGGTTATGGGTTGAGGATCATAAAAATCATCAATATTCCAGCGTTCTGGGGGAACCTCTGTGATGCTATCTTTTCCCTGGGTTAACAATTTCCAGTAAGATTCTACATTGTTGGCTTGGGGAAAACGACAGCCTAGGCCAATAATTGCAATATTTTCTACCATAATCTTCTTTCGCTCATCGGCAATTTCGAGACATCTCAGAAATTGTTAACCCATAGATACCAGGGTATGGAGGACAAAGGCCACAAAAGTTCATGATCCTTTAGGGTTAATGATCATGACCTTCTTAAATAGTCTCTGGTTCTTAATTTAGCTGTTTTTGATGCCATTGACTTTTTCTACTATTCTTCAAGGGTTGAAAGAAGAAGCATGGCAAGCAGCTAAAGGTGGTGATGGTTAAGTTTATTAATGATTGTCTGCTAAGTAACCGCATAGGGTTTCAATGGTGGGATAATCAAAGAGTAAGGTCGGATCGAGATCGGTTCCTAACCATTCTTGTAAATCCCCACTGAGAACAACGGCTGCTGAAGAATCGAGGCCATAGGTTTCAAATGTACTGGTAACATCTATGGTTTCAGGGTCAACCTCTAATAATTTAGATAAGTAAGAAACTAACCAGGTTTCTATTTCGGAATAGCTAGGTTTTTGAGCCTGTTGGATATCAGAGACTGCTTGTGCAGGGGTTGTAGATTGTTGAGGATTCATAAGCTTTTTGTTTAATAAATTTAGATTAAAGAAGGGATAATTTAATTAACTAATGATGAGCTAGATATTTAACATGGGACATTCAGCAAATTTTAGCTTGAATGATTCCATTACTAGGGATTTTAACATCCTTTGCGAGACTTATCCATTTTATAGCGTTTCCATTCAAGACTCTCTTAATTGGTTTTAGAGAAGCAGAGCATAAGAGTAAAGAGGGTTGTCCGATCAAAAAAGTCATCACATCACAAATTTATATTTTTAACTGACAAATTTATAATTCCCAGAAACTTCAAAAATATAACATTCAAAAAAAATAGAGTCTGTAGTTTAACAACATAGGTTGCAACTTTCGTTAAACTACTGGAGACTTAGCCATTCCCTAGACTCTATTAAGCGGTTTTTTGTAGAGTAACCTTGGGTAAAGTGGGGGTTTTTTGGGATAAATCATCCAACATTTGTTTTAAAAACTGCTCTTTACAGCGATAACGTTGAATTTTGCCACTAGAAGTTTTGGGAATGGTTGCTGTTCTAATTAAAACAATCTCATGAACTTGTAAGCCGTGATATTTAGCTACCGCTTCTCGAATGGCACTTTTAACTTCATTTTGATTGAGTTTTCGTAAATAGGTTCGCTCGATTTCTTGAACAATAATTAATCGTTCGTTACCAGTATCACCCACCACAAAAGCACCACCACAACTAGCTCTCAAGGCAGGATGACTTTGTTCTACGGTTAATTCAATATCTTGAGGATAATGATTGCGTCCTCTAATGATAATGACATCTTTAAGTCTTCCGGTGACAAAGAGTTCTTTTTCTGAGGAGAGAAACCCTAAGTCTCCTGTTCTTAAAAAGGGACCTTCTTGGGCGTCCGATAGATAAGCGTCAAAGGTTTCTTCTGTCTTTTGAGACTGTTGCCAATAGCCTTTAGCTACACTATCTCCTGATACCCAAATTTCTCCTACTTGATTATGATCACATTCACGTAAAGTATAGGGATTAACAATTTTGATTTTTTGTTCTAACCATTCGTGGCCACAACTGACTAAGGTTCGACTATGGGGGTGTTGTTCCTCAACTTCAACAACTTGATTTTCTTCTAAGGCTTTTTCGTCTATGGTTTTATACTTTGGAGCATTAAATGACATTCCACCGGTAATAAATAAAGTGGCTTCAGCCATACCATAACAGGGATAAAAAGCTTTTTTATCAAAACCACAGGAGGCAAATTTAGCAGCAAACGCTTCTAAGGTTTGGGATCTGATGGGTTCAGCGCCGGTAAAAGCCACTTCCCAACTGCTTAAATCTAAGGTTTTGATTTGTTCATCGGTTATTTTTTGTACACAGAGATCGTAGGCAAAATTAGGCCCGCCACTGGTAGTTCCTTGGGATTGAGAAATGGCTTTTAACCAACGATAGGGTTTTTGCAAAAAGTCCACAGGAGACATCAGAGTACAAGGAATTCCCATATAAAGGGGTTGTAACACATTGCCAATTAGTCCCATATCATGAAACAAGGGCAACCATCCCACTACCTTACTGGCGGTAGTATGGCCAAATGCTTGCTGAATCATCTTTTGATTATGTACTAAATTCCCATGACTAACCATGACTCCTTTGGGGTTGCCAGTGGAACCAGATGTATATTGTAAAAAGGCAAGATCATCTTTATGAATTCTGATGGGTTCAAAGTGATCAGCCTTCATTCTTGTTGGTAAGTTGTCTGTGGCTATCCACTGAAAATGATCGAATTCTGGATATCCAATGATGCTGTTTTCTAGATTATTTTTAATGGTACTGGTGGTTAAAACTTCTTTGGCTTGGCAATCATTGATGATGGCTTTTAATCTATCAAGGGATTGATTTCGTCTTGGTGGATAAATGGGGACAGCAACGACACCAGCATAAAGACAGGCAAAAAAGGCAACAATAAAATCAATACCAGGAGAATACATTAATAAAGCTCTTTCTCCTTGTAATTGAGATTCATGAAGAATGGCAGCAAGTTCTCTAGCTTTCCTGTCTAATTGTTCATAGGTGAAGGAACATTGTTCCGTTTCTCCACGGTCTAAGAAGGTATAGGCTGTTTTTAAGGGTTGATAACTTGCTCTTTGTTGCAGAATACTAACTAAGTTTCTTTCAGAAAAAGGTTCCTACAGCATAACCACTACCTAGCTGTCGCGGTTTATACATGGCATTTTCTAATTGAGGTTTGCTGCCATCATTAGGTCGGGTAGTA
>JASJDW010000025.1 GCA_030064955.1 Crocosphaera sp.
GAATAACTGTTTTACACTTTAGATGTATATTATCAATAATCAAATCGAATAATTTTTAAGTATGATGATTATTGACAATTTCTAAGGCTAAAATCTTTTTATGATCATCATCTTGATTGATGTAGTCTATTAAAATTAATTTACTTTTATCTATAATAGAGGCAATATTTTCATCATTTGATTGACTTAAATTATCTAATAACCTTCTAGGTGTAACATACTCATCTTTATTAGATTCATCTAAACATCCCCAAGTAATACAATAATCAATCGTAGCTTTAGTAATCTTTTTAGTAACTCTAGGACTAGGAACAATAAACTCTAAACATCTAACAGCAAAATCTAATAAATTACCTTGTTTTTCCAGATCATTTTTAGCTGTTTCAATTTCATTCACTAAACTATTTAATAATTCATCTCCTCCATCTTCTGTTTTCTTATCTTGAAGTTTAAATGCTAATTGACAAACCATATCCCATTCTTGATTAGCAATTTTTGGTAACAGTATATCTAATAATACTTCTACACTTTTACTATTTCTAACTAAACTACAAGCAGTAAAATATTCTAAAAAAGTTCGATGGGTAAACTTGTATAAATCATCTCCATCTTTATTAATTCCAACATCAGTAAATACCCAAGCGCGTCCACGACAAAAACCGACAAATTCTTCTGCTGCTTTTTCTGCTTCATCGGGATCATCAAAGCGACGTTTTAAGAGATATTCTGATGCTTTTGTAATTAACTTTTGTTCAATAACTCCCCCTTGTAATGATTCATCACTATATATCCAATTAGCTAAATACATGATAGTAAATTTAATTTGTGATTGAATATTTTGGATAGAACTAGGTAACTTAATATCTCTTCTTTTATCCCATCTTTCAAACAACATATCGGCACATTTTTCATAAACATCTGGTCTATTTCTAGGGATATATCCTTCTCCTCGATAGATATTACACATTAGTCCTAACATTAACGGATTTTTTTGTAAGTCAGGAACCCCTTTACTTTCATTCAGAAATGCTTCAACTTTTTTAGTTCTTTTCTCTTCTATTTCATCTGTTGTTACTTTAAACCACTTTTCTGCATATTCTTTCACTTGTTTTTCATTAAAAGATCCTAAGCTAAACGTATTAAATCTTTCTTCATTTAAAGGTGCTTCTTTATAACCTACTTCACGGGAAGTCACTAATATAGGAACAGAAAAATATAAATTAGCAAAATCTTCTACATCATCCCGAATTTTTTGGCGATCGCTTGTATTTGTGAGTTCATCTAATCCATCGAAAATGACTACAGCACGACCATTTAACAATAAATATTCAACTGCATCACTGGGAAAAGATGTTATTTGATAATTAGCCTTAATATTATTGTTGATAAATTCTAAAATAGAGCAATGATCTTGTTGATTTTGAGACGCATAATCTCTTAAAATAACCAGAAAAGGAGTAACTTGTCTATCAGCTAATAATCTATTCTCATATTGGATTGCTAAATCATAGCATAATTTTTGTGAAAAGGTTGATTTTCCACCTCCAGGATCACCTAATAACACAGTACGATGTAACACACTATAAAATTCAGTAATTGATAAATCTTCTGATCCTGTTCGATTAGAATAATAGTTAGGAAAAAAGTTAGGACAAACATAAATTTCATCCATTGAGATTTTTTTAGTTGCATCTACAAAGGGAGGAGTAATAAACCCATGACGGTTAGCAACTTGATTACGGTATTTTTTTTTCAAATTGTAATATTTCTTGAACAGTTGATTTATTTTGTTTATGTAAACAGTCTAAAACCCTTTGAATATTTGCTAATTCATCTACGAGAATACGATGACGTAGATTAGATTTAGCTTCATGAGCAGACAATCTTCCTTTATCAATAGCATCCGTTAAAACTTGTTCACATCCTTGCACTAAAATTTCAAAAATTTCAATGCTTTCTTGTTCAATATCCTTAGTAGAGATATCTGTATACAAAGAAAAAGCTTGTAAAAATCCCCTTTTAATTGTATCTAAATTATTCTGTTTACTATCCAAAATTGATGCAGAATAAACTTGTCTAATGACTTGTTCTGCTTCTGGGGCAACAAGAAAAGAACAAATAGGATGACTTTCAGGATCATCGTAGTTTTCTATAATGTCTAAAACTTTTTCTTGAGCTTCTTCTAAAATTGGCTGTAATGCTATTTCTTTTAACTTCCTTTTCTCTAATCTTTCTTTACCAATAATTTTGTCATGACTCCAATTTACAGCAGGATTGAGTAAAGGGGTTAATCCTCTCACAATTAAAGATAAATCAACTGACATAATTTTTTATCGTCAAACTAAAAATAATAATAATATTTTATCAGATTGTAGGGTGGGCAAAGCCCAAGGATTATGTAAAATTTGAGATATTTTAAATTCTTGCCCACCTGATAAAATTGATATTATAAGAACTTATTGCAATAAATAGCGTAAAACAACGATGACTCTAACAGACTTATTAAATGAAGCGAAACAGCTTAAGCTTAAAGAACAAGTGCAACTCGCAACACAACTAATGCAATGGGTAGAAATTCAACTGCATCAAGAAACGACCTCTAGCACAGAAAAAAAATCACGAAAACCTGGACTTAATAGAGGATATTGTTTGATTGCAGATGATTTTGATGACCCATTATCTGATGAATTTTGGGTAAGAAAATCCTGAAATCACCATTAGAAATCCTCTTTAAAAATTGATAACTTACATTTAAAAATCCTCCTGACTCCTGCCTCCTCCTTAAAAAAACTTGCTTACTTTGCATAAACCCGTTAAAATAGCCATTAATTTTTGTAAAGGCTATAATATACCCTGCAAAGGAATAGCCTAAAGCAAAGCTACCTAAGGAGGCGCGTCATGCACCAACTCAAGCAATATTGGGTTGCTGAAAGACTCGACAAAGACTTAGGAGATCCCTGGACTCCTGAGAGTGTAATGTCGTTTAAGAAAGTCGTTGATATTGATGAGACAGAGGAATTTCCTCACTCAGAGATAGAATGGCTTTACAATTGGAAACTGCAACATTACTATGTTCCGGCGGAGTGTGGTGGGGAGTTTACTTCTTTTGAGGAATTTTTAGCGTTTGTTCGCGTTTTATGTCGTCGAGATCAAACCATAGGGATCGCGTTTACTACCCTATTTTGGTCTTTTATTACTTGGATGGCAGGCAACGATGAACAAAAGCAACAATTGGCCCAATACATCAAAAATGAAAACGGAGCGATGTGTTTAGGCTATTCTGAGAGAGAACATGGGAGTGATCTAATTGGTGGTGATTTAACAGCGAAAAAAGTCCCAGGAGGCTACATTCTCAATGGAGAAAAATGGCCGATTAATCGGGCAACGATTTCAGGAATATCCTATATTTTAGCTAAAACCGATCCAGAGGGTGGACCCAAATGTTTAACCCTGTTTATGGTGGATAAAAGTCAATTAAACCCTGATAATTATTACAATTTACCTAAAATTTTAACCCACGGTATCCGAGCTTCTGATATGAGTGGGATCGGGTTTAAAGATTGTTTTGTTCCTGACTCCATGCGCATAAAAGAGGAAGGAGACGGATTAGAATTTGCTTTAAAAGGCTTTCAAGTCACTCGAACTTTTTGTGCTGCTTTTTCATTAGGTGCAGCGGATACTGCGTTAAGAACCACTTTAAATTTTGCGGTTAAACGGGTGGTTTATGGGAAAAAAGTAATCGATATTCCCCAACCCCGTAAAATTTTGGTAGATGCGTTTTTAGACATTTTAATTTGTGATTGCGAAACCATTGGCGCATCCAGAGGGTTCCATGTCATCCCTGAACAGTTTAGCGTCTGGGCCTCGGTAACCAAATACTTTGTTACCACCCAAATAGAAACCATGATCAACAACGTTTACACTGTACTTGGATCACGGTTCTATATGCGTGAAGAACACGACTGGGGTATCTTCCAAAAGGTACTGCGGGATAACTCCATCATCAGTATGTTTGATGGTAGTACAGTGGTTAATTTACACGCTTTAATGCTTCAATTTCGTCAATTAACCAAACAAAGATCCCGTCGTAAACCAGAAGCGATCGCCAATTTACAAAAACGCTTAGAAGCCATTTTTTCCTTAGAACAACCCTTACCTCCATTTAATGGGGAGAAACTGGAGTTATTTGGTCGGGGTGTGGATGATCCCCTACAAGGACTAGAAATTGCCCTACAACAGCTAGAAGCTCTAAAAGAGACAGCTAATGTAGACGAAGAGGTGTTAGAAAAGCTCATGGTTTTGGGTAATTTAGTCTTAGAGGAATTAGACACCCACGACGAGTTAATTGCTAACTCACAATTTGAATACGGCCATGATCAATCTCCAGAATTGTTTGAAATTGCCAAAAAATACTGTACCCTTCATGCTGCAAGCTGTTGTTTACAGATGTGGTTATACAATCGAACAATTTTAGGGGACTTTTTTGCCAAAGGGGAATGGTTAGTATTGAGCTTACATCGACTCTTAAGAACAATTCGACCTTTACCCTACAGCATTTCTGATGTATATGTGGAAAATACCGCCCAACAACTGCTACAACTTTACAAAGAAGATAAACTTTTTTCAATCGTTCCTTTTCAATTAGCTCATTCACCGATAAACGAGGATCCCTCTTATGCAAGTTCAAAGCTCCAGCTACAAGCTTGATGACCAAGCAGCAGCTACCACACCGGTCGAAACTGTTCAAAATTGGCTGATTAAGCAGTTAGCTGAGCAGTTACGTCTTGACCCTGCTAGTATTAAAATTACCGAACCCTTTACCCGTTATGGCCTTGATTCTATCGATGCTGTAACCTTAGTGGGAGACTTGGAAGATTGGTTAGATTTAGACTTACCTGATACCTTATTCTGGGATCATCCTACTGTAGAAAAATCAGCCCAATATCTCGAAGAAAATTATGATCTTGCTGATGCACTGAGTAGTGTTGAATCAGAGCAAACAGCAACAGAAGAACCCGTTAATCAAACTCAAGATAATAATAACGAGAAAAAAGGATGGGGCAATCTTTTTGGGAGATTCAAGTAAAAGAAAGATAAACCATAAAATCATTAATAGGGTTAGTCAAGTGTAATTCTGGGCTAACCTTTATTTTTGATGGGTAATAGAATTAGGAGCGATTGATACTATATCCGTTTCTCAAAACCCCCTTATGTATTACTCGATAACACTCTAGAGACGTTTCATGAAACGTCTCTACAAAAGTTGGGTATGGCAACAGAATTTGGTATGAAATGTAACTTCACCTGCTATAGTATTAAAAATTCTAACTTCTGTTTCGTGAGAACTCAATTATTAGGTTTTATTCTTTAAATGTAAATTATTATATGTATGAATTACTCTGATTTTTCATTTTGGTGGATCTTAATTTTATTTAGCGTTCCTTTTTTTACGGTTCGTTATGTAGCGCAGTCAGCTAATTTATGGCGCGGAATTTTCGATAGTATTGGTTTATTAGCCTTATCTTTTTTGCTTTTTTTCCATGCGAGTCGTTCTAGTTTTATTATTTTTGTCGCTGAACTTGTATTTAACTATTTGATGGTGCAATGGATGCTGCGATCGCAAGGTTGGAAAGCAAAATTGATCGCCACTGTTGTTATTGTTATTAATGTTTCCATTTTAGCCTATTTTAAATACTTAACTTTCTTTGTGGAAGATGTTATTGGTTTATTTATTACTATTCCTGGAAACTGGCAACAATTATCACCCATTCCTGTCAGAAATACTATCCCTCCAGGGGTTTCTTTTTATACTTTCCAAATGGTTGCTTTTGTAGTAGATTCCCTGAATGCAAGAAAAAAGAAACCCATTGCTTTTATTGATTATCTGAATTTTATTGCTTTTTTCCCCCAAATTGTTGCCGGTCCCATTGAAAGACGGGGAGATTTATTTCCTCAGATTGAATCTTTTCGTTTTAAATTTAGGGTAGACAACTTTGAAACAGGTTTAAAATGGATTTCTTTAGGGTTATTTATGAAGTTTGTTTTAGCAGATAATATTGCCCCCTATATTGATTTACAAGTTGCTGATAATGCTTGGACGGTTTGGTTTTTTGCATTACTATTTACCCTAAGAATTTATTTTGATTTTGCTGGTTATAGTTTCGTTGCTGTTGGTATTGCCAGCTTTTTAGGGGTTAAATTAACCGTCAACTTTTTAGCCCCCTATACCTCCCAAAGTATCAATGAATTTTGGCGACGTTGGCACATTACACTAAGTACCTGGTTTAGAGATTATGTCTTTTTACCTTTGATGGGATCGAATAAACAATGGGCAGCGTTTTACCTGTTTTTAACCTTTACGTTATCAGGATTTTGGCACGGGGCAGCCTGGAATTTTATCATCTGGGGTGCTTATCATGGTGCGCTATTATTAGTATTAAGATATTTAGGACGACCTTTTTATGGATTCGTAGGAGACTATCTTCCTCGTCCTCAGATCGTCTCTTGGTTTTTAACCTTTGCTTCGGTGACGTTAGGTTGTCTTTTCTTTATGGAAACTAACAGTCGACGACTGTTAACGAAGTTAATTACAATCTTAACTCCCAGTGCTTATTCTTGGGAAAATTTGCAAGGTGTGTTGGGATCGTATAGTATTAATGAAACTTCAGCGTTGCTGTTGGTTTTAGCTTTATCACTGTTTGTCCTTTTAATGGAACATTTAGCAGTGTGGCAAGGCAAATTTGAATATGATTTATTATTATCCCGTTGGTTGTCTCCTGTTTTATTAGCTTTAACCATTTTATTAGCTGCTAATACACCATCTGAGTTTATTTATTTTGAGTTCTAATGAATAGTAAACATCCCATTAATATCTGTGTTTTAGGCGGAGGGTTTAGCGGTTTATATACTGCTTTATATCTCAGTAATCATCCTCAAGTAAAGTCAGGTGATTGGAAAATCACCTTAGTCGAACGCAATGACAACTTTTTGTTTACTCCTCTATTATATGAGTTAATTACAGGAGAATTACAACGTTGGGAAATTGCGCCAACTTACCAAAAATTATTGGCCGGAACCTCTATCCAATTTTGTCAACATATTGTTAAAAAAATTGACTTAGATAATCGTCAGGTTCAACTAGATAATGATAAAAGTTTAACTTATGATTACTTGGTTTTAGGGTTAGGGACTCAAAACCGTTGGGTAGATATTCCAGGGTTAAAAAATTATGCTTTAACCTTTAGAACATTACAAGATTTAGAACAGTTACAAGCCAAAATACACTACTTAGAAACCTTAGATAGAAAGAATTTTAGAGTTGCTATTATTGGCGGTGGACCGAATGGTGTAGAATTATCTTGTAAGTTAGCTGATCGCCTAGGAAAACGAGCAGAAGTCTTATTAATTGATCGCGGAAATCAAATTTTAAAAGGGTTATCTAAAGGAGTTCGTAAAGCATCTTATCATGCCTTAGGTTCGCGTCGTGTTCAATTGTATTTGAATACAAATGTTAAAGAAATTAAGGAAGATTTAATTACTATCAATCATGGGGAGCAAAATATTGATGTTCCTGTAAATATAGTTATCTGGGTGGCTGGAACTCAGTCAAGAAGCTTAATTCAATCATTGAATTGTCAACAAACTAGCTCAGGTAAACTATTAACCAATTCTAGGTTACAACTCATTGATTACCCGAAAGTCTTTGCATTAGGCGATTTAGCACAAATCAGTAGTAAAAATCACTCTTTTCCCGGTACGGCTCAAGTTGCTTATCAACAAGCTAGTTGTGCAGCTAAAAATATTGCTGCTATCATCGAAAATAAGCCCTTAAAATCCTTCAACTATCTTCATTTAGGAGATATGTTAACCCTAGGAAGAAGAACCGCGATTATCTCTAGTTACGGGATCAATATTAGTGGACAAGTAGGGGGAATGATGCGACGATTAGCTTATATCTTCCGTTTACCTACCATGCGTCATCGTCTTCAAGTTTTGAGGAATTTTGTACAAAAAATTGGCTTAAAAATCCGTCGTTTCTTTAGAGCAATTATAGGTAGTTTATTAGGGCAAAAGTCATCTAGAAAATACTTAGAATAATAAGTAAAAAATAGGGTATAATAATGAATAATCGGAAATATTGATTAACTCACCAAAAATATTAATGGAAGTAGGATTTCAAAAACGATTTGACTATGTTTTAATTTTTGGACAAGGACGTTCAGGAACCAACTGGCTTCTAGATACACTAGATTTTTCTCCTCTAACCCATTGTCGTAATGAACCTGATAAACTTCTCAACTCACCCCTATTACAATTACCTTCAGGTGTTGTTGATCAATCTTTCGAGAAAAGCTTTGGAGACCAGTGGGATCAAGCCATAGCTCTAACAAGTTCAAGAATGGGAGTGCGAGATCGTATTGCAGCAAATCCTAAAATTTACTTACCTGAACCAATGCGTTTAAGCATTGGAAGAATGGTATTTGCTAAATCTCGTGTACGTAAACAATTGGCTAATTTAATACCTAGCTGTACTAGTTGGTCTCAAGAAGAATGGCTAATTCCTTCTTGGTATAGCAGTTCCTTGGAAATAAGTTTACCGATCCTTAAGCTTAATCAAACTCCTGCTTGGGGTAAGTGGGTTTTAGAAAATCGTCCTCAAGCTTTAATCATTCATATTGTTCGTCATCCTGGCGGTTTTCTTAACTCTTGGAAACAAAGATATGTAAAAAGTAAATCTCTCGAACAAATTCGGCAAGCTAATAATAAACGTTTACAATCAATTGTTCAAGTTGATTCTCAATGGGCTAAACGTATTGGTAACATAGAAGGAATGAATGTAGAAGAATCTGAGTTGTGGTACTGGTGTTATGCTAATGAAGTAATTAACAGTGCAGGGAAAGGCAAAGACAATTATCTACACATAGTTTATGAAGATTTGGTTGCTGATCCGATAAAAATTAGCCAGTTGCTCTATAAAACTGCTGGTTTACCTTGGTCTCAAGAGATTGAGCAACAAGTTTTGAAAAATTCATCTCAATCTAATCAAATTGCTAAAAGTTGGTATCAAAATCTTTCCACAAAGGAAATTGAATTAGTTAAGCAATGTTTAAAAGATAGTTTTATGGGTCAATGGTGGTCAGAAGAACAAGACTCATAAAGTGACATCAAATGTTTAGGGATTATCTATTCTATTTTAGTTTATGTAATTGATAACAAGAGTTTGGAGTAATCTGAAAGCTTCTTCAAACTATATCTTTACTATACAGTCTTAATTGAGCATTTCACTCTTTAGTTTTAAACCCTAAATTCACTAAAAACAACTTCTTACCAGTTTTGGCTGTGGTGTTTTAGATCACTGCATTTTCTTGAAATTAGGATAACTTATAATATAGCATTTCCTAGACTCATGAGGTACAGCTAATATTCAACTTCTGAACTTCTGCTGCGTAGCACAGGCGAAGCCTGCCCTCCTAACTCCTAAAACTAGAAGAGTTTGTACCTCACAAGTATGGGAACTGCTATAGATTAATGATAAATTCAACGTTGATGTCTATCTGATGACAAAACCTCTTACATCATCGTCAAGTCAACAAGGAATGCCTCAAATACCTTTACGGTTATTTTTGGTGATTCCTTTTATTGTACAAATTGTTGTTGCTGTGGGAATCACAGGATATCTTTCCTTACGTAACGGTCAACAAGCAGTGAATGATCTTGCTCATCAATTACAATCTCAGGTGAGCAATCGCATTACGGAACGTTTAGAAGACTATCTTAAAACTCCCCCTTTAATTAATCAGGTTAATGTAGATAACACCGAGTTAGGAGTCGTTAATATCAACAACTGGCAGAGATTAGAGCGTTATTTTTGGCAACAGATGACTACTTTTCCCTCAATTTACAGTATCTATATTGGACTATTGAAAGGGGAGAGTATCGGTGTCAATCGTGAAAATGATGGGACTTTAATCTCAAAAATGACCCAAAACTTTCCTAAAAGAAATCTTTATCTACTGGATAACCAAGGAAATCGTCAAAAATTACTGAAAGTTCAACCAAGTTATGATTCTACGACAAGACCCTGGTTTATCGAGGCAAAAGCTAAAAAACAAGCAATTTGGAGCGATATTTATCAGTTTGCCTTTGATAAACAAGTATTAGGCATTACTGCTGCTCAACCATTTTACGACCAACAGGGAAATTTTCAAGGAGTTTATGCCGTCGATTTAAGCTTAAATGTTATTAGTGAGTTCCTTGACCAACTTATGGTTAGTCCATCTAGTCGTATCTTTATTATAGAACGTTCTGGATTATTAGTGGCAAGCTCTAATTCTCAAAAACCTTTTGTCCTCGATGCCAAAACCAGAGAACCTCAACGTCTGAATGTTAAAAATGTCAAAGATCCTTTAATTCAAATTACTGCACAAGAGTTATTACAAGCATCTAATAGTTTTGAGAACATTCAAGAATTAAAACAATTGGAAATATGGAATGAAAAACAACGTATATTTGTTGATATCTGTCCTTACCGAGATCCTAGGGGAATTGATTGGTTAATTGTGACTGCTATACCAGAAGCAGATTTTATGGATCAAATTAATCGTAATACGAAAATGACCATAGGACTGTGTATTACTGCACTGATCGTTGCCATTATTATTGGGTTATTAACCTCTGAATGGATTACTAAACCAATTCTTAAAATTAGTAAAGCATCAGAAGCGATCGCTTCTGGTAAATTAATCCAAAAAGTAGATGTAAAGGGAATCAAAGAATTACATAAATTATCCCATTCGTTTAACTATATGGCTCAGCAATTATATGCTTCCTTTGTTGCCTTAGAACAGAGTAATAATGAGCTAGAAAATCGGGTCAAAGAAAGAACTCTCGAATTGCAAAAAGCTAAAGAAATAGCTGATACAGCTAACCAAGCCAAGAGTGAATTTCTGGCCAATATTAGTCATGAATTACGCACTCCTCTCAATGGCATTTTAGGCTATACTCAAATTCTCGAAAGAGATGGAAATTGTAACCATCAACAAAAACATGGTGTTCAAATTATTCATCAATGTGGTACCCATCTTTTAACCTTAATTAATGATATTTTAGATATTTCTAAGATTGAAGTAAATAAACTAGAGATTTATTCCCATGATTTTCATTTTCTAATTTTTTTAAGGACTATTAGCGAAATTTGTCAGGTTCGGGCGCAACAAAAGGGTATTTTATTTGATTTTCAAATTCTTGGAAATTTACCTACCTTTGTACAAGGGGATGAAAAACGATTAAGACAAGTTTTACTTAACTTACTAGGAAATGCTATTAAGTTCACACAACAAGGAACAGTTACTTTTAAAGTTAAAAAATTATCGGACAATCAAAACAAAGACTTAGTTGATTTTCGATTTCAGATCGAAGATACTGGAATTGGAATTAAAGAAGAAATGTTAGAGAAAATTTTTCTCCCTTTTGAACAAACAGGAAACTATAAAAACAAAGTAGAAGGAACGGGTTTGGGTTTAGCTATTAGTCAAAAAATTATCGCTTTAATGAATAGTAAAATTAATGTGCAAAGTACCCCGAATAAAGGTAGTATTTTCTGGTTCGATTTAGCTCTAAAAACTTCTCAAGAATTTCTTGAAACAAATTTACCTGAAAAGCAAGTCAATATTAAAGGATATAAAGGGAGTAAGCGAAGCGTTTTAGTCGTCGATGATTTGGAAGATAATCGCTTGTTTTTAGTGGAATTGTTACAAAGTATTGGGTTTGAAACTATCGAAGCAGAACAGGGTAAAGAAGGCATAGAAAAAGCAATTCAGTTTCAACCTGATTTAATTATTACAGATATTTTAATGCCAGAAATGAATGGCTTAGAAATGACGCAAGAGTTACGAAAATTATCTCAATTTAAAACAACACCAATTATTGCTTCTAGTGCAAGTGTTTCTCTGGTTGATAGAGAGAAAACTTTACAAAAAGGATGTAATATTTTTGTCCCGAAACCTATCCAAGTTATTGAATTATTTAACAAGATTCAACAATGTTTAAATCTTGAATGGATTTATCAATCTAAACTTGATAAAAACAACTCTCAAAAGTTATCAAATACTCCTTTGCCAATTTTAGATATTATCTTACCGCAAGGAATTGATATGTTGGAACTACGGGATGCTGTGGAAACAGGAGATGTAGAGAAAATTGAACAAGAAACACTAATTTTAAAACAAAATTATCCTCAATATAATCAGTTTTATGATTGGTTAATCCAAGCAACACAAAACTTTGAAATTAACAAAATTCAAACAATATTTGAACTTAGTATAGAAAAAGAGTAAACTCAAATGAATTCTACTAAACAATCATTAATTTTAGTTGTTGACGACAACCCTAATAATATTCAAATACTTTTTCAATGTCTCAAAACAGCAGGCTATAAAGTTCTTATTGCTCAAACAGGAGAAAGTGCAATTAATCAGGCACAAAAAACATTACCTGATCTAATTTTATTAGATGTAATGATGCCAATAATGGATGGATTTGAAACCTGTCGTGCTTTAAAATCATCGGCAGAAACTGTAAATATACCTATTATTTTTATGACGGTTTTAAATGAAACTTTTAATAAAGTTAAAGGATTTTCTCTTGGTGCCGTTGATTACATTACAAAACCATTTGTCCAAGAAGAATTACTCGCAAGAGTTAAATTACATCTCGATTTGAGAAATCTGACTAAAACCCTAGAACAACAAAATGAATCTCTTAAAGAAGAAATTTCAGCACGAATTGAGATGGGAAAACAACTCCAAAAATTTAATCAAAATTTAGAGCAACTGGTGGAAAAACGCACAGAAGAATTAACACAAACTTTATTAGAACTGCAAACAACTCAAATTCAATTATTAGATAGGGAAGCACAACTAAAACATGATGCTTTTCATGATAAATTAACAGGTCTTATTAATCGAGATTTATTTGTTAATTTGCTAAAACAAGAAATGAAAACAGCTTCTGTTAACTCACAGTATTTGTATGGAGTATTATTTATCGATCTCGATGGCTTTAAAATCGTTAATGATAGTTTAGGTCACTTAGTAGGAGATGATCTCTTAAAAGTAGTAAGTCAACGCTTAAAAACTTGTGTTCGGTCTAGCGATGCTGTCGCTCGTTTTGGTGGCGATGAATTTGCTATTTTATTGAGAAATCTCAAAGAATTATCACTAGCTGAGGTTATTGCACAACGAATTTTAAATACCTTAAATCAACCATTTTATCTTAATAACTATGAAGTTTCCGTTGGTGCTAGTATTGGAATGACATTTAATGTTTTTAAATATAATCAACCCAGTGAAATATTGCGGGATGCAGATATTGCAATGTATCAAGCAAAACGACAAGGAAAAGGGTGTTATAAGTGTTTTAACCCAGATATGCAAGCTCTTGTTTTTGCTCGTATTCAACTTGAAAGAGACTTAAATAAAGCAGTAGAAAATCTTGAAAACGATGAATTATCTCAACAATTTTCTTTATATTATCAACCAATTGTTCATTTAGAAAATCAAAAAATTAACGGGTTTGAAGCATTACTACGTTGGCAACATCCCACAGAAGGGTGGATATCTCCAGAAAAATTTATTCCCATCGCTGAAGAAACAAAATTAATTAATCCTCTTGGGTGGTGGATTTTAAAACAAGTATGTCAACAAATTTCTTATTGGTTAAAACAGTTTCCTGATCACAATACTTTAACAGTTAATATTAATGTGTCGGCTGTTCAATTTCAACAGGAGAACTTTATAGAACAAATCGGATTAATTGTTCAGGAAAGTCGTTTACCACCCGGTTCCCTAAAACTAGAAATTACAGAAAGTTATACCTTAGATACGGAAAATTATTCTCTTGAGAGATTACAGAAATTAAAAGATATGGGAATTCATTTATGTATTGATGATTTTGGTGTTGGTTACTCTTGTTTAAATCGTTTACAAGAATTACCTGTAGATACTCTGAAAATTGACCGATCTTTTCTTAAAAAATTAGACCATTCTAATCCTAACTTACAATTTATTAAAAGTATTTTAATGTTAGCTTCTAGTTTAGAAATAGATGTAGTTGCTGAAGGAATTGAGACCGAAAATCAGTTACAAAATTTACAAAAATTAGGCTGTCTTTTAGGACAAGGGTATTTATTCTCTAAACCGGTTAACTGCGATCAAGCTACTCAGTTTCTCGAGGAAAAAATAGTATTTTGATGTCATGGGAATAATAAATTAAGGCGATCACTCTTTAAATTAAATTTAACGACGGGGAAAAACTTGTCTTTTTAAAATAGTCATTTCTCCTGAAATTGTTCCATAAAGTTTTGTTGTTTTAGCTGAGTTTGCGAAACTCTCTGAAACTTTACGAACTGAACGAGTGTTTAAATTGACAACTTCATCATCTTCGTTAATACAATTTCATTATTTTGAGCTAAAGTAATACTGTTAAGTCCTAAATTTGTATAACTAAGCACTGATAGGGCAAGGGTTAAAAATTGAGTTTTCATAGATAAAGTTATTATTCTGTATTTTTTACTCATAATGAGTCCACATTCTTATAATTTTAACAATTTTTTCCTCTGGTAAAATCTGATAAACTAAACGATGTTTAATATTAATACGCCTCGAATAATAACTAGCTAAATCACCACTAAGTTTTTCATAGTTGGGATAAGATTGATAAGGATTTTCTTTCAAAACATCTAATAACTTAGCTGTTTGTTTTCCTAACCCTGCACTCACTAGCTTTCTCGCATCTTTTTCAGCTTGTTTAGTAAAGACCAATTGCCAATTACTCATTTAAAATGTCTCTAATTGAATCTTCATTTAAACAATCTTCAGTGGGTGTATTTCCTCCTTCTAGAATTGACTCAACCATCCCAGGAATAGAATGTAAATAAAGGGTTTCTTGAATTGAATTCCAATCTTCTTCAGCAATTAAAACAGCATTTCTTTTTGTTCCAGATAAAAGAATTGGTTGATGATTGTCATTGGTTTGATTGACTAATTTCTCAATTTCATCTTTAGCTTGATTGATATTAATAATTTTCACAAAATACTCCCGTAAACTTTATTTATGTGTTCATGGTAACATATCTTTCTTTTAGAGATGCTATTCACAAAAATAATACTCCTGATACTTATATAAAGTTATCTAAATTGAATTAATTAGAGATTGCTAATCTTTTCTCAATTTTGGGGAATACTAACCCTAACGCAAACAATTCAGTCATAGGAAAAAATAATGTTAGCCAGGGTTTGGTGTGCTTCATTAGTGGGTATTGATGCGGTAAAAGTTGGGGTAGAAGTAGATGTTGCGGGGGGACTTCCTGCCATAACAATTGTCGGATTACCTGATACCGCCGTACAAGAATCTAGGGAAAGAGTGAAAGCAGCCATTAAAAATTCAGGGTTTGCCTTTCCCATGCGAAAAATTATTATTAATTTAGCTCCGGCTGACTTACGCAAAGAAGGCCCTTCCTTTGACTTACCTATCAGTGTAGGAATATTAACCGCCTCAGAGCAAGTAGATGCTCATTTATTGGGGGATTATTTGTTTTTAGGGGAATTATCCCTAGATGGAAGTTTGCGCCCTGTTGCTGGCGTTTTACCTATCGCTGCGAAGGCGCAACAGCTAGGTATCAAAGGGTTAGTGGTTCCAGCAGATAACGCCCAAGAAGCTGCTGTAGTCAAAGATTTAGCGGTTTATGGTTTCAAACACCTCTCAGATGTCGCTGACTTCCTCTGTCAACCCGAAAACTATCAACCTGCCACCTATCAACCTCCTCAAAAGGATGAGTTAACGCCTGTTTTTCCCCTAGATCTCAAAGATGTTAAAGGCCAAACCCACGCCCGTCGCGCCTTGGAAATAGCTGCTTCTGGGGGACATAATTTAATTTTAGTCGGACCACCCGGAAGCGGAAAAACCATGTTGGCTAAGCGTTTACCTGGCATTTTACCCCCTTTATCCTTCTCTGAGGCGTTAGAAGTGTCTCAGATTCATTCTGTGGCTGGTTTACTCAAAAATAGAGGCTCTTTGATCCAAGATCGACCTTTTCGTAGTCCCCATCATTCTGCGTCGGGTCCAAGTTTAGTGGGGGGTGGAAGTTACCCAAAACCTGGAGAAATTTCCTTATCTCATCACGGTATTCTATTTTTAGATGAATTAACAGAATTTAAACGCAATGTTCTGGAGTTTCTCCGTCAACCGTTAGAAGATGGTTACGTTTCTATTTCTCGTACTCGTCAGTCGGTGACATTTCCGGCCTGTTTTACCTTGGTAGCGAGTACCAACCCTTGTCCCTGTGGCTATTTCGGCGATCCCATCCAACGGTGTACCTGTTCTCCTCGTCAACGAGAACAATATTGGGCGAAGTTATCGGGTCCGTTGATGGATAGAATTGATTTACAAGTGGCTGTAAACCGCCTAAAACCCGAAGAAATGACCCAACAAGTGACAGGAGAAGGATCGGATACCATTAGAAACAGAGTTAAATTAGCCCGCGATCGCGCTCAACATCGCTTTAAGGAAGATGCTTCGGTGTCTTGTAATGCACAGATGCAAACCTCCCATTTACGTCAATTTTGTGCTTTAGATGAGTCGAGTCGTAACTTATTAGAAGGGGCGATCCGCAAGCTAGGATTATCTGCAAGGGCTATGGATCGGGTGTTAAAGGTGTCTCGTACTATTGCCGATCTCGCTGATGATGACTCGGTTAAAAGTTATCATGTTGCTGAGGCCATACAATACCGAACTATCGATAGGATGCAATAATTTCAGGGGTTAAAAAAAAGTTACCATGACCCTTGCTTTTTATATCTAATTTCATATATAATATTTGATCGTGGCCAAAAGCTAATTAATAGACCTTGGCTCAAAGTGGGAAAAATCCGCTTCAGGATACTGAAGAGAGCAAGCTTTAAGTCTTGAAGAGTCACGGCAACCCAACTTAACCCGTTGTCACAAGCAGGTTAAACCTATCGTTAACTGTCTATATTGATTTCGCCTGACGGCTGTTAGAGCGTATTCATAAAAGCAAAGCGAGGAAACACTATCTCGCTTGTTTAGGTGTGAATGATGCACCTAAATTCTGTTGTCTAGCCTATAGAGGAAAAAACCGTGGCTGTTGGTCTTCTTGGAACCAAACTCGGTATGACCCAAATCTTCGAGGAGGAATCTGGCCTGGCCATTCCTGTTACCGTAGTGCAAGCGGGTCCATGTACCATTACACAAATAAAAACCACCGACACCGATGGTTATAGTGCCATCCAAATCGGTTATTTAGAAGTCAAAGAAAAAGCTCTAACCAAACCAGAGTTAGGCCATTTAAAAAAAGTCAACGCATCCCCCTTGCGTCATCTTAAAGAATATCGAGTGGAAGATCTTGCTTCTTATCAATTAGGAGAAGCAATAAAAGCAGATATTTTTAACGTTGGGGACTTAGTAGATGTTTCTGGAACCTCAATGGGACGAGGGTTTGCTGGCTATCAGAAACGCCATAACTTTAAACGAGGTTCTATGACTCATGGCTCAAAAAACCATCGTTTACCTGGGTCAACTGGCGCAGGAACAACACCAGGACGGGTATATCCAGGAAAGAAAATGGCGGGTCAATACGGTGCAACGAAAGTAACCACCCGTAAATTGCAAGTGGTTCGAGTTGATGCAGAAAGAAACCTTTTACTGATCAAAGGAGCAGTACCTGGAAAGCCAGGAGGTCTTTTAAATATTACCCCGGCCAACATTGTTGGTCAATAAAAAGACTAACTCATAAGTAAACGAGAAACGAATCAAGAAAAATGGTTGATTGTAACGTTAAAAACTGGCAAGGGGAAGAAGTTGGGCAAGCTACCCTAGATTTGAAAGTAGCCAAAGAAGAAAGCGCATCGCACTTATTACACCGTGCGGTTGTGCGTCACTTAGCCAATGCTCGTCAAGGAAACGCCTCTACCAAAACGAGAGCAGAAGTAAGAGGGGGTGGGCGTAAACCCTGGCGACAAAAAGGAACCGGTCGAGCTAGAGCCGGATCGATACGTTCCCCCTTATGGCGAGGGGGTGGGGTCATTTTTGGACCAAAACCCAGAGATTTTAGTTTAAAAATGAACCGTAAAGAAAAACGGTTAGCCTTAAGGACAGCCATAGGTAGCCGAGTTGAAGACATTATTGTTGTTGAAAACTTCGTTGAACAACTTCCCCAACCCAAAACCAAAGAATTAGCTTCAGCTTTAGCCCGTTGGGGAGTAGAGCCTAGCCAAAAAGTGGCTTTGGTACTGGTAGAAACTGACGACAACATTTATTTATCAGCCAGAAATCTTTGTTTTGTGAAGATTTTAAGAGCCGATAGTTTAAATGTTTATGATCTGCTCAACGCCGATAAAATCGTCATCACCTCCGAAGCCCTAACCAAAATCCAGGAGGTTTACAATGACTGAATATAATCCCCGTGATCTAGCGGATTTGGTACTTAAGCCGATTATTACCGAAAAAGCAACCCTGCTGCTAGAACAAAATAAATATGTGTTTGATGTACTACCGAAAGCCACCAAACCAGAAATTAAAGCAGCGATCGAAAGTTTATTTGACGTTAAAGTAATCGGGGTGAACACCATTCGTCCTCCTCGGAAGAAGCGTCGTGTGGGTCGATTCATTGGTCATAAACCCTTATATAAGCGAGCGATCGTTACCCTAGAAGAAGGAGATACCATCGAACTCTTCCCTGACGTATAACCTTATACGTCACCGTAAGGTCAAAATAAACTCGCAATCTTCTATCAACCCTCGAATCATCAGCCAACTGCTCATTAACTGACCAAACCGAAAAGATAATCATGGGTATTCGTACTTATCGGCCATACACTCCCGGAACCAGACAAGCCTCTGTCTCAGATTTCGCGGACATTACCAAACGTAAGCCGGAAAAATCATTAACTACCTACAAACATAATAAAAAAGGGCGTAATAACCGAGGGGTAATTACCAGTCGCCATCGTGGCGGTGGACATAAACGGTTATATCGAATTGTAGATTTTAAACGGGATAAATACGGAATTCCAGCTAAAGTCGCTGCCATCGAATACGATCCCAACCGTAACGCTCGTATCGCTCTTCTCTTCTATCAAGATGGAGAAAAACGCTACATCTTAGCACCAGCAGGCATAACTGTAGGAACAGAAGTTATCTCAGGAGAAGATTCTCCCTTTGAAGTGGGTAACGCCTTACCCCTCTATAAAATTCCTTTAGGGACAGAAGTTCATAACGTCGAATTAGTCGCAGGAAAAGGGGGACAAATGGTGCGGGCGGCTGGTGCTGCTGCTCAAGTGGTAGCCAAAGAAGGCGATTATGTCACCTTAAGACTGCCTTCCAAAGAAGTTCGCATGGTGCGAAAAGAATGTTATGCCACCATTGGGCGAGTTGGTAACATTGAAGCCCGTAACATCAAACTAGGAAAAGCTGGAAGAACCCGTCACTTAGGTCGCAGACCCCACGTCAGAGGAAGCGTCATGAACCCAGTGGATCACCCCCACGGTGGAGGAGAAGGACGCGCCCCTGTTGGTAGAAGCGGACCGATGACCCCTTGGGGTAAACCCGCTCTTGGAGCAAAAACCCGTAATAAGAAAAAAGCGAGTTCTCGCCTAATTATTCGTCGTCGCCGTTAAAACAATTGAATTGGTTGAAATTATTATGAGTCGCTCCTTAAAAAAAGGTCCTTTTATTGCAGATAGTCTCCTGACGAAAATTGAAAAACTCAACGAAAAAGGAGATAAACAGGTCATCAAAACCTGGTCAAGAGCTTCCACCATCATCCCCGCTATGATCGGTCATACCATCGCAGTCCATAACGGTAAACAGCACGTCCCCATTTTTATCTCCGAACAAATGGTCGGTCATAAATTAGGGGAATTTGCCCCCACCCGAACCTTTAGGGGACACGCGAAGAGTGATAAAAAAGCTCGAAGATAATCAAACCAGGTAAAGCCGAGGAAACTGGGGACATACTTTGACCCCAACCCTTAAACCCTGTTTAAAAAGTAAGTTACAGACACCACAACACTATCATGGCAGTTGATACAACCACAGAAGCTAAAGCCATAGCCCGTTATATTCGGATGTCTCCCTCAAAAGTAAGACGGGTACTCGATCAAATTAGAGGCCGCTCTTACCGTGAAGCCCTAATCATCCTGGAATTTATGCCCTATCGAGCCTGTGAGCCAATTTTGAAACTATTGCGCTCTGCTGTGGCTAATGCTGAACACAATCAAGGACTTGATCCTACCACCTTAGTCGTTAGTAAAGCCTATGCAGACGGGGGACCCAGTTTAAGGCGATATCGACCTAGAGCGCAAGGACGGGCTTATCAAATTCGTAAACCCACCTGCCACATTACTATTGCCGTTGCGCCCGAAATACAAGAGGACTAACAAAAACATATGGGACAGAAAATACATCCAATTGGTTTTCGTCTAGGCATTACCAAAGATCATAAATCCTGTTGGTATGCTGACAAAAGACGCTATCCTGAGCTATTACAAGAAGACTTAGCAATTCGGCAGTACGTTGAAAAAAATCTCAGTAATGCAGGGATTGCCGATATTCGCATTGAGCGTAAAGCCGATCAAATCGATTTAGCCATTCATACTGCTAGACCCGGTGTAGTGGTTGGTAGAGGCGGAAGTGGTATTGAACAACTCAGAACCGGTTTACAAAAAGTTCTGGGGGAAAATCGTCAAATCCGTATTAACGTCATTGAAGTGTCACGGGTTGATGCCGATGCTGCTTTAATTGCCGAATATATTACCCAACAACTAGAGCGACGGGTTTCTTTCCGCCGAGTGGTTCGCCAAGCCATTCAACGGGCCCAACGGGCTGAAGTCAAAGGGATTAAAATTCAGGTAGGTGGTCGTTTGAACGGGGCTGAAATTGCTCGTAGTGAGTGGGTTAGAGAAGGCAGGGTGCCACTGCATACCTTAAGAGCAGATATTGATTATGCCTATCGGACGGCTCAGACCATTTACGGGATCTTAGGCATTAAAGTCTGGGTATTTAAAGGGGAGATTATTCCAGGTCAAGAAGAACAAGCTATGGCAGCCCCCGCACCTACTCCCAGAAAGAAACGTCGTCCCCAACAATTTGAAGACCGTTCCAACGAAGAATAACCAAGACAGTTTAAGTTAAACCTTATCATTAATCACCCATGTTAAGTCCTAGAAGAACAAAATTTCGCAAACAGCAGCGAGGACGCATGAGAGGACTGGCATACCGAGGCAGTACCCTCAACTTTGGTGACTACGCCCTCCAAGCGACCGAACCCTGCTGGATCACCTCCCGTCAAATTGAAGCAGCCCGTCGTGCTATGACCCGCTATATCAAAAGGGGTGGAAAAATTTGGATTCGGGTATTCCCTGATAAACCCGTCACCATGCGAGCCGCAGAAACTCGGATGGGGTCTGGAAAAGGGTCTCCTGAATATTGGGTTGCTGTGGTTAAACCCGGAAGAATCATGTTTGAGTTATCTGGGGTCGCAGAACCGGTTGCCCGTGAAGCAATGCGTCTAGCTGCTCAAAAACTACCCATCAAAACCAAGTTTATTACACGCCAGGAGGAGTATAACTAAATCATGGCACTACCCAAAATACAAGAAGTCAGACAACTCAGTGATGAAGAACTGGCAGAAGAAATTATCGCCACTAAACGGAAACTCTTTGATTTGCGGTTTCAACAAGCCACCCGCCAGTTAGAAAAAACCCACGAGTTTAAACACACCCGTCATCGTATGGCTCAACTCTTAACCGTCGAACGGGAAAGACAACTCAACATCAACCAAACATCATCCACATCAGTAGAAGAGACATAGAACCATTATGGCCGTCAAAGAAAGAGTTGGAGTCGTGGTTAGCACCAAAATGGATAAAACCGCAGTGGTAGCTGTAGAAAACCGCTCCCCTCACCCAAAATATGGAAAGATCGTTGTCAAAACCAAAAACTTTAAAGCACACGATCCCGAAAATAAATGTCAAGAAGGCGATCGCGTTCGCATTCGAGAAACCCGCCCCCTCAGCAAAACCAAACGCTGGGAAATTAAGGAAATTTTAACCGCTCATTAAACCCGTTTATTACCACCGTGATTCAACAGCAAACCTATCTCAATGTTGCCGACAATAGCGGAGCCCGTAAACTCATGTGTTTGCGTGTTTTGGGAACCGGCAATTGTCGCTATGGAGAAATTGGGGATAAAATCATCGCCGTCGTCAAAGATGCCATTCCCAATATGCCTATCAAACGGTCTGATATTGTCACCGCCGTTATTGTACGGACTCGCCAACCCGTCAATCGCGCCAGTGGCATGAGTATCCGTTTTGATGATAATGCAGCCGTCATTATCAACGCCGATGGCAACCCCAGAGGAACCCGTGTTTTTGGCCCTGTAGCCAGAGAATTAAGGGATAAAAGTTACACCAAAATCGTATCCTTAGCACCGGAGGTACTCTAACATGAGTCAAAAAAAATCTCCCCCTAAACGATACAAAATGCACGTTAAAACAGGGGATACCATTCAAGTGATCTCAGGACGAGACAAAGGCAAAGTGGGAGAAGTGATCAAAACTATCCCCAAAACCAGTCAAGTCGTGGTTAAAGGAGTTAACGTCAGAACCAAGCACGTTAAACCCCAACAAGAAGGAGAATCAGGTCAAATTGCCACCTTTGAAGCTCCGATTCATAGTTCTAACGTCATGTTGTATTCCACCAAAGAACAGGTAGCCAGCCGTATTAGCTATACCTTTACCGACGAAGGTCGTAAAGTACGAATGTTGAAGAAAACAGGAGAAATTATCGATTAAAATCGAGAGTTTTTACTTCTATTAGGTCAGCAATAAGAAATGGTTATTTTTCATACTATTTATAAACCTTTCTCCTTGCTCCCTTGCAATTCAAACAATAACCCTAATTTTCCACCGAATTATTAGTCGCCCCTGACCAAGCCCAGGGATGAGGAAAAACTATCATGGCTCAACCAAGACTCAAAACCTTTTATCAAGAAACCATTGTACCGAAACTGCAACAGGAGTTTAGTTACAGCAACATTCACCAAGTTCCTAAAGTCGTCAAAATTACCGTTAACCGAGGACTTGGAGAAGCATCCCAAAATGCTAAAGCCCTAGAATCTTCCATTAGCGAATTAGAGACGATTACTGGACAAAAACCCGTTGTTACCCGTGCTAAAAAAGCGATCGCTGGTTTTAAAATCCGTGAAGGAATGCCAGTAGGCGTTATGGTAACGTTGCGTTCAGAAAAAATGTACGCCTTTTTAGACCGTTTAATTAATTTAGCTTTACCACGGATTAGAGACTTTCGGGGAATCAGCCCAAAAAGCTTTGACGGACGAGGTAACTACAGTCTTGGTATTCGTGAACAACTGATTTTTCCAGAAATCGACTACGACACCATCGATCAAATTCGGGGCATGGATGTTTCCATCATTACCACCGCCCAAACCGATGAAGAAGGGCGTGCGTTACTCAAAGAAATGGGAATGCCCTTCCGTACCTAGTCAATCCGTCATTCTACAGGAGAAACTGATCAGCAATAATGGCACCTAACGACACCATCTCAGATATGCTTACCCGTATCCGCAACGCTTGTGCGGTACGCCACCCTACCACTGTGGTTCCCACCACAAGAATGACCCGCAGTATTGCCCAAGTCCTCAAAGAAGAAGGCTTTATTGAGGGGTTTGAAGAAGCGGGAGAAGGGGTAAAAAAACATCTCGTCATCTCCCTAAAATACAAATCAAGGGGCCGTCAGCCTATCATTAATACCCTACAACGGGTGAGTAAACCAGGGTTACGAGTCTACTCCAATCGTAAAGATTTACCCCGTGTACTCGGAGGCATTGGCATTGCCATCATCTCTACCTCCAAAGGGATTATGACCGATAGGGAAGCTCGTCGTCAAAACGTGGGTGGCGAAATTCTTTGCTACGTTTGGTAGCATCCCTTAACCATGAACGTAGTAAGAGCCTCGTAAAAACAACAACTCACTGATCACAAGATAACCCATCAGAACCATGTCTCGTATTGGTAAACAACCTATCCCTCTGCCCAATAAAGTCACCATCGACATCAAAGGGCAACATATCGCAGTCAAAGGACCCAAAGGTTCCCTAGAATTTGAACTTCCCTCAAAAGTCACTGTCAACCAAGACGGAGAAACCCTCCTGGTTCAACGAGAAGATGACTCTCGCACCGCCCGTGAACGTCATGGCCTTTGTCGCACATTAGTGTCTAATATGGTCGAAGGGGTTTCCAAAGGGTTTGAAAAACGTCTAAGTATCCAAGGAGTCGGGTATCGAGCCCAGGCGCAAGGAAGTAAATTAACCCTCAACGTTGGCTATAGTAAACCCGTTGAAATGACTATGCCCAAAGGCATTAATGTGGCCGTTGAAAACAATACTCAAGTCATTGTTAGTGGCATCGACAAAGAAATTGTCGGTAACATTGCTGCTAAAATTCGGGCAGTTCGTCCCCCAGAACCTTACAAGGGTAAAGGTATTCGTTACATTGACGAATTTGTTAGACGCAAAGCAGGTAAAGCCGGTAAAAAATAATTATGAAAACAACACGCAGAGATTCTTTAAAACGTCGTCATCGACGGATTCGCAAAAAAGTCAGCGGTACCCCCGACTGCCCTCGTTTAGCGGTTTTTCGCTCTAATCATCACATTTATGCCCAAATTATTGATGATGTCGCCCAACATACCCTGGCGGCTGCTTCTACCTTAGAACCCGACCTAAAAAATAGTCTTTCCTCTGGGGCAACCTGTGAAGCTTCCGCTGCTGTGGGAAAGTTAGTGGCGGAACGAGGAAAAGCCAAGGGCATCGAACAAGTGGTCTTTGATCGCGGGGGGAATCTTTATCATGGTCGGGTAAAAGCCTTGGCTGAAGCTGCCCGCGAAGCTGGATTACAGTTTTAAATCAAATTATTAATCGTTTCACATTAAGCAGTAATTATTATGGCAAAAAGTCGTAAAAACAGCCGAGAAAAGGCGAAAGAAAGTAACTGGCAAGAACGAGTTATCCAAATTCGTCGGGTCAGTAAAGTGGTTAAAGGCGGTAAAAAACTGAGCTTTCGCGCCATTGTTGTCGTTGGCAATGAAAAAGGCCAAGTGGGGGTTGGTGTGGGTAAAGCTGGTGACGTGATCGGTGCTGTCCGTAAAGGAGTCGCTGATGGCAAAAAACAGCTAATTGACGTATCTTTAACAAAGTCTAGTTCGATCACCCACGTAGCCAAAGGCGTGTCCGGCGGAGCAAAAGTCATTGTTCGCCCTGCTGCTCCTGGTACTGGGGTAATTGCTGGAGGAGCAGTAAGAACCGTATTAGAGTTGGCTGGACTTAAAAATATTTTAGCTAAGCAACTCGGCTCCAATAATCCCCTCAACAATGCTAGAGCCGTCATTAATGCCCTTGAGAGTCTGCGAACCTTCTCCGAAGTCGCCCAAGAAAGAGGGGTTCCCCTTGAGCATCTTTATACCTAAACAAAGTCTTTGATCTCAACCAAATCTTATGAGAATACATGAAGTCAGCCCCCAAAAAGGGTCAACTAAACGCCGTCGTCGTATTGGCCGAGGCATTTCTGCTGGACAAGGAGCCAGTGGTGGCTTTGGAATGCGGGGTCAAAAATCTCGCTCTGGAACAGGAACGAAAGCTGGGTTTGAAGGGGGACAAATGCCTCTTTACCGTCGGGTTCCTAAGTTAAAACACTTTCCCTTGGTTAACCCTAGCCATTACACCGTTATTAATGTGGGTAAACTCAATGGTTTGCCAGCCAATACGGAAGTTACCCTAGAGAGCTTAATGGAAGTAGGGTTAATTACTAGCAATGATGGCCCGTTGAAATTATTGGGAGATGGCGAGTTAAGTGTTGCTTTAACGGTTAAGGCTGCTGCCTTTACTAAATCAGCCCAAGCCAAAATTGAAAGTGCAGGAGGAAGTTGCCAAACCGGAGCGAAACCTGCTGATGCTCCTACTGATAATGAATAATGGATTGGTCAATCATTACCTCTCCTCTGAAGGAGAGGCGTAATTTCTATCAAATTATCAGTTCCTTCTGCCAACTTCAAATGCAGATAAAACAAAATTATCAACTATTAATTATTAATTATCAATTATTAATTGTTTGGTAAAATGTCACAATTAATAAATAATCGTTAATCACTGAGGTTACCATTAATGGTTGTCAGTCGAGAGAAAACACCTACAGCACAAGAAACCTTTTTACAAATGGCTCAAGCGGCCGGCTTGCGGGGTCGGTTGCTGATTACCATTGGTTTATTAATTTTAATTCGTTTTGGGATTTTTATTCCCATTCCTGGCATTGATCGGGCTAAGTTTGTTGCTGCCATTAGCAATAGTCCAGTGTTAGGCTTTTTGGATATCTTTACCGGGGGAGGAATTTCTACCCTAGGTATTTTCGCCCTTGGGATTCTTCCTTTTATTAACGCTTCCATTATTATGCAGTTGTTAACGGCTGCTATTCCTTCTTTGGAAGATTTACAGAAAAACGAAGGGGAAGCCGGAAGACGGAAAATTTCCCAAATTACCCGTTATGTCGCTGCCGGCTGGGCTGTGATTCAAAGTACAGCAATTACTGTTGGGTTATTACGGGAATATGCCCTAGGCGATCCTTTTTGGTTTGTTCCTGAAACCGTTTTAGCTTTAACGGCCGGTTCCATGTTTGTCATGTGGGTATCGGAATTAATTACGGAACGGGGCATTGGGAATGGGGCATCATTGTTGATTTTTGTCAATATTGTGGCCAGTTTACCCAGAACCCTCGGACAAACCATCGATTATGCCCAAACCGGAGGCAGACAAGCGGTAGCACAAGTGGTTATCCTCTTATTGGTCTTCTTGGTAATGATTGTGGGCATCGTTTTTGTTCAAGAAGGAACCCGGCGTATCCCTATCATCTCAGCCCGTCGTCAAGTGGGACGGAAGCTTTACCGAGAAAGAACCAGCTACTTACCCCTAAGACTGAATCAAGGGGGGGTAATGCCCATTATTTTCGCCTCTGCGGTATTAATTTTACCCCAATCCTTAGGCGGATTTTTCGGGAATGAAGGAGCATTTAGTCAAGTATTGATTCAAGTGGCTAACGCCTTACGTCCTGGAACTTGGGTTTATGTGGGAGTTTATTCTCTATTGATTCTCTTCTTTAGCTATTTCTATGCTTCTTTAATCGTTAACCCCGAAGATGTGTCGAAAAACCTCAAAAAAATGGGTTCAAGTATTCCTGGTATTCGTCCAGGGGAAAAAACCAAAGAATACTTAGAAGGGGTTCTGAACCGTTTGACGTTCTTAGGGGCTGTCTTTTTGAGTTTTGTGGCCACTGTTCCCACTTTAGTTGAAGGGGCAACTGGGGTGACAACCTTCCGAGGGTTAGGGGCAACCTCCCTCCTCATTCTTGTAGGGGTAGCCATTGATACAGCGAAGCAAATTCAAACTTATGTCATCTCTCAACGCTATGAGGGCATGATTAAACAATAAACCATTGGGGAAGAGGAACGATGAGTTCCTTAACCCTACTCTCAACAGAGTTATTAACACAACAACAAGATTATGAATACAGGGAAGGGATTAATTTTTTTGGGTCCCCCCGGTTCAGGAAAAGGAACCCAAGCCCAAGAATTATCAAAAGAACTTAATATTCCCCACATTTCCACAGGAGAAATGTTACGAGAAGCGATCGCTAAACAAACCGCTTTAGGACAAAAAGCCCAAGCTTATGTAGACAAAGGGGAATTAGTGCCTGATGAGTTATTGTTAGGTTTAATTGAAGAACGATTGAACGAAGAAGATGCCGAAAACGGGTGGATTTTAGACGGTTTCCCCCGTAACGTCCCTCAAGCTGAATTTTTAGACCAGCTACTTCAGAAATTAGACAAGTTTTCCGAGCAAGCGATTAATTTAGAGGTTCCTGATGAAGTAATTATTGATCGTTTGTTATTACGGGGGCGAAAAGATGATAACGAAGCAACCATTCGCCGTCGTTTAGAAGTTTACCGAGAAAAAACCCAACCTGTCCTCGATTATTATCGTCAACAAGACAGACTCTCTTCTGTTGATGGCAACCGCAAACTACAAGAGGTCACTAAAACCCTTAAAACAGTGGTGGCATGAGACAGGAATTAAATTCGGTAAAAAGTCAAGAGTAATCAGGAGGTTTGCTAAGATATGTAAGGGAAAGTTGATCGTAACCCTTCTTTTATGATAAAGAAGCGTCCGACCAGAATGAGAATTCGTCTTTTCCTAATTATACTATTTGAGGCATCAGATTGTGTCAAAACAAGACTTAATTGAAATGGAAGGAACCGTAACCGAGTCTCTTCCTAACGCGATGTTTCGAGTGGATCTTGACAATGGGTTTAACGTATTAGCCCATATTTCTGGAAAAATCCGCCGTAACTATATTAAAATTCTGCCAGGCGATCGGGTTAAAGTGGAATTAACCCCCTACGATCTCACGAAAGGCAGAATCACTTATCGGCTTAAAGGTAGTAAAAAGTAAAGTGTTAGGGGAATGAAAATCCCCTTATTATCACCACTGAAACAACTATTTTAGCTGACATAAACAAGCAACTTTTGCTATAATAATAAGCTTGCAGTCCTGCTGTAGAAAAATCCATGAAAGTTAGACCATCAGTCAAAAAAATGTGCGAAAAATGTCGCGTTATACGGCGGCGGGGGAGAGTCATGGTACTGTGTACTAACCCAAAACACAAGCAACGTCAGGGTTAGAATGGCATCTCCTAAACACCATCAAAACATTAGGTAAACAAGAACACGCTAAGAGGGAAAACAAAAGTGGCAAGGATATCTGGTGTTGACCTGCCAAGGGATAAACGAGTCGAAATCGGCTTAACTTATCTATATGGTATCGGTTTATCACGATCTCAAGAAATTTTAGCAGAAACCGGTGTCAACCCTGACACCCGTGTGCGAGATTTAAGCGACGAAGACGTTGCTAAGTTACGCTCCTACATCGAAAACAACTATCAAATCGAAGGGGATCTCAGACGTTGGGAAGCCATGAATATCAAGCGATTGGCTGACATCGGTACCTATCGGGGTCGTCGTCATCGTCAAGGACTCCCAGTCAGGGGACAACGGACAAGAACCAATGGTCGTACCCGTCGAGGTAGAAGGGTAACCGTTGCTGGGAAGAAAAAAGCTCCCTCTAAGAAATAATCACACTTCATTGACCATTGATCAGTTAGAGAAAAATTTCAGCGAAACATTATGGCGCGACCAACTAAAAAAGGCGGACCCAAAAAACAAAAGAAAAACGTTCCTAACGGGGTGGCTCATATTCAGTCCACTTTCAACAATACCATTGTCACCATTTCCGATACAAAAGGGGATGTAGTTTCTTGGTCTTCGGCAGGAGCTAGTGGCTTTAAAGGGGCTAAAAAAGGAACTCCTTTTGCTGCTCAAACCGCAGCAGACTCGGCAGCTCGTCGAGCCATCGATCAAGGAATGCGACAAATAGAAGTCATGGTGAGCGGACCTGGGGCTGGTCGGGAAACAGCTATCCGCGCATTACAAGGGGCAGGATTAGAAATTACTCTAATTCGAGATGTCACCCCCATTCCTCATAACGGCTGTCGTCCTCCAAAACGACGTCGAGTTTAGCCAGCGTTACCCATCTTCATCACACTATGAATATTTAGCGTTAGGACAGACACAAATCAGGGTGTCTGGGAGGCATTTGACAATGAAGGGAGGTCACTAAACGTGGCGCAATTTCAGATTGAGTGTATAGAATCTAAGACTCAAAAAAATCAGAGTCAATATAGTAAATTTGTTCTGGAGCCATTGGAACGGGGTCAAGGGACAACCGTTGGCAATGCTCTCAGGCGAGTATTATTGGCTAACTTAGAAGGCACAGCCGTAACGGCTGTTCGTATCGGCGGGGTAAACCACGAATTTGCTACGATTCCTGGGGTCAGGGAAGATGTCTTAGAAATCATGTTAAACATGAAAGAAATCGTCCTCAAAAGTTATACAGAGCAGCCTCAGATTGGTCGTCTAGTTGCTACGGGGGCAGCTCACGTAACCGCAGCCCAGTTTGATTTACCCTCAGAAGTAGAAGTTATTAACCCTACTCAGCCTATTGCTACCTTAACAGAGGGAGCAAAACTAGAGATGGAATTTCGCATCGAAAAAGGGGTAGGGTATGTACCGGTAGAAAGATCCAAAGATGAACCCACCGCCCTCGATTTCTTACAGATTGATGCTGTGTTTATGCCAGTAACCAAGGTTAACTACAGTGTAGAGAGTATTCGGGGGGAAGAAGGAGAAGCTAAAGATCGCCTCACGCTAGAGATTTGGACGAATGGAAGTTTTAACCCCAAAGAAGCCCTATCCACAGCAGCAGACATCTTAGTAGACTTATTTAACCCCCTTAAAGACCTCAATCAACTGGAAACCACCGTTCCCGAATACCCCGATGAGGAAAATCCTCAAAGTCAGATTCCCATCGAAGAATTACAATTGTCCGTACGGGCTTACAATTGCTTAAAACGGGCGCAAATTAATACTGTGGCTGACTTATTGGATTATAGTCAAGAAGATCTCTTGGAAATTAAAAACTTTGGGCAAAAATCGGCAGAAGAAGTCATTGAAGCCTTACAAAAGCGTTTGGGGATTACTTTACCCCAAGAAAAAGCAAAAGCTTGATGCTGGCTCGATGATAACGTTGGTGTCATCAAGCATCATAACTGTTCTATTACGTTAGGGAGGAAAAACAACTATGCGTCATCGGTGTCGTGTCCCTCAACTGGGCAAACCCGCCGACCAACGAAAAGCTTTATTGCGATCGCTGACAACAGAGTTAATTCGTCATGGTCAAATCAAAACAACAAAAACTCGTGCTAAAGCAGTGCGTTCCGAAGTAGAACGAATGATCACCTTAGCAAAGGACGGCTCATTGGCTGCTAGACGCAGAGCTATGGGTTATCTGTACGATAAACAATTGGTTCACGCCCTATTTGCTGAAGCCCCAGAACGGTACAGCAATCGTAACGGAGGGTACACCCGCATTGTACGGACGATTCGTCGTCGGGGAGATAATGCGGAAATGGCCATCATTGAGTTAATGTAAGGGCTTCAAACGGTAACACGGTTTGTCTATGGACAGTTTAAAGCAACAACCAGAAAGAAAACGGGTTGCCCTGGTGATTCAGTATCAGGGAAGTCGTTTTCATGGTTGGCAAAGACAACCGAATCAGCGTACTGTTCAAGAAGACATTGAAACCGCCATTGCTCAAGTTTTAGGCCATCAAGTTCCTATTCATGGGGCAGGCCGAACAGATGCAGGGGTTCACGCTGCTGCTCAAGTAGCACACTTTGACTATATTAGCCCAATTCCTCCCCAACGATGGGCAGATATTTTGAACCAGCGACTGCCTGAAGATATCTTAATTCGAGGATCACAAGCAGTTCCTTTAACTTGGCACGCGCGATTTTCGGCTTTGTGGCGACGTTATCGTTACAGCTTCTACACCGATAAATGCCCGAACTTGTTTGTTAAGCCCTTTAGTTGGCACTATTATTACGAGCCATTAGACGTGGAATTGATGCAAAAAGCGTTAACTCCTTTATTGGGCAAACACCATCTGGCGGCTTTTCGTCGGGCAGGTTCCCACCGTCATCATTCTTGGGTGGAAGTTCAAGACACTCAATGTTATCGTCAAGGACCGTTTATTCATCTGGAAATCCAAGCTAACGGGTTTTTATACGGAATGGTACGGTTATTGGTGGGACTGTTGGTAGAAGTGGGAAGCGGAAAGCGATCGCTCGCCAATTTTACTCACATTTGGCAAAATCAACAGCGTGAACAAGTTAAATATTCTGCCCCTGCAAAGGGATTATGTTTATTAAGAGTGGGTTATGCTGATTTTCCCTTATCTTCTCAGATTTGGTTTGATACTCAACCTTTATTTGTGTTTAGAAGCCATAGAAACTTGAAATCAGAGAAAATGGTGACTTAACCTCCTTTGCTTCTGATAACAACCTAGTGAATCTTTTATTCCTTAACTATCCATGACTAAAACAATTACACCATCACCAGAAATAATTGACAAGAAATGGTATGTCATAGACGCAGCCGATCAGCGTTTAGGACGACTCGCTTGTGAAGTGGCTAAAATTCTAAGAGGCAAAAATAAGCCTATTTATACTCCCCATATGGATACAGGGGATTTTGTTATCATCATTAATGCTGACAAAGTAGTGGTTACAGGGCGCAAAAGCACCCAAAAGCTATATCGTCGTCACTCTGGAAGACCCGGAGGGATGAAGGTAGAAACCTTTGACAAGCTACAAAAACGTATTCCTGAGAGAATTGTTGAAAAAGCAGTTAAGGGGATGTTACCGAAAAACGCTTTGGGTCGTCAACTGTTTACTAAGTTGAAAGTGTATCCAGGACCCAATCATCCCCACCAAGCTCAACAACCTGAAGAATTAACCTTAAATACCATTCCTAACGGAGATAAATAATGCAAGCAACTGAGAACAACGATAAAGTAGTTTACTGGGGAACCGGTCGCCGTAAATCAGCGATCGCCAGAGTTCGTCTCGTTCCTGGTACTGGTGAAATTACCGTTAATAAGAAGCCAGGCAATATCTACTTCAATCAGATCCCTGACTATATCCAAGGGATTAAAGCTCCCCTAGAAACGTTAGGATTAGAAAGTGATTATGATATCCTGGTCAATGCTCATGGTGGCGGTTTAACGGGTCAAGCAGATGCTATTAAACTGGGGGTAGCTAGAGCGTTATGTGAATTAGCCCCTGAAAACCGTCCTCCCCTTAAAGCAGAAGGCTATCTCACCCGTGATCCTCGTGCGAAAGAACGGAAGAAATACGGGTTACACAAGGCGCGTAAGGCTCCTCAATACTCTAAGCGATAATCCATTATTGATCAATTTATTAAGGAGACAAACATTATGGCAAAACCTGAGATTCATCCCACTTGGTATCCCGAAGCAAAAGTGATTTGTAATGGGGAAGTGGTAATGACAGTGGGATCAACTCAACCTGAGATTCATGTAGAAGTTTGGTCAGGTAATCATCCTTTCTACACCGGAACTCAGAAGATTATTGATACGGAAGGACGGGTTGATCGTTTCCAGAAACGTTACGCTATGATTGGCAAAAAAAGCAAGAAAAAAGCTCCCGAAACCGATGGTTCCGAAAAATAGCAACCCAGTTCAATTTTTCGACCCGGCAGAGTTTCTGCTGGGTTGTTGTTTATCCAATGTCAGTAGACAGTAAGTAATAAAATTTAACTGATAATTGAGCTACTGTTAGATTAAAAGATTGAAGTAGAGAAATATTATGGCTGAATCTTATTTATTAGAAAAATTACAGTCCGTTGAACAAACGTATCAAGAATTGACCCGTCGTTTGGCTGATCCTGATATTGCCACCAACCCTGATGAATTACAACGGGTGGCTAAGGTCAGATCCTCTTTGGAAGAGACAGTTAACACTTATGAAACTTGGAAACACACCCAAGAGGAATTAAAGGGAGCAAAACAAATTGTTAAAGAAGCGGGTAGTGATCCTGAAATGAAGGAAATGGCTGCTTTAGAGGTAACTGAGTTGGAAGAAACGTTAGAACAATTAGAAGAACGGTTGAAAATTCTTTTATTACCCCGTGATCCCAATGATGATAAGAATATCATGTTAGAAATTCGCGCCGGAACCGGTGGGGATGAAGCTAGTATTTGGGCAGGAGATTTAGTGAGAATGTACTCTCGTTATGCGGAGTCTCAAAAATGGAACGTTAAGCTGGTGAGTGAATCTTTGGCGGATATGGGTGGCTTTAAGGAGGCTATTCTAGAGATTACTGGGGAACAAGTTTACAGTAAACTCAAGTTTGAAGCAGGGGTTCATCGGGTGCAACGGGTTCCTGTAACAGAAGCAGGGGGACGGGTTCATACGTCTACAGCAACGGTGGCTATTATGCCGGAAGTGGATGAGGTGGAAATTGAGATCGATCCTAAAGATATTGAAATGACCACTGCGCGATCTGGAGGTGCCGGTGGACAAAATGTTAACAAGGTGGAAACAGCTGTTGATTTAATGCACAAACCCACAGGTATTCGTATTTTTTGTACAGAAGAGCGATCGCAATTACAAAACCGTGAACGCGCCATGCAAATTTTACGGGCTAAGTTGTATGAAATGAAGTTACGGGAACAGCAAGAAGCGGTGAGTTCCATGAGGCGATCGCAGGTGGGAACGGGATCGCGATCGGAAAAAATTCGCACCTACAATTACAAGGATAATCGTGTGACGGATCACCGTTTAAGTCAAAATTTCGCTTTATCAGGTGCGTTGGAGGGTAATATTGACAATATTATTGAGTCTTGTATTTCTCAAGATCAACAGGAACGTTTAGCTGAGTTGGCTAATTCTCCTGAAACAGCAGATTCTATTACTTAATTGTAAGCATTTAGCTATCAGCTATCAGCCATCAGCTTAAAACTAACGCTGCTAATAAACTATTGTGCATTTAAACGACATATTATTAAGTTAAGCAACAAATTAGTCAACCCTCTCCCCGTCCCCCTTTCTCCCCGTCTCCTGTGTCAGTCTAATATGCAATTTAGATGCTTCACAGCTTATTGCCGAGGGTTGTGGTAGAAAGGGAGAAGCCGACGACGTACTAGCCGATTTTGTTCAAATTGCTATGGTTCAACTACTGAGCTTGAATATCACCTGTTACTTGCTTGTGATCTTAACTTACTCAAAGCCAAAAACTATAAATCCTTATCATCGAAAGTGACTCTCGTTTAAACGAATGCTTACTTCTTTCATCTCTTAGCTGAACGCTGAACCCTGACGGCTGAATGCTTACATCTAATTTAGTTTTAGTTATCAATTTTTTAGTTATTGAAGGGGATCAACAATGACCATTATTCAATGTCTTCATACGGCTATTTTAGTATCTGATTTAGAAAAAGCAGAGCAATTTTATGGCAATATATTAGGATTAGAAAAGGTTGATCGCCCTTTGAAATATCCTGGAGTTTGGTATCAAGTTGGTGATTATCAAATTCATTTAATGGTACATTCTGGGTTTAATTTTAGTTTATCAAATCAAGAAAAATGGGGACGTAATAACCATTTTGCTTTGGGAACTAATAATCTTAGTGATATTATTGCTCGTTTACAAAGTCATGGTTATCCTGTTCAAATGAGTCAGTCAGGTAGGGCAGCTTGTTTTACTAGAGATTTTGATGGGAATGTGATCGAAATTAATCAATTATAATAGAAGGTAGGATTACTCTCCATAATGAGTTTTTGCCCGAATAATAAAAATTGTTTTAGTTTCTTCAAAAATTTCATAAAGAATTCTATCTTTTAGATTAAGTCAATAAGAATATAATCCTTTTAATTCTCCCTTTAGATGTTTACCAGAATAAGGATTAATAGATAAAATTGTCTTAAGAATTTGCTTAAATTTTTGACGTTTCTTATCAGTTAATTCCTTAATGTCTTTACTTGCTTTCTTGGAAAAAATTACTTTATAGTTACTCATTACTATTAAAAATTTCTTCCATTGTTAGGGTTTCTCCTTGCTCATATTGTTCTCTTGCTTCTTTAATATCATTTAAGAGATCAGAATCTTTCAGTAACTCAGACGTTTCTATCCAAGACTCGAATTCATTCTGATCAATTAAAACTAAACTTTGGTTTTCTTGTACAATGACTACTCCTCCTGGTTCACTTTTTGCTTTTTCAAAGATTTCCTCTAGATGATTTTTTGCGTAGTCAAGGGTTACATGGTATATGATTATTTATGTGTTTGTAAATTGTGGTTTATCTATTTTTATTATAATAGTAAACAGAAAATTAAAGACTCCCTGAAATAATAAATTTTCCACCTGCAGCTAAAAAACTTACAATCACAGTAATCAAAATACCAATTAATGTCCAAATTAATACCCAAACTAATGTCCAAATTTGAGCTTTTTGTGATATTTTAATACTTTTTATATCTTCTTTGAGAGCATTCATTTCTACTTTTAATACTTCTTGTTTTCCTTTTACTTCTGTTAACTCAATTTTGATGTCTGTAACGTCTTTCTGTAAACTCTCTAACTTTTTATTAATATCTATTATAATTTCCATTAAGTCTTGTTCAAGGGTAATTGACATCTTTTTGTACTCACACAGTTTATTGTTCAAGTATACTATTATTTATAATTTTTTTGTAAAATAAATGGTAATATTTTTGATTTTATTAAGCCTATTTTATAAATCTTATTAGCTAGAAAAAAATTAATAATTTAAAATTAAAACATTAAGTTTTTTTGTCCTTATTCAAGATATCATTAATAGAGTAGGGACAAACTTCAGGAAAATCACAAGCAGGATAATCAATCAAATAGAGATCGATCGCATCTGAATAGATACCTTGCCATTCTAGCTCTAATTTTGGCTTCATGGAAGGGCTATAACGTCGTCTAAGGGTGTTGGAAAAGGCTTTTATTTCTGCTTGCCAATGACGATTTGTTTGCGGTTGATTGGCGTAATCAATTTTTAAACGATGTTGAATAATTCTAGTGAGTAAGGAAACCACTGCATGATAATCACTTCTCCCCAAAGCTTCGATCTCCTCCATTATATTTTCCCAGTCCAATTTTTCTAACTTTCGCTCTCTTAATGCTTCAGTTTGTTCCATTGTCCATTGATAGAAATCTGTTTCATAAGTATCTATTTTTTTGCCTTGACTCATTAGTTAAACTCCTATAATATTCTTTATTCTTATTGATTAATAATGGTTTGCCTTTTCTCAATTAAGTTAGGGATATTTTCTTGAGATGTATTCCAATTTTCATATATACACTGTCTCATTAAGAATATTTTTACCAATGTTAGGTTTTAATGACTGTTTATCAACTAAATCTACTGGAAGACCAAGTTTATCACTAATTAAATACTCAATTTCTACTAAATCAAATAAAGTTGGTGCTTTTACAAATTCCACTAAAATATCAACATCACTGTCTTTTGTCTGTTGTCCTTTTACATAAGATCCAAAAATACCTAATTCACTCACTTTAAATTTTTCTACTAAAAAAGGTTTATAAGAAATTAAAATCTCTTTGATTTCTTCTAGTGTTTTAATTTTTTCTAATTCAACTTCAGAGGAAAGCTCTTCTATAAGACGTTTTTTATCTTCTTGGGATAATTGTTTCGCTAATTCCACCACATCTTGTAAGGTCATAATTCCTATTTTGATATTAAATATTGCTTCTATTTTATCTTATCTATTCATAATCTTGCTTTATATAAAAATTTTTTTACATAAACTTAACTTATTAATAAAGTGATCGCCACCATGAGTAAATTTAAGGTAATGTAGAGGGTTTGAGGCGTTTTATGGATTTTTAGATATATTCCAAGAGGTAACTCTACATTTCCACTTTAGCATTTTTTGAAAAAAATACAAGTCTTAAATTTCGTCATATTTGGGCAAAATCACCGAAAAGCGATCATTGTAAATGACTGTAAATTAGTTTGGATAGCTTATGTCAAATTTAAGTTTAGATAATTTTAGTTTATTATTGAGGCGATCTCGAAGAGATCCGCTTCGCGGTGCGCTAGGATGTATTATTTTTCTATATAATAGACTTAATAAGTCATTCATAAACTATATGAAAACTGTTCAAGTTGATGAAATCAACTCTCATTTATTAAGCCAAGAAAATGAACCGATCGCTATTACAGATAAAGGTCATTTATTAGGGTATTTTTATCCTGCGTCATACTCACCATCATCTTTAGATATGAGTGAGAAATGGAAAAGACTAGAGAAGATTATTAATCAAGCAGCAGAAGAAAGTAATCTAGACCCAGATGTTTTAATCGATGTTATTGATCCCAGTCAACCTTTCCCTTTTGAATCAAAGTCAATGGCTTCATGAAATTAGTTGTAGATGCTAATATCTTAGTAGGGGAATGTTTAAGAAAAAGAGGCAGAAAATTACTTCAATCTCCCCGTCTAACACTTTATATTGCTGAAAAAGTCTTTGAGGAAACTTGTTATGAAATTAACAGAAGAACTGAAATTCTAGAACAACAGGGAAAGCTAACAAAAGCAACAAAGAACGAGTTAATATTTTTGGTTGAAGATATCTTTTCTAATTATCTACACTTCAAAGAATTTTCTTTTTATTCTCATTTGGAAAGTGAGGCAAAAAAACGGGTTCCTAGAGATCCTGACGACTGGGAAACTGTAGCTTTGGCTATTGTAGAAGAAGCAGCAATTTGGACAAAAGATTATGATTTTTTGGGCTGTGGGTGTGCGACTTGGACAACAGAGACAATTCTACTTCAATTAACCTAAACCAAACAGAAGAGAAGAATGGTTAGGTGACTTATATCAAAGTTTATCCCTTAGTTTGGGCAAATATCCTCAATGGTATATTAATCTGATGATTATTTTTAAAACAGGAATATTAATCATTTCTGCTTTGAAAATTAAGATCGGTGACCTTTTCTAAATTATCTAGACCATTATCAAGGATAACGTAGGGGCTTAATAATATTAAGCCCTCATCTTTGTGTGCAACTGTTGGAAAATTTAAGTTTCATGAAAAGAAGGCAATTTCTTAAACATCTCCTGATATAATTTGGGATCATGAGTGGTTGAGTGGGGGATAAAAAATACAGAGATTAATTATTGGAATAGATAGTCATGAAAGAACAAGAACCGTGGTATAGTTTAGAAGAGAGAAAATTGTTTTTAAAAGAGCGATATTTTAGTGGTTCTCATAACTATTTTTTTGAACTAAAAGAAGCAAAAAACGGATCAAAATATATTGTGATTGATCAACGAAAAAAAGTAGGAGATAAATTTATTGGATCTAAATTGCGTTTGTTTGAAGATGAGATGTTATAATTTGAGCGAATTTTACATAAACTCATTGATTTTTCTTTGAATGGTAACAAATCTCAAGAACCTATAATTGAAGAAACTGATAATAGTTATATCCAGTCATTAGATCCTGATTTAGTTCCTGCTTTTTTCCATAAACTACCAATAACCAATAATTGGAAAGAATTTGAAAAAAATACTTATTATTTACTAAAATTATTAGGAATACCACTCACTTACAATTTTTTAAATCAAAGACAAGCAGGTAAAGCAGATGGTTTTTTCAAAATAGGTAATTTAGCAGTTATTTATGATTGTACATTAGAAAGAGGCGATATTGAGCGCAATAAAAGTGAACAAATTAATAATTACTGTAACCGTTTAAAACAAGGTCGTATTGAAATATCTCAAACTACAACTGAAGAATTTTATAACCATCATAAACAAGTTTGGATCATTACTCAGAATCAAACTAGACAAATAAAAGTCATTAATTCCATTGAAGTAAAAGAAATAGGTATTCAAGATATCATGAATTTATATCGAGAACGATTAATAACAACATTAAGCGATCAATCTCTTGAGATAAAATTGCGTAATTTGTAAACATTATGATTCTTTTGCATCATTTTCTTATGGATAAGTTACAATTTGAGTGAGATGAACAGAAAGCGATCGCAAACAAAGAAAAACATGATGTCTCTTTTGAAGAAGGAAGAAGTGTTTTTTATGACAAGAATGCTCGTTTAATCTACGATCCAGAACATTGTGCTTTTGATAGGAGACGAATTAGAGTTTGAAGTTAAACCAAATGGTGAATGGAGTAATTAACAATGAAACCCAATTTTTATGAAATAAGCTTAAAACAACTCCGTCAATACGTTTTATCTCATCGAGAAGATGAGAAAGCTTTTCATATTTATGTAGATCGAGTGAACAGCGAACAAGAAAGAACCACTTATCCTCCCCTTAAATCCCTCGAAGATATGGAAAACTATCCCGATGTTCTTAACAAGTTACGTGAAGACACCGGTAGAACAATTAACCCCAACTTATAGAAAAAATTAAGGTAACTCTACAGAAGTTGGTTTAGCAATATGAGGAAGTCCCCAACCTAACTTCTCTCGTAAAATACGGAAAAATTCAGGTTCTTCCAAGCGAATAAAACGCGCAGCATAATGAGACTTTTCCACATGAATTCTATCTTCTGGTAACACATAACACCCTCCATTACCATCCACTACCAACACCATGCGGTTAGGGGTTGCAGGAAAAATGCTCACCGATTCCTTATCAGAAAACACCAAAGAACGAGAAGCCAAGGAATGGGGGCAAATAGGGGCTAATTGAAATACTGGGACATCAGGAGTTACCACTGGACCTCCTGCACTTAAAGAATAGGCAGTAGACCCCGTAGGAGTGGATAAAATCAACCCATCAGCAGCAATATCCACCGGTGCGTGTCTACCGATTTTTATCTCAAAATGACACATACTGGTCAAAGGTTCGCGATGAATGACCATTTCATTAAGGGATAACGCTTCCCAGAGCAAAGTCTTGTCACGATATAGCTGTACCGTCAACATGGTACGTTCTTCTATTTCGTAGTCTCCTGCTAAAACCTTGTCTAAGATTTCCGATAACTGGTTGAGATAAACTTCCGTTAAAAAGCCCATGTGTCCCGTATTAACCGTTAACAAAGGAATACCACAAGGGGCTAACTGTCGATAGGCAGACAACACCGTACCATCACCCCCCAAGACAATAGCAAAGGCCATCTCTTGATCAAAATTAGGGGGAATTAAATGATCAATAGGAGTATGACAGACAGGACTTTCGGGACGAGAATAGCCAAGGAGTCCCCCTCGGCCAGTCTCTAAAACAACAGTCCAGCCTTTTTCCGTCAATTGAGTTTGTAAATCTTCAGCAGCTTTACAAGCGACGGGTTTGAGATCGTTAAAAATAATGCCGACTTTTGGCACAACAAATTATCCTGGATCAGCTTTAACTTACACAGAAGATTTAAAAGGGGTTTTCTTTTTCTTCTTGGCTTTGCTCTTTTCGTAATCGATTTCTTTGAGCTTTTTAAGAATACGACTAAAATACTCTTGAAAATAAGCTTCTAAAGTAGTCGTTTCTTTGGCATCAACCCCTAGAGTTTCGTAAACATCGTCCATTGAGGCATTTAAGGGTTTACCACTGGCCAAAACTTCAGCAAACGCTAGGCGGTCAGAAATATTATACGTCCATTGGAAGAAACGAGTAAAGCGACGCAAAAATCGTAGCAGTCCCAAGGGAACACGAGCAATCTTCACCCGTTTATCGGAGAGTCTCTCACATAATGCGATAATTTCTTCTGGTGTCCAAGCTTTTGTCCCCACCATAGGATAAGTTTGTTTTTGGGTTTCGGGAACTTCTAAAACACGAATGGTTAATTTAGCTGCGTCTTGGGTATCCATATAAGCAATAGGAGTGCTTTCTCCTGAGATCCAAACCGCTTGATTATCTAGCATAGGAACAGCGTATTGACCAATTAACCCCTGCATAAAGCCACAAGGCCGTAAGATAGTATAGTTTAACCCTGATTCTTCTAGGAATTTCTCTGTGCAGTATTTAATGTTCATTAAGGGGACATCAGAGTATTTCTCAGCGTTGAGAATGGAAAAGAAGATATAACGATCAATTCCTGCTTTTTGAACTGCTTGGATTAAGTTAACTTTGCCATACCAGTCCACTTCTTTCATAGAGAGGCTATCCGTTGGTCTTGCGGCGGCCGCGTCGATAACGACTTCTATTTCTTCTAAGATAGGAGGTAAGGTTTCAGGTTTACAGATATCTCCTATTTTTAATTCTGCCCCCCATTCTTTTAAAAAAGCTGCTTTTCTAGCATTTCTAACCAAACAACGGACTTCATGTCCTTCATCTAAGGCATGACGGGCTATTTGTCGCCCTAGCGTCCCTGTTGCGCCGACGATTAATAATTTCATTTATATAAATTTGTAATGTTTCTTAACGTTTCTCTAAGATATTAACAGAAAGTTACACCATTTGGACATTTTTCCTAAGATTCACATCTTGTTTTGCATCAGAATAAAAACACTTAATAATTATAAGATTTCATTTAAAATAAGCTAATGTCACCCCGGAACCCCCTTCCTTTTGCTCAGCTAATTCAAACCGTTCTATCTGAGGATGACGCTTCAAAAACTCGTGAACTCCTTGACGCAACTTACCAGTCCCTTTGCCGTGAATAATCCATAATACCCCTGAGTCTGTAGCTTGAGCGATCGCATTTTCTAAGTCCGCTTCCGCTTCTGCAACCCGACTTCCCCGAATATCAATGGTATTTCGAGAGGTGCGAATGAGGGGAACATCTTTGGGTTTAGACGGTTGGGGTGAGGGTGTAGCTGGTTGTTTTTTCTCTTTAACTTTGGTTTCTACCTTTTGACCATCTAATGACTCAATATCCCGAAAAGAAACAGTCATTTTCATCAATCCAAACCGTACCATTACCTCTTCATCTTCAGGAGAAACCTCTAACACTTCAGCAGTTTGTCCTAGGTTGGAGAGACGAATTTTTTCCCCAACTTTTGGCTGATAACTCACTTTCGGTTTTGCTGTTTTAGGTAACTGTTTTTGACCAATATTAGAAATCGCTTCCGTTGCTTTTTGAGCATTTTGGCTGCTTTTCTTGCCTTTTTGTAGGTTACGAATAACTTGGGCGATCTCTTCTTTTGCCTCTGCGATCGCTTTTTGAACCTCTAGTTCTTGATACCGTTTTAAATCTTGTTCCCTTCGTTGTAAAGCGGTGGCTTTTTCTGTGACTTCCGTATAAAACTTCTCTGTTTCTTGCAATAATTTCTGTGCCTCTTGAGCCTTTTCTTCTTGTTCTCTACGCTGCGCTTCTAACCCGGCAATCACATCATTCACATCCTGAGACAGTCCTCCAATGCGAGTTTTGGCCTCTTCAATAATATCAATCTCTAACCCCAAACGTTGAGCAATACTTAAGGCATTAGACCGCCCTGGAATGCCCCACAACAGCCGATAAGTCGGCGAGAGGGTTCGATCATCAAATTCCACTGAAGCGTTCTCAAAACGGGAATCTTCGTATTTGAGGGCTTTTAATTCTCCGTAGTGAGTGGTGGCAATGGTTAACCTGGCATGATCTGCTAAATGATGCAATAAGGCGATCGCCAAGGCACTTCCTTCAGCCGGATCAGTACCAGCACCTACTTCGTCGAGGAGTATTAGGGAGAGTTTTGGAGTGTGGGAAGTGTGGGAGGTGTGGGGAGTTTCAGATAAAGCTGTTCCCTCTAGAGCTTCTAAAATGCGAACAATCCGACGAATATGACCGGAAAAGGTAGATAAATTCTGTTCAATGGACTGTTCATCCCCAATATCTGCTAAAATTTGCTCAAACCAGGGCAGTTCCACCGGTTCTTTAGCTGGAACGAATAAGCCAACTTTGGCCATCAAGGCAGCTAACCCGATGGTTTTGAGGGTGACGGTTTTTCCTCCGGTATTGGGTCCCGTCATAGCAATAACCCGAATGTCTGGGTTAATCTGTACGTTAATGGGAACAACGGGTGAGCCTTGTTCGTGTCTTTCTTGCCATACCAATAGGGGATGGTGTAACTGTCTGAGGGTGATTGTTTCTTTATTTTCAATGAATCTAGGGGCATTTCCTCCCAACCAGAAGCTATATCTTGCCCTAGCCGTGGCTAAGTCTAAGACAGTGGCGATGGCTAGTAAATATTCTAAATCTTCGGCTACTTCGGCTACTTGTTCCGTTAACTGGCGTAAGATCGCCTCTTCTTCTCGTTCTTCTTGTCGCAAGTATTGACGACGTTTATTGCCCATCTGCACAACGGAGTTGGGTTCGATGTAAAAGGTTCCTCCCGTACCGGAAGTATCGTGGATAATGCCTGGAATTTGTTCTTTTTGCCCTGCTTTTACAGGAAGTACAAAGCGATCGCCCCGTTGAGTAATCACTGCTTCTTGGATCGCTCCTCCTTTTTGCTGCATAATGTTTTGTAGTTTTTCATAGATGCGATCCCTAATTTCTTTAAGATTATGACGAATCTCTCCCAGTTTAGGACTAGCGCGATCGGCAACTTTTCCGGCTTCATCGATGCAGTGATGGATGGCTTTTTCCAGTTCTGGATACGTCCTAATATCGGCGACTAATTCTGTTAAAACGGGTAATTCTTCACCATCATCAATAATTCGCCTTAGCCGTCGCATTCCAGCTAAAGTAGTGGCAATATTGAGCAGTTCCTGTCCTGAAAGACTCCCTTTTAACGTTGCCCTTTTGAGGGAGTCTCCCACATCGCTGATCCCTTCAAAACTCCATTTTATTTCTAAATTCTGTTCTAAACGGTAAATTTCTTGAGTTTGGGCTAGAAGTTCCTGACTTTCTTCTACAGTGGTGGGTATGGGTAAATTACGAGCTGCTATTGCCCCCATTTTCGTCGCAGCGAAGGTTGCTAACTGTTGGCAAAGACGAGGCCACTCTAATAAGTTTAATGTTTCTTGATAAATCACTTTTTATTAAACTAAAAGACTCATAGAATTTATGAGTTAATTTTATTTATTATGCTAATAGAATTCATAGAGATTCGTCAACCAATTTCATAAAAATACAAAAGATAGAGGTGATACCCAAGTATCACCTCAACTATAGGATATAGTTTATGCTAAACTTTCATACCTATTGGAATTTCTTACTGGCATTTTCAAAGGACATTTGTAAATCCTTCCAAGCCAATTCAAATCCAGCTTGAATGTCTTTCCAAGCATCTTCTCCTGCTTTTTGTAGCTCTTCTAACTTATTAAGAGCAGCATCTCTTTTTGCTGTTAATTCTTCAATTTGGCTATGATATTCAATTTCAGTATCTGCTTTTGCTTGCTTAGCTTTGGCTTTAAGTTCATCAATTTGAGCGTTCAACTTATCCAGTTGAGCTTTTACTTTTTCTTCGTAAGCTTGTTTACTTAAGTTGGTAGATGTTTCACCAGCCATATATTGTTATTCTCCTTAATGATGTTGACAAATTTTTATGTATTTTAAATAAGTAATTAACTCACACTAAAAGCAATACAAATTAAGCTAATAACAAAGGTTGCAGCTAAACCACCTAAAATAATGTAGGCATATTGTTCTTGAGGTGTTGGATAAGTTGCTCCTGTCATGGGAGGTGTCACAGGATAATTATTAATTAATCCTTCTTGGTCAACGGTGTACCCTTGCGTAGTAGGAGCATCGTTTTCATTAATTTCTTTTCTCTTTTCTTTTTGGGTTCCTTCTCTTTCTATTCTTGCTGCAACATCAGCCGGAATTAACTCACTACCATCACTAACATCATTATTTAATGTTTTGGTATTGATATCTGTCTTATTAATCATAAACATCTTTGAATTCAGCAAGCAGGTTTTTTCCTGCGTCGTTATTACTATCATAGGACAATATTTATACTTTGTCAAGTTTTTGTACTAACAAAATACAAAATAAGTATATCCACTGTGTGACCAACAAGAATATGATGTTATGATCTTGTTAGGACAAGTAAAGGACAGTATTAGGACAAAAAAGGTATGGCTAGAACAAAACCAAGGTCTGACAAAGTATTAACCATTCGTCTTCCTGAAAAGGACTTATTACGGTTAGAAGCCTATTGTATGGAAGATGGTAAGACAAAAACCGAAGTCATTAGACACTTCATTCACAGTTTACCAATCAGAGAAAGTTCAACTATCGAGAAAGCAGGGTAATTTTGGAGACAAGAGAGATGGGGGAGCAGAGGGCGCAGAGGGAGACTGGGAGAAATGATTGATATATTTTCACCCCCTCACCCTATCGCTTCCCACACTCCCCACCCTTCCCACACTCCTCACACTTCTCACACCCCACACACCCCACTACTCCAAAAGAGTTTTAACAGTTCCGTTAGGAATTAAAACGAGGCGAATAGTTTGATTATTAGACGTTCCTAGAGGAGAAACAAACTCAGATCCAGGGGTAGGAAAAGGAATTTGAGAACGATAAATGGCTGCGGAACGACCGAGGGGTATGGTTTGCTTGAGGGAACCATCTTCTTGAACAATTAAACGATATTCTAGGGTTTGTTCTAGATTTTGAGGCGGTTGCCATCGTTCCTGAAAATATTGACGCACTTGAGCAACTTGAGGAATGGCATCGAGAAGAGTGGTTTGAGGGGGCGGTTTAGGGGTAACTTTAGCTTCTGGAGACAATAATTCATCGGGAATAGTTAGTTGATCTTGATTCCTTGTTGCTTGGGAAGGCAGTGACGGTGAGGTTCCCCTATTGAAAGCTTTTGCCTGTAAAGTTGGCGGTGGGGGTAAGGTGGGGTTTTGGATCAGTTGGTCAACCCTTTCCGGAGGTAAACCAGGCATAACAATGGGGGTTTGTCCATTGGGCAAAAGATGAGCCGGAACCTGATCAACTGTTACTGAAGCATCAGACTGGGCTGTATTGGGTTTAGGAGGGGCTGGAGGGGCTACTGGCGGTGGCGGTAGAACCCGTAAAGGAGGGGCTTGAACAGCAACATTAGGGTTACGAGGCGGGGGAGTTCCTTGCCCAATTTGTCCAGGGGGTGGTAGAGGGTCACGATTAGCCAAGGAGGGAGCTAAAGAAGGCGCAGGAAGGGGGGTTTTTGGGGGTGGTGGGACGGGGGGTAATACATCCAAAAAAGACAGGGGATTTTCTGAGGTGTCTGCGGTGTCTTCAGCAGGAGTATCTGTTGACGCAATTTGTCTATACCATTTGACTCCAACTGTAGGGATTAAAATAGCTAGGACTGCTACGGTACCGGTTGCCATCCAAACCCCTAAACTTTTCCTGAGAGGCGTGGTTTTCGGGTGGGTTAAGGTAAGAATGGTATTGTTGTAGGTTTCTAAGGCATTGATCAGATCAAAGAGTTGGGAAATACTTAAACTAACTGATCGATGAGACGCTTGAGAAGCTAACGATCCAAAGCTTAAATGATGGGTGAGTAACCCTTGAGGCGATAGGGAAGGGACAATAATGGTTTCTGTATCCGCTACAGGTTGCTTTTTTTGGGGTAACTTCTTATCTTCTATTTCCTGCCAATAAGAGGCGGTTTGATGAAGAAAATTTTTAACATAGGTTTGGACAACATTGTGTAATAATTCCAGTTGAATGCGATCGCCTTTAACCGTCACTTGATCTTCTTCTAAGAGTCGAGGATCGTCAAATTGTAGTTCAAATTCAATGTTATCTAAAGACACTAATTTTCCCCAACGGGATAACAGAGACCGTTTGTCCCATAATTTTAGGGTACAAGTAGGAGGGGTATAGGTTTGTAGGGGAGTATTATTAAATAACATCATATATAGTTAGTTAATCTAAGAAAAGGATAGTTTTATCAAGACTTATAATCCAGTAAGGCTAACCACAAACGGTCATAGCCATTGTCTCCACTGTAGAATAATAAATCAATTAATAATTTCGATGCTAATTTGACTTGTTGGTGGGGTGAGAGTTGTAAATTATTGCCGCTGTTTAAATAAAAATCTTGAAAATGGTCTAAATAGTTTCCTAATAAGGTAGTTTGAGCAGGATCTTTTTGTTGTACCGTCATTTGTTCTAGAAGGGTAACCGCACGACGAATTAACTCCTGGTGTTGCTGACTAATGTAGCAAATAATGAGAATGAGCGATCGCATTTGTTCAACGCTAAAGCGATGAATGGAGTTATCTGCTTCTCGGTTTGACCACAGTTGTACTTTTTCAACTAAAGTGGTGTTAATGTCTAAGTCGAGGGCTGCCTGTAGAAGCATATCTGCATCTATAGGAATTAAAGACTCACTCGCTAACAAGACTAAATCTAGATGGGTTTGCATCTGATCAAGTTGTTGTGGGGTTGGTGGGTTAGTTAGGGGTGTATCTCCCCAAGTCGGAACTGACTGAGACATGTTAACCACTGTGGACAGACAACAATAGATTTTGTCCTTAATATAACAATCTTTCTGAGATCTAAATAATTAGGAGCCTCTTATGAGTTTAGAAGCGAGTGCAGCTGATGTAGCCATTAAACAAAATTTAGAACAATTTTTAGTGGTTTTATCGGTTTCCTTAAGTGTAGCTACTGTGTCTCGTATTTTTTCTTGGTTTCGACAAATTCCTTACACCCTTTTATTGGTAATTGTGGGGTTAGGATTAGCATTTGTTGATGTTCGTTTGGTTAATCTTTCTCCTGAATTAATTTTAGAGATTTTCTTACCACCTTTACTATTTGAAGCTGCTTGGAATATTCGCTGGAAAGAATTAAAAGAAAATTGGATTCCTGTGGCCTTATTTGCTGTGATTGGAGTCATTATTTCGGTGATTGGTATTGCTTTGGCTTTGAGTCAGTTAACCCATTTAGCTTTACCGATCGCTTTGTTAGTGGGGGCAAGTTTATCGGCAACGGATCCGGTTTCTGTGGTGGCTTTATTCCGAGAATTAGGGGCTAGTAAAAAGTTAACGGTATTGATGGAAGGAGAGAGTTTATTTAATGATGGTGTGGCGGTTGTTGCTTTCCTATTGTTGGTGGGAATACCGTTAGGAACGGAAGTTTTTTCGGTTACGGATACAGTGGTTAGTTTCTTTAAGTTTGTTGGTGTTGGGATTGGTTTGGGTTGTTTGGTTGGCTTTGGAATTTCTTATTTAACCCAACGGTTTGATCTGCCTTTGGTTGAGCAATCTTTAACATTAGTTTCTGCTTATGGGACTTATTTAATCACAGAAGAATTAGGAGGTTCAGGGGTTATTTCTGTGGTAACAGTGGGAATTATTTTAGGTAATTTTGGTTCCCGTATAGGTATGAATCCCAGAACCCGATTGTTAGTGTCTGAATTTTGGGAATTTTTAGCATTTTTTGTGAATTCCATTGTCTTTTTATTAATTGGTGATCAAATTAAGTTTGATAGTTTAAGTGATAATTTAGGCATTATTTTTATTGCGATTATTGCTGTTTTAGCGACTCGCTTCATCGGTATTTATGGACTAGCAAATTTGAGTAATATTTTCACAAAAGTTGATATTAGTTTACCTGAACAAACAGTGCTTTGGTGGGGAGGGTTAAGAGGTTCGGTTTCCATTGCGTTAGCGTTAAGTGTTCCTGTCTCTTTAAGTGGAAGACAAGATATTATTGACACTGTATTTGGTGTGGTCTTATTTACCCTATTAATTCAAGGGTTAAGTACCCAATGGGTACTGAAAAAATTAAACTTAGTTGGGGATCAACCGTTACGTCAAGAATATTCAGAATTATTAGCAAGAAAAATTGCTTTAGGACGAGTCATTGACTATTTTCAAACCTTAGATGAATCTCCGAGTATTGACTCAGAATTTTATCGCTATGAAAAACAATTAATCACAGGACAATTAAAGTCCATAGAAGAAAAAATTGCTCAATTTCAACGCCAGTATCCTCAGTTAGAATCTATTGCTATGCAGCTACTAAAAGAAACATTATTAGATATTGAGGCTGATACCTATGCTGAATTAATCCGCAATGGACAATTAGGAAAAAATCTATCTCCTTTGATCTTGGATATCTTAACCGAAAGCAGTGAATAATTAATAATTAACGATTAACGATTGTTAATTGTACGACACGACCAATAATAGCGATCGCCGGGGCCTCAAAATTAACTTCTTCTACTTGTTGGGTAATGGTTTCTAATGTCCCTATTAACTGTTCTTGTTCCGGTCGAGTTCCCCAACGAATTAAAGCAATAGGAGTGTCCGAGGTTAACCCACCTTGTTGTAATTCTGTGACAATATTATTAAGGTTATGAACCCCCATATAAATAACAATGGTTTGGGACCCTTGGGCGATCGCACCCCAATTAATATTAGGCCGATATTTTCCCACTGCTTCGTGGCCTGTCACAAATGTAACCGAGGAACTATAACCGCGATGAGTGACAGGAATACCAGCATAAGCAGGGGCCGCAATACCAGACGTAATTCCTGGAACCACCTCCACAGGAATACCTGCTTTAATTAAATCTTCCATCTCTTCCCCTCCTCGGCCAAACACAAAGGGATCACCCCCTTTAAGACGAACGATAACAGGATATTGTCTGGCTTTCTCGATTAAAATTTGAGTGGTTTCTGCTTGTAACTTGGAGTGACGACCCCGGCGTTTTCCAGCATCAATTTTGATGGCTTTTTGACCGATCATATCCAGGATGGGAGGGCTTACCAGCGCGTCATAAACCACCACATCAGCGTGTTCCAGCAAGGTTTTGCCTTTTAAGGTCATTAACCCTGGATCACCTGGTCCTGCCCCCACTAAATAGACTTTTCCTAAACAAGTTTCAGTTATATTTTGCGTCATTTTGTTATTTCCTCTAGATATATGGCATTTTCATTTGAGTCGTAAACTAGCTAGTTATCAATGAATAATTAATAATTAATGATTAATGAAGCATCCATTCACTAACTATCATTTGAGCTAATTCTGGGGTTGCCCCTAAAGGTTGTCCTAGGTTAAGTTGACTGTGGGGTAAACTATTTTGTAATTGTTGAACTTGTTGACGAATAACCGTAGTAATGCCTCCTGTAAACAGAAAGTAAGGCACAATAGTAATGTGTTTGTGATCTTGTTTCACTAAAGCGTTAACTTGCTCTAATAAACTAGGTTTCATACTCCAATAAGCAACCTTAGCCTTTAATTGAGATGCGATCGCTTCAACGGAATCATTTCCCCCTTGACGACGACTTCCATGAGAAATAATAATTCTAGCGTCTTGGGGATGGGTTAAGAACTGACGAGAGATAATCTTAATTAATCCTTTATAACTGCCTAAATAGGGACACAATTCTATGTTTATTTTAGAATCTATTTTTGCTTGGGCTGTGGCTATTTCTCTGGGAATATCTTCTTTCACATGAACCCCTGGTAACAAAAACAAAGGAACAACTTTTAGGGTGTTAATGCCTACCGTTTCTAGTTTAGTAGCGAATTGTTGAATTGTTTGGGATAAAGAGACTTCAGATAATTCTAGGGATGCTGTTTCTACCATTGTTACGGGAGATAATACTGCACAATGGCTGTTTTTATCTGGGTTGATTGTTTTATTGGTATCACGTTGTAATTGTTCTTCTACTAAATAGGATAATCTTTCTAAAGCGATTTGTGGCCGTGGATCGCGACTTCCGTGGGAAACGAGAAGATAAGCTGATGTTAAAGTCAAGGTATTTATTAAAGAATTCCGTGTGTTCTTACTTTAAAATATTTTCGCTTTAACTACCACCAATGAGGGAGCATTTAGCCTCCCTTTTTCTGTGGTTACTCGTTTCTATTTCTACGATAAGCTCCAATTAGTTCTTTAAAAAGTAGCTTAACCAATTTATCTCCCACTGTCGCTTAAAAAAAACTTCATAAAAAAATAAACCAAAAGAAATTTTACTTCACGAAAAATTTTCGCGAATAATTCTTCATTTTTCCATTCTTGCAGATTTGAGATGTCCCCCAAACAAATGAGCGAAAATGAGGTGGGAAACTCTTTCTTGGAAATCACCTTATGGAGAGTTATAATCAGGGTAGAATGGAGCAATTAATTTGATAGTATGGGTAAAGATATGTAAGGTAAGCTTCCCAATCCTCTGAAAACAATTCAAATATAAATAAGGAAAAATATGACAATTTTACATGGAACTTGGATTGAAAATACGCAAGAAAAATATTTTTTTATTTGGGGAGAGACTTGGCGATCTTTATCTGATGATATTGCATCAAAAGATTCTATTTTAGTTTATCCTTTTTCTGTGGATAAAGAGGAAATTATTAAACAACTAAATTCTCATGATATTAAGATTAAAAACGAAAAAAATATTGAAAAGGTTTCAACAATATTTTATCTACCTAGTAAATGTATTGCCAAATCAAAAAAAACGATACCTTTACTATCAACTGAACTACAAGAGGAAGATTTTAAACAAAAAAACATAAAATTTATTGCTTGGGAAATTGAAGGAATAAAATTAAATATCGATAATACACTTTCCCTTTTAAGTCAGTTTCCATTAGGATTAACCAATAATAGTGAAAATTTTATTGGAGAAGATTTAAAATTTTGGACGCATATCTATCGTTGGAGTTTGGACTTATTAACGAGAAGTAAATATTTACCAGGAATTGAACAAGAAGGAAATGACAGTTATGGACAATGGTATCCTTTACTGGATAGTTTAGTGGATCAGCAAAGGTTCTCTAAATTTCTGCAAACAATGCCGAATAGTTGTCTTGCTTATCATAATTTACTTGAGGGTGAATTATCTTACTCTTTGCTAAAACAAACTATTATTCTTGATTTCTTTTCTAGCATTATTGATAAACAAATTCGTCAATTTTTTGATGGTTCACTTCCTCCTAATTCATTTATTCAAAAGTGGTTATCTTCTTTAACACAAGACGATTTCAAATTTGAAGTATCAGAATTTGAAATTAAAGGATTAAAAAATGCTCTCAGTAATTGGACATCTTCTTTAGACGAATATATTATTAATTCCAATAATCAACAACAACTAGGAATTAATCAATTTAGGGTTTGTTTTAAATTAGAGACACCAAAAACTAATAATAAATCAGAGCAAAGTAATTGGCATTTAACCTACTGTTTACAAGCTTTAGATGATCCAGATTTTCTCATTTATGCTAACGTAATCTGGAATCATCCTGTTACTAAATTAGTCTGGAACCATAGAACAATTAATTACCCTCAAGAAACCTTATTAAAAGGACTAGGTTTAGCCTCGCGTCTATATCATCCCATTGAAGAGAGTTTACAAGAAACCAGTCCTAGTTTTTGCGAGTTAGATCCCATACAAGTCTATGAATTTATTAGGTCTATTGATAACATTCTCAAGGACAATGGGTTAGGAGTGATCTTACCATCTAGTCTAGAAAAAGGTGTTAAAGAAAAAAGATTAGGAATTAGTTTAACCGCAGAAGTTAAGTCTAAAAAAGGGCAAAGACTTAGCTTAAAAAGTCTATTAAATTATAAGCTTAACTTAGCAATTGGTGATAAAACAATATCTAAGAAAGAATTTGGAAAACTATTAGCTCAAAAATCACCTATAGTAGAATTAGAAGGAGAGTGGATTGCCTTACAACCCTCTGATGTCAAGGCAGCACAAGAAATTTTGAATCAGTCTTATGATCCCTTACAGCTTTCCGTAGAAGATGCTTTAAGGTTTAGCACAGGAGACAGTTCAACCATTGCTAAATTACCCATTACTAACTTTGAAGCAACAGGAGAATTGGCTAACTTAATCAATACGATAAATAATAACGAATCTATTCCTATTATTGAAAATCCTACAGGATTTAAAGGTCAATTACGTCCCTATCAACAGCGAGGAGTGGGTTGGTTAACTTTCTTAGAAAAATGGGGGTTAGGTGCTTGTCTTGCAGATGATATGGGATTAGGCAAAACTCCGCAATTAATTGGGTTTCTTCTGCATTTAAAAAGCGAAGAAATGTTAGAGCAACCTACCTTAGTTGTCTGTCCTACTTCTGTCTTAAATAACTGGGAAAGAGAAGTTAGAAAATTTGCACCAAGTCTGTCTACTTTGATCCATCATGGAGATAAACGCAGCAAAGGAAAAGCCTTTGTTAAAGAAGTTAATCAGAAACATATCATCATTACCAGCTATTCTTTAATTTATCGAGATATCAAAAGCTTTGAACAAGTAGAATGGCAAGGTATTGTCTTAGACGAAGCGCAAAATATTAAAAATCCTCAAGCCAAACAATCTCAAGCAGTGCGCCAACTTTCCACCCAGTTTCGTATTGCTTTAACAGGGACTCCCGTAGAAAATCGTTTAACAGAATTATGGTCTATTCTTGACTTTCTTAACCCAGGATTTTTAGGAACACAACAATTCTTCCGCCGTCGTTTTGCTACTCCGATTGAAAAATATGGAGATAAACAATCATTACAAATTATGCGTTCTTTAGTCCGTCCCTTTATCTTAAGACGGTTAAAAACAGATAAAACAATTATTCAAGATTTACCTGAGAAACAAGAAATGACTGTCTTTTGTGGTTTATCCTCACAACAAGCACAACTCTACCAAGAATTAGTGGATAATTCCCTCATAGACATCGAAGAAAAAACAGGAATTGAACGGAAAGGCTTAATTTTAAGCTTACTCCTGAAACTGAAACAAATTTGTAACCATCCTGGTCATTTTCTCAAGCAAAAAAGTTTGAAAACAGCAGAAAAATCTGGCAAATTATTAAGACTAGAAGAAATGTTAGAAGAATTAATCGAAGAAGGGGATCACGCTTTAATCTTTACTCAATTTTCTGAATGGGGAAAACTTTTACAACCCTATTTACAGAAAAAACTGAATCAAGAGGTTCTCTTTTTATACGGTGCAACCCGTAGAGTCCAAAGACAAGAAATGATCGATCGCTTTCAACAAGATCCCAACGGACCGAGAATTTTTATCCTATCCTTAAAAGCAGGAGGAACCGGACTCAATTTAACCCGCGCTAACCATGTATTTCATATTGATCGGTGGTGGAACCCCGCAGTAGAAAATCAAGCAACCGATCGCGCGTTTCGTTTAGGACAAAAACGGAATGTTCAAGTCCATAAATTTGTCTGTACAGGAACCCTAGAAGAAAAAATTAACGAAATGCTAGAAAGTAAACAAAAATTAGCCCAACAAACCGTTGACGCAGGGGAACAATGGCTAACAGAATTAGATACAGATCAATTACGAAACCTCTTATTATTAGATAGAGATGCCATTATGGATGAACAATAGTTACCCCTAGCCGTCGACTATACTGGAGTTATAGCTGAAACGGATTAAGGAAAAATTGTATGTTTAAATCTCTGGTGGTGGGAGGTGTGGTAATGGTAGGATTAATGACTCCTACTGTCGCTTATGGTCAATTTAATAGTCCTATATCACCAACCATAAAAACAGAAACCGTTGCTAACCCCGAAGTAAGTCCTTTGGAGTTACAACAATTTGTGCAGGTTATTAAACAATTTCAACGCATTGAAGCTGTCATGCAACGACAAATGGCTATGGCGATGAAAAAAGAGGGATTAACCCCTCAAAGATTTATGGAGATTAATGAAAGTCAAAGACAGCTGCGATCGGAGTCCGTTAATTCTTCAGAAGACTTAGAAAAATTTAGAAAAGTTGTGGTGAAATTTCAAGAAATTATGGATAACGCTGAGGAAAAGCGACAAAGTACCGTAGAAACCCAAGGACTTGAATTAGAAAGATTCCTAGAGATAGAGAAAATTGTCTCCAAAAATCAACAATTACAAGCAAAAGTTCAGCAAATGTTAGGAAATTAACAGCTTTAACTAGACATTTTAGGGGTCAACGGCAGTTGACCCGTAGAAATTTATTGTAAGTTGAGAAACTTGTCCAACGCTGCAACCATTTGCGGTGGCCAACGACGAATATTTTTCACCCAGTCGAGATCTTGATAACGGTTATCCATCCCAACCGCAGCAACCCAATGGCTTTCTGCTTCCCCTTGTTGTCCCATATTCCATAACACCGCCGTTAATGCAGCCCTCATATCAGGAAACATAGGATATTTGCGGACTAAATTACGCATTTGTGTGACTGCTTCCTCTTTTTTCCCTATTTGATAGAAAATTAGGGCTGCATTGGCGCGGGCAAAGGCAAAATTGGGGGCAATTTCTGCTGCTTTTTGATAATCAGTTAAAGCCTTTTCCCAGTCTCCCTCACCACTTTCAGCATTACCCCGATTGTTATAAGCCATCGCATCGTTAGGGTTGAGTTCTAAGACACGATTGTAATCAGCGATCGCCGCTTCATACTGTCCTTGTCCTTCGAGGGCAGTTCCTCGATTAAGATAGGGATCAGGGGCCTCCGGCGCAAGTTCAATGGCTTGGTTAAAATCAGCGATCGCTAACTTTAACTTATTCTGACTCACACGGGCATTTCCTCGGTTACTCCAGACAGCCGGATTATCGGGAAACCTCTCAACCAACTGAGTCCAATAGGTTTCAGCTTGAGCAAAATCTCCCTTTTCTGTCGCCTCTATGGCTTTTTTGGCGATCGCTTCCCCTTGCTGTAGTTGTTCTTCTGTAATGGTAGGATTGTCTTGAGTTTGCGCTAATCCTATGGTTGTTCCCCCTGTCCAGGTTAATAAGATAATCAATAAACTTAAAATCCAGCGAATCATCCCAGTCTTTATTCCTAGTATCTTTTACTTATATTATTACCTTAATTTTTAATTTTAACGATATTTCTGCCATAACTTTGCTTAGTTACCACACACTTCGGGGGGTTGCAACCCCAAACTTAAAATTAAATCGTCACTGAGATTACTTCTTTCTTTATCGTTATAAAAACCTGGTTGATGGTGTAAAATAGGGCTAGTCGGGGAATTTCTTAGTTTATTTTTGCCAAAAAAAGTTATTTTGACGACGCAACCTCCAGGACTTAACCATTTGTCATAATCATACTTAGAATTATAAGGGGTTAGGGTCGTACTACTTTTGATAAAACATTCGATTCCCACTGGTACTCTATCAGGCCCTATATCTTGAGGAAAATGTCCTTTCTCTATTCTAAACGCCTCTAATTCGCGTTTAATACAGCCCATATGAAGTTTAGCTTCTCCATAATGGAATTTATCAATCGTTGCCATATAAGCAGGTGTAGCAAGAACAGATAGAATGCCAACAATTATCCCAGAAATCAATAATTCCAGTAAAGTCAATCCTCGATCAGACTTTTGTCCTTGTTGATTACTTATGGGTACTTTCAATAAATAAATAGAAGCTAATATCTTGAACCAACACATAATTACATCCAGTTAATAACTTAAAATTTACTTTAATAAAATTCTTTATCTTATTTGATTAGATCATTCGTCTTCTCATAACATAAGACTTTAACTCAGATAAAATACGCTATTTTACCTGAGTTGATAATTTGGATATAGAGCAATCAGTAATCAGTTGTGAGACAGAAATCTGAGTCAAAGGGAACAGGGAGCAGAAAAGAAGAAAGTTCTCAATAGATCATTTCCGATTGCCATCAATAGCATACCCATACTGGCTCGAAATCATATCAAAGAACCCAGATCACCTCAGAAAGCGGTAATAAAGAACTTTGAAGAATTGAACCGAACTTTTCTGAGGCTTGATGATATAATCTAATAGTGCTATTAGTACGGGATGTAGCGCAGCTTGGTAGCGCACTTCGTTCGGGACGAAGGGGCCGCTGGTTCGAATCCAGTCATCCCGATTTTTATTCTAAATTAGCTAAAATAGTAATATAAGATAAGTATTATTGATAAATAAATGGATAGCTCAAAAATGAATATAATTGATGTAGTAACTGAAAAAATGCAATCTTTACCCCCTCACCAACAAGATCAGGTTTTAGATTTTGTTGAGTTTTTAATCACAAAATATCAACCAGAAAAGTCTCAGAAATCGGCTGAACAATTAGCAATTGAGCGAATGAAGGATCTCGATGATCCTGATAACCCTGATAAATGGGAAACTGTTATCGATATCGGTGATGAAATTGATGTTCAGTCTAGCTTGAAGAATTTAAGAAAACGTGGTTACAAAGTCAAAGTATCAAGTGAAAGCCAATCATCTTGTTAGAGAGGAAGATTTACCTAAACTATCTGAAGCATTAAGAAAAGATTTTGAGGATTTTTGTAATTCTATTTTTGTCGAAGATCCTTACAATTGTTTGGGTTTAGATAATCATACCCTCAAGGGGTATTTAAGAGGATATCGAGCATTAGAAATTGATGAAAATGGGATTAGCTATCGTTTAGTTTATCGTATTTATGAAAAACCGTCACCTAAACGGGTCTTTATTTTAAGTTTTGCAGAACATGATCTGGCTTATCAAAAAGCTAAGGAAAGAAAGTAATAAACAATAATTAACTGAGGTTATTCCAAGCATCAGCAGCATCATTTAATGCTTGTTCTACTGTTTTTTCTTTTAACATCGCAGCTTGTAAATTTTCATAAATAATCTTTTGTAATTGGTTAATATTATCCTGGGGTGGCACTAATACTTGGGACTCTTTTAGTTGTTTCGCACTAATAGCAAGTGCTTGGGATAATGGGGTTTGTTCCGTTGAATTTTCTTGTTCATTAATATAAGTATTTACTGCTTCTACAGTTGAAGGTAAAACCTTGGCTTCTTTGGCAAATTCTAATTGATTTTGGGTGTTAGTTACAAATTTAGCAAACTCAACTGCTTCTTGAGGTTTATCGGTATTTTTAGGAATAACTAAATTCATCACTGCGACATTTCTTTTACCAGTTTCTCCTGTAATTTGGGGAGATGCTGCGGACACTTCAGCGATGGTAGGGGCATTTTTTATGATTACTGGAAATGATTCTGCACCCGTTGATAATAAAGCGATTTCTCCTGATTGATATAAGTCGATCGCATGGCGGTGTCCTTGGGTTAGAACTTCTGGGGGTAATAATTCTTGTTGATATAAATCCACCCAATAACGAAACGCTTCTAACCCTTCTGGACTATTAAATGCTGCTTTTCCATTCTCATCTAATAAAGTAACATCCATTTGTACCAAAGACTCTAAAACTTCTCCAGAATCTCCAGGAACAAAGGTAAAAAACATGGCATATTTTCCTGTTTTTTCTTTCAATTTACTAGCAACATCCCCTAATTCTGCAAAGGTTTGGGGAGGTGTTTCGATGTTAGCTTGTTTCAATAATTCTTGGTTATAAATTGCAATTCGTGTGGTTAAATACCAAGGTAAACCAAAACTAATATTATTAATAGTTCCTGCTTGCCAAATATTGGATAAATATTGTTCTTTTTCTTCAGGAGAAATATAATTATTTTCTGTTAAATTTAACCAAGCATTACGACTGGCTAATTTAGAAGCAAAATTAGGGTTAAGATTCACCACGTCAGGGGCAGTATTAGCCGAAACAGCCGTTAAAATCTTACTTTCCATTGCTTCCCAAGGAATATCAACCCAACGAATTTTAATTCCTTCGTGTTCTTGTTCAAATTGTTTAATTAATTCGGTAAAATAAGGGGTAAATTGAGGCTGTAACTGCATCGTCCAAAACTCTAATTCTTGACCATTGGTAGGAATTTGGCCACCATTACAACTAATCAAGAAACTTAAGATTAATCCTAACAATCCCCATAAAGCCCATTTACTCAAATTAATTAATTTACCCATTGTTTCATTGTTAATAACAGTTTTAGTCTGATTACATTCTGGAGAAAACGATTGAGATTATTCTCCTAAATAAGCTTCGAGAACCTGAGAATTTTCTTGAATTTCTTCAGGGGTTCCATCGGCTAAATTAGTCCCCTCAGCTAACACCCAAATATGATCAGATAAAGACATAACCACATCCATATTATGTTCAATAATTAAAAAAGAAATACCTTGTTGATTCCAAGTCTGAATATGATCACAAATTTGCCCAATAAGCGTGGGGTTAACTCCGGCTGCTGGTTCATCCAGTAAAATGAGTTTAGGACGAGTCATCAAGGTTCTAGCCATTTCTAGGAGTTTACGCTGTCCCCCAGACAAAGCCCCAGCATAATCGTGGCGTTTTTCGATTAATCCCACAGATTCAAGAATAGAAAGGGCTTTTTCTCTGTTTTCCCGTTCCTCTTGTTTAATCTGTCCCCGTTTTAACCAAAGTTGCCAGAAACTTTCCCCAGTTTGTTTTTGAGTAGCTAATAACATATTTTCTAGTACGGTTAGACGGGATAACACTCTAGCCACTTGAAAGGTACGAATACAGCCTTGTAAAGCGATTTGATGAGGGGTTAAATGTTGAATCGGTTCCCCATCAAAAATGACTTCTCCTTGATCGGGACGGATAAAATTGGATAAAAGATTAAATAGGGTGGTTTTCCCTGCGCCATTCGGTCCAATTAATCCCGTAATACTACCCTGTTTGACCTGTATTTGCGCTTTATTTACAGCTTTTAGTCCACCAAAGCTTTTAGATAATTGTTTCGCATCCAAAATGATAGAAGAAGAATCGATCATTGATTAAACCAACCTTAAATCAGTCAGCAAGGGTTTATTATTAATTGCGCCTCATGATAACATATCCTGACTTTTGATTTAAGCTTGAATTCATATAATACTAAGTCCGATTACTATATAGCAGTTCCCATACTTGTGAGGTACAAACTCTTCTAGTTTTAGGAGTTAGGAGTTCGGGAGTTCAGGAGTTCAGAAGTTGAATATTAGGTGTACCTCATGAGTCCAGGAAATGCTATAGGTTACTAAGTAAAATAGGGAACAGGCAATAGGGGTAAGTAAGCACACAAAATTAATTACACAAAAACCGTAGGGTGGGCAATGGCCACAATAAGCTCTGGATAAGAGTTTTAGCCTTTTACTGACCATTGCCCACCGTGCAATTAATTTTTTTTAGGCACTTATGTGTTTAGTTTCCTTTTAAAAGCGGATTTTCAGTATAACTGAGATCTTGCACCAGTACAAGAAAACTCAATAGCAAAAGAAAGAAAATCAATTTTCAAGCAGTTACAGTCAAAATCAATCCTGTTACCCATTCCCCATTCCCCATTCCCTCTCTAAACTAGCTAGTTTTATCAAAGGTGCAAGATGTGAGTATAACAGCAACAGCAAAATAACAATTCTCCCTACTCTTCCCACCTTTCCCACCCTCAACCCCACTAAAACACGGATACACCAAGTTGGAAACTCCTACAAGGAGTAGCTACAATTTGAGCAGAGCTTGTTACAATATTTTACAAAAGCATTCATATAAGTATATTCCTATGGCTCAATCCACTGTCTCCCCAGACACCCTCAACTCTGATACTATCACTATTACAGTAGAACCGCGTCATATTCCTCAAGGACATAAAGAAGACTTAGGCCCCATTAGTGATACGTCTCCTGAAAGTTGGCGATATCATCCCGAAACCATTAACGAATATTATCGTCGTCGTCTTCCCCAAGTTATCGGTCGTCTTATCAATGTTTTCTTATTATTTGCTCGTTTTGCCATAGGATTATGGTGGGATAAAATTAGGGGCAAAAATCCCAAAGAAGAGAGAAACCGAGCAATTCATTTACGAGAAATGTTAACAGAATTGGGACCGACATATATTAAAGTGGGACAAGCTTTATCCACTCGGCCAGATTTAGTTCCTCCTGTTTATTTAGATGAATTAACTACATTACAAGATCAATTACCCTCTTTTCCTAATGAAGTTGCTTATGGTTTTATTGAGGAAGAATTGGGAAAAAGTCCCCAAGAGATTTATGCTGAATTATCAGATAAGCCCATTGCTGCTGCTTCTCTTGGTCAAGTGTATAAAGGGAGATTAAAAACAGGGGAAAAAGTTGCAGTTAAAGTACAGCGTCCTGATTTAATTAAACGAATTACTTTAGATATTTATATTTTACGTAACCTTTCTATTTGGGCCCAAAATACTTTTTCTTTCATTCGCTCAGATTTAGTGGCTATTACTGATGAACTAGCAGGTCGTATTTTTGAAGAAATTAATTATATTCAAGAAGGTAGAAATGCAGAAGAATTTGCTAAACTTTACGGCCATTTATCAGAAATTTATGTACCTAAAATTTACTGGGAATACACCGCGAGAAGAGTATTAACGATGGAGTGGGTTGAGGGAACTAAACTCACTAATATTCAAGCCATTCAAGCGCAAGGAATTGAAGCAACTCACTTGGTAGAAGTAGGGGTTAATTGTTCTTTACGCCAATTATTAGAACATGGTTTTTTCCATGCTGATCCCCATCCTGGCAATTTATTAGCTATGAAAGATGGACGATTAGCTTATCTCGATTTTGGCATGATGAGTCGTATTAAACCCTATCAAAGATATGGATTAATCGAAGCAGTTGTCCATTTAGTAAATCGAGATTTTGATGCTTTAGCTTATGATTATGTTAAGTTAGACTTTTTAAAACCTGATACAGATCTAACTCCGATTATTCCTGCGTTAACAGAGGTTTTTGGTAATGCTTTAGGGTCTAGTGTTGCTGAATTAAACTTTAAAAGTATTACGGATCAAATGTCGGAAATGATGTACGAATTTCCCTTTAAAGTTCCTGCTTATTATGCTTTAATTTTGCGCTCAATGGTAACACTAGAAGGGATCGCGATTGGTATTGATCCGAATTTTAAAGTATTGAGTAAAGCCTATCCTTATGTGGCGAAACGCTTATTAACCGATCCTTCCCCAGAGTTACGAGCTTCTCTAAAAGATTTATTATTTAAAGAGGGAGGGTTTCGCTGGAATCGCTTAGAAAATTTGATGAGAAATGCTAAAGATTCCCAAGATTATGATATTGATAAAGTGGTAGACCAAGCTACAGATTTTCTGTTCTCTGCGCGAGGTGAATTTATTAGAGAAAGATTAGTCAATGAAATTATTAATGCTTTAGATATGTTTAGCCGTCGTACCTGGTTTAATATGTCTAGTATGGTGCGCGAACAAGTAGGGTTAGCTGTTCAAGAAACTCCGTCCGATCTACAAGAGACAAGTGCCAGTGTAGAACATTTACAAAATATCTTACAAATTTTACAAAATACGCCAGGGTTTGATCCAATGAAGCTGGTTCCTTTAGTGATGAAACTATTAGGAAAGCCAGAAACTCAACGGATGGGACAAAAAATTGCTGAGGGGTTAATGCAAAAATTAGTCGCTCGTTTAATTCGTAATTTACTCCTAGAAATTGATCAACCTAGAAACATTTCTATAGGAACAAGAAACAATCAAAAATCCTTACCCGCAGCTTAAGGTTACTTTGTAAGCATTCAGTTATCAGCCGTCAGCCCTTCGGGTAGACTTCGTCCCTCAATGAAGTCCGGCAGTTGCTCCTCGGCGGAAACCGGAGGGGCTGTCTCCTGGGGTGTCCCCAGGAGTTTATACGCCCCGTCCAAGAC
>JASJDW010000026.1 GCA_030064955.1 Crocosphaera sp.
TTGCTTCTACTTGGTTAGATAGTTCGGGTTTTTGAGCATTTGAGGAAACCCGACAATAAATTACATTAATACGAGGGTTTTTTATTATTCCTTTAATTTGATTAATGTGTTCATCTGTATAGTACCGATGACCCCCTACAGTTCTTAATGGCTTTAGTTTTCCAGAAGAGTCCCATCGATGTAAGGTTTTGACACTGACTCCTGCTAAATCAGCAAATTCACTTGGTCTATAGTGCATCCTAGACATTATGTACAGGTATGTCTAGTATTGTACAGGTTTTTGTCTTCTAGAAGAAACTCTTAAACCAAAATGCAAAGCATTGCAATTAAAGCCAATTTTAGTGGCATTACCATAACGACAAGTAAAGCACTTTACCATCTGTTCTTTTACGATCTTTCGAGAATCATCGAGTTTCCACACTTGAGCGATAATTTTTGCCTTTTTGACTTCTTTGTTTAACTTTCTTGTTTCTTGAGCTTTAATTGCCCCTGCTAATATTTTATCTCTATTTTGTTCAAATATTGCTATATATTTATCTCGTTTATCCAACCACTCCATATATTCATCAACATTGTCTGCTATGAATTTTTCCACTCTTTTTCTGGAATACAAATAAATAGAAGTTTTGTAAGTATCATGCTCAGTTACTATATCTGGTTCTCCTATTCTTTTAATTTTAAGGGTAATAAGATACAAATGGATGGTCAAATGACTCCATTGTACTATTAATTTTAGACACAGGAAATTTCCCCAAGGGACTCAATCTTTTAAGTATATTTCCTTCAATTTTATATCGATCTACATAAATATCTTTACTATCTTTTGTTAAGCGATCGCTTTCATTCAGTGATGGACAAATATAGAATACTCCATTAACTAAGTTCATCCTTCTCATATACCCATCCCCTAACCCCCTCCCAGGAGGGGGAACTAAAGGGGGTGGGTTACTTTGAAGGAATCGTCTAAGAACACAAAAGGCGTTATTGGTGGAGAAAATATGGGTCGCGTTGATTAAAAAGTTCTCAAGTAAACAAAATGTCCCTTCTCTAAATTGTTGGATAATTTCTACTGTGATACTACTAACGGTACGCCGTTTTTGAAAAGATTGTTGGGTGTCGTAATAAGCAATATCGGTAATGGTGCCAATAAATTTATTAACGGGTTGATATCCGTTATTTGTTGAGTTGTAACTAATTAAAGTTACTTCGGTTCCTATAATATTGTCCCAAAACTCTGTAAAACTAGGATAGGTTGTTGTCCCTAGATTGTTGATAATATTTTGAGCTTTAACAAAAGAAAGGGGACTCGATTTTCGTTTCCCCCGTTCGTAATTGGTTAGCCAATCAAAGTATAGACAGTCGTAATTACTGGCCCCGACAATAAATTCTGAGAGGGGAAAGGTTAGGGACAATGGAGAGTTAATGGTTGGAGGATCTTCAAATTCAACAACAAGAGAACTTCGACCCCAAAAACTATTATTAACCGCTAAAGCAATCAAATCATTCCCCTCACGTTTATAATAATAAATTTCTTGGCCGTAATCGGTATTGGTAATAATTCCCCCACTGCGATCTGCCATTGCCTCTTCAAAATCTTTGCCAAATACAAAGTTAGTGGAAACGGTATGGTGAGTGACTCCTGTCAGGGTTCTAACAAATTGACGACCCTTGTGGTGGTCAAATTCTAAGGCCCCCCTATCCCAATAGGTTAATAGGGAGTTAGCGTAACGAATATAGTTGGTTAACCCTTGGTAATGACTGGGGAGTGTACCGTTAAATTGAAACGCTTTGGAATAGGTAGAAGTAAGGACATCTCTATAAGTAAATCCCTGAGAATAGGAGCGGTAAAATAGTTCGGTGGGGGTTATGAGTAGCGGGGTTTCTTGATAGAAGGTGCGAGTCCCGTTGCGGGTATAAGTGTCAGCAGAATTGATGGTGTAATGCCAGGTCGAATTCCCTTCAAAGTTATAAACTTCAGGGGTATCGGTTAAGTCAAGGGTTCTTTCGCTGTGGGGAATAAGGGTACTGCCAAAAGAAAAAGTAGCGGTTTCGGTGGTGGTGTCGCTGTAATTGAGAGTTTGTAGGGGTAACGGAAGGGTGGCGATCGCTGAATCTACAAAGGTTTCTGTTCCTGTTGAATCAGCAGTAAGAGATAAGTTCCCTGCAAAGGCTCCTGTTGCCAAGGTGCGATAACTAAATTCATGGATGGGGGTTTCAACGGCGGTGTAACTGTAGTTGTAATTGCCTTCGTAGGGGGTATCAAAGATCCAGTTAACCAGTTTTCCTGTAGTTGTAATGGTTTTGGTACTGATGGCCTCTCCAACCCCCCCGTCGGTTTGATAGATACTCTTATCTCGTCCTGATTCTGGGTACTGATTGCCTTGAATTAAGGCGGTGTTGTAATGCTTTTCATATTCATCTATTAAATTGAAAATGCGCTGAGGCGAAAAGTAATTATAATTGGTTTGATTAATAGCAGAAAGGGTGTAGCTTGTATCCCCCTCGCTGTAATCTCCTAAATATCCATGTAACCGATTTCCGTTATCGGTATTGTCAATAAAATTAATGGTAGTATTATTACTAAGGTTATATAGAAAAAATAACGGATTTTGGGTCATTAAAAATCCATTACCCAGACTTAATAAATATGACCAAAGATATTGATTAGAGTAGGGAATTTCTGCTAAGTTATAGCTATTTACAATAATTTGATTCTTTAAAATGATTGCCGTATTTTCCCTGTAATTAAACGCGATCGCCACCCATTGTTTAGGGTTTTTTCCAATGGCTTGAAACCCCATTAAGCTAACCCACCCCTCTAGGGGGTGGGTAGGAATATTAGCTAATTCTACAATGTCAATTTTCTTAGTATCCCCTCCTTTGTTGATGACCATTAGATCGTTCAAGTAATAAAGTAATCCAATTTTAATCGGATAAGTTAACCGTTCTTTTTTCTTTTTAGGACGGTTTCTTTTAATATTGGATTGAGAACTTTGTTGATAGGGTGAGGTTTCACTAAATACAACTCCATCTGCAATTAATACTTTAGTTGAATTGATTTCGTTTCCTGCTTTGCCTTGGATAATTTCCCCCTCGCGCGTTCCCCCGTCAACCTCAACGTTGATAGTTTCCCCAGGTTTGCCTTGGTTTTCTGCTTTTCCTATCCTCATAAATCTTTACTCACCTTTAAAATCTTCACTGCTTGCTTCTGCCAATAATTCTTCTAAAGTATACTTCGGTTTAGACGAGCGACCCCGGTCGGGTTCCCCGACCACAGGGTAGCTCGACAAATCTTGATAGGCTCCTTTGATTAAGAATGCTAAAGCATTAGCGATTTCAGGAGCGAGGTTTTTATCACTTCGCAATATAATTGCGATCGCTTCAGGAGTATCTATATCTTCCTTCTCTTCAGTGTTCTTAATTAATTTTGCAGGGGAAACTCCCAGCCATTCACATAAAGCTAAAAAGGTATTTATGTCTGGAGTTTTCCCGTTTTGTATCCGCGAAATTGTAGAAAAACTCACGTTACCAATTTCTTTGCCTACCTCTCTTAGTGTGCGCTTTCCTTGTTTGCTACGGATTAAACTTGTTAATTTTTCAATATCAATTTGATATTTCATTTGTTTATCTTTGCCGAGAAAGCTGGCTTGTTGGTAGTTAAAGTTAACCCCAAAAATACCACCGTTAATTGTTCTAATTGTGGTGAAGCTGTCCCTAAAACCCTTAAAGATCGTTGGCATTGCTGTCATCATTGTGGGCTAATGTTGCCCCGTGATTGGAATGCAGCGATTAATATTAAGCAGAAAGCAATTAATTGCGAATTGCGGACTCAAAGAGGGACGGAGTCTACCGCAAATTGTTAATTGTAAAGGGCGGTGGGGCATCCCGTCCTTAATAGCTCAGGTAGCGGATGCGACCCAGACGGAGGTTTCCTCCGACTGGAAAGCGCACCAAGCAATGTCCTAGCGTTGGCTGGGAGTCACTGAGAAGCCCACGCTGTCCTGAAAGGCAGCGTTGGGAGTATGTCACTACAATGAATTATCAATTTGTCCACAAGCAGGACATCTCATTGGTCTGTCCTCATAATCTAAATCATCTTCATCTTCAATATAGTTTTTCTTTTTAAATGTACCGTCATGTAAACTTAGTAAAGATTGACCACAATAATTACAAGTTTGTCTTGTTGTTCCTGTTAGTTCAAATTGTTTTTCACTTAATTCTATTACTATATCAAATTCTTCTTGTTGTGTTAAAGTACAATCATGTTCTGGTATTGTAACTTGTAATATATCTGGTTGTAAATTATCACTTTGTTGTTGTTTAGCCATAATGTGAGATAGTTAATCTGGACAGTAGGAAACCCCTAATCTGGACAGTAGTACAGACAAGCAAGAAACTTAGCCCGACATTAAGTTAATTTTTCATGCACAAAAAGGGAATATTAATGATGATAGCAGAACTTATCATCATTAATCATGACTATTAAAGTAACCGCAACAGCAGGGACTTATATTAAAAAGACCACACAGCAATCCTCTGAGTTAAAGGAGGGGCAAAAAAAGCAGTATAACCAAGGGGACACAATAGAGATTGAGGAGGTTTTAGCCAAAGAATGGGGCCATCATTATTGCCAGTTGGCTTATGGGCAAGGGAATTGGTATTTGTTTGATGATCATTGGGGTTTAGTGACAACTTCCAACCCGCCCAGAAACGGTAGCTTAGCCGAAAAAATCATTGAATATATGAAGGAGAAAAATTATAAAATTTTTTCTGGAGAGAGGCAATGTAATATCGTCTATATCGAAGGAATGAACCCAGATGGGACATTAAATGACGATAAACCGAATCATTTTAACGATTTAAGGTTAGTTATTGAATTTGTTAACGGGGTTCCTACCATTGTAGGAAACTGGGTGGGTACAACGGAACCAGGGGGTAGATACACCCATAATCCCATGAATCCCAAGGGAGCGGCCCGTATTAAATTTGGACAATACACCGCTTGGCAGGTAGGGGTTCACAAAGATCATGAAGCTTTAGTGCAAACCGGTGGGGTTGTCACCGTTCATCGTGATTTTGATAAAAACTTTATTCGCACAGGGGATAAGCTTGATACAGGATATTTTGGCATTAATCAGCATTGGGGATATGATAACCCTTTTAATAACATTGGATCTGCAAGTGCTGGATGTTTGGTAGGCCGAGAAAAACGAAAACATCGTGATTTTATGGCCTTAATTAAGCAAGATCCTCGTTATAAAAATAATCGCAAATTTATCTTTACTTCAACGATTATTGCTGGGGATGATTTATTAAACCCCGCCGTTAAGCGAGTGTTTAATTCCGAGGTGTCCTCGGAATGTAAGAAACACTCAAGACACGGCGGGGTCTTATTGAAGGCAACAGGAAACGGGGGGTATTCTAAACTTGTTAGTTATCAAAAAGGTATTTCAATATTTGGCGATCGCTATAATCAAACCATCCACAATGATTTAAACCGTTGCTTAAATACCTTTAAGATTAATAATAAACTTAGAATAAGACATTTTTTAAGTCAATGCGCTCACGAATCAGGAGGACTAAAATGGTTAAAAGAGTTGGCTTCTGGTAGTGCTTATGAAGGGCGTAAAGATTTAGGCAATACTCAACCAGGAGACGGCAGAAAGTTTAAAGGCGGTGGAGTTATCCAATTGACGGGACGGGCTAATTATCAACAATTAGCTAATTACACCAATGATCCTAAAGTAATGAAAATTGGCGTTAATTATGTTGCCGAAAATTACCCTTTTACCAGTGCAGGTGTTTGGTGGCAAGCTAATAAAATGAATGAATTATGCGATCAAAATCCTTCCGTTATAACTGTTACAAGACGGGTTAATGGAGGGACTAATGGGTTAAGCGATCGCCAACATTGGTATAACAAAATATCTAAAATAATCTAACAAAAATTCTCTTAAAAAGTTTGTAGATTCTATTTTTCCTCACTTATCAAGTGAGGATTTCTTTTAACACTCTGCTCTTTTTATATTATAATAAAAATTAACATGATATAATTAGAGATATGTTGCCTCAACCTAATCAAATTCCAGGACTAACAATTACAGAAGTTGATGATGACGAATCAGAAGAAATTGATTATACTAATTGTTATTATGATGAAGACAATGAAGACGACTATTTTGATTACCCTTATGAAGAAGCAATTAATCAGCCTTCTTATTCAATAGGAACCATTATTTATAATTCAGACTTAGAAGTTGCTCAAATTTTAAGACAACAAAACACAATTGTTTTAGCTTCTAAATTTGTGTTAATTGCTGATATTGATTGTGGTAATGACATTGAACCAAGTTTGAATCAACTAAGAGAATATGTGGACAAAAACGGAGGCACATTTAAAGTTTACAAGACTAAACATGGGATGCGCTACATCCAAACGAATTGCTTTTATCAAGGGGTTAATAACTCTGCGATAAAAACGTTAGTTGCATTGGGCAGCGATCCCAAATACATAAGATTATGCAAAGAAGGTGGTCAATTTATGGCTCGTCTCGTTCCTAAATTATCCCAAGAAAAAATTGAGAATTACTATCAAAAAATAACTGCTGGACAACAAACTGGAATAGCTGTTTGTCATTATCTAGAAATCACTGGAAACAACCCTCTCATGTCTGCCATTTGTCCTGTTTTGACGGCTCATGATGATTTGTGTCAATCCTATTTCACCTCTCTTCCTTTAAGCTAAACAGCCCCAAAAAAGAAACTACTTTGTCCTTTTTCGCTGAGGTTAAAGTCGTGTTATCTTATAAAACAAACACTATGAATAAAGATGAAATAAAAAAAGCCCTATATCTGCTTATACTCGTTTCTAAAACGGCAGAAATATTAGAAGACAAAACTGTCATTCCCACAGAATTATATAAAGACGTTTGCAAAATGAGTCAAAGAATTTTAGGCGTTTCTAGTAACACCCTAATCCTACCTAAAAACACCCCTGAAGTCATAGAATTATGTCTTGATGAAACCGATATGTTGGAACCTTGGGATAACTATGATTTTGATGATTTAAGCAACTCAAAGCAGGTTTTTTGGACTAAATCAGATAAAGAAAAAACTAAAAATCCACGTTATATCAGAGAGGACTTATTTATTTGAAAACCTTATATTATAGGGATAAACCCCGCCGTGTCTTGAGTGTTTCTTACATTCCGAGGACACCTCGGAATTAAACACTCGCTTAACGGCGGGGTATTCGTTATTATTAATTATGTTAGTTGCTTCAAACAATTTATCCACCATCCAATTAAACCCTAACTCGACGTTTGAAAAAGCGAGTTCTATGGGATCGTCTTTAACAGCAAAACGAGAAACCTTTGATGCTACAACAACCCAAACCCATCAAACCATTAATCAAGGGAAAATACCATTTACCTCTCAACCCATTGATCTAAAAATCAACGGGTTTACCTATCAATTAAGTAATAACCCACCCCCTAACCCCCTCCTGGGAGGGGGAACTAAAGGGAGTGGGTATTACTATATTAATGAAGAAACCAACGAAATTGAGATTAATACAGGGTATGATGCTGATGGGTTGAGTGCTGTTTATAAAACAGTTAGCCCTCAACAGAAACGGAATAAGATCCCGCCGTTAACGGCGGGGTTTCAATTTAGACAGTATGTGGTTGTTGGGGACTTTAACTTTAACCAATCCTTTCAAGGGCATCCGTCTGGGAACTTCTCCATTTATTGCCACCGATCGCAATACGGTAGTATCAGAGCAAGGTTAAAACCAGGAACCCCTTTGAGGTTGAGGGGGATTGATTATCGGGTTAGGGAATTAGCAAAGGCCCAAACCCGCGATGGATTAGGAAATATTGTCTTGAGTGTTTCTTTACAGGGGTATTGGGAGCGAATGGGGAACACGCTGCGATCTCACAGAGATCCGCTTCGCGGCACGCCTTTAGATGAACCCATTAGGGTTGTCGACCTGATTAACAAAAGCCGTTGTGGATTTGAATATAGTTATAAAGCGGTTTTGAGAAGGGTTGGTGTGCCTTTACGTGGCGGGGATGTGGTGGTTAAAGTGAGCCGTGATATTTCCTCTTCCGGGACCATTACGGCCCGTCAATTATTGGAGGATCAGCAACGGTTATTAGTAGCAGGGTACTATGTGGATTGGAGTTCACGCAGTGGGGTTATATTACGGCGTTGGGAATCCCCTAAAACCTTTTATATTGACAAAATCGTAGCTGATTTAAGCAAGGAAAAAAGTTTCCCTGCTGTGGTTATAAAAGAGAGTGGGTTTGGGGCTGAGGTGAGTGGGTGTTATTTAAGTCATGAACTTAATAATGCTCAACTACAATTAGATAAAGATCCTAATGGGGGTCAAGATGGGGACGAATATATTTGCTTAATTCAAGGCGATCGCAATCCCACTGAGCCACCTCAAGAGTTGAGGGGAGCGGTGTATTACAGTTTTGACTATAACAAACTGCGATCGCCTACCCTCTGTTTTGATCAATCCCAACCGAGTAAATTAATAGAAAGATGTCAGTTGAATGGCTCTGATATGGAGGTAACGGAAAAAGAGTATGGCTGGGTGTTTACCAGTGTGGATGTGTACGAGTATCGTTTAGATAATGACGGGAATATTAGTTATGTGTTTAAATCCCTAGCTGATATTGCTTTAAACGTCCAATGGGAGTTAGTTAAATTGATTGAATACCAATATATTTATGATGATAAAACAGGCTATTATCTTTATAAAAGGGGTGCAGGGTGGCAATTGACCCGCGATCTTCAAGAAACGGAGGATAAAGAGGCCATCCAATTAGCAGCGGCCATTGCCTTAGAATCAGACCCAACTGCGATCGTTAAACTACAACAACACTTACAAGGATATACCCGCTTTTATAAACGAACTCTCACCCCATCAGAGTTATTTGAGTTAGAGGATTTAGGGAATTATTACCCTAATTTAAGGAAAAAAGAAGAGGATGATGATAATTTTATTCCTTCACTGTACCCCAAGGTATCCGAACGAGAAGAAAATAGCTTAATTATTCGTCCTGACCCTCGCTCAACGGTTGATGAACCCCAACCTGATTTAATTATTGGGGCTAAAAGTCGAGAAACTCAGAAAATAGAAATTAATAGTACCTCCCTTGAACGGTTTTTAATCTGGAACCCTGTCAGTAATCAAGAGGGGACTAATTTAGACCAAAGTGCTTACTCAGAATCGTTCACCCAAGCTGCAGGCCGTCCCGAACTGCAACGGCGATTAAACCGACAAACAGGCTGCTACAATCGTAAGAAGGAAGATAAGGGAAACGAGCCAACTTATTTGGTGGGAACCCCTGGTGTTCAACCCTTTTCTACCATCACTCAAACCCTGTCCTATACTGGTGCTTATACCATTAAACAAGCGATCGCTGCTTGCACTCTCGATTATTCTATCAAAAATTCTCAAAGTTCTTGTACTATGGAGTTACCCATCGGAGAACCGATTAACGGATTAAAAATGGGGGATATTGTTATTTTTGAAGGTGCAAAATGGCGAGTATTCGGATATAATGGAAGCGGAAAGATTCAGCCTGACAATGGGTACTATAATAATATCACGTTGAGCTTAGGAAAAGATGTTGATTTGGATCTAATTAGGAAGATAATCTAATGATTAACTTATTGTTATATTTACCTGTAATTGCGATAGCCATAAGCTTTTTTGAGTTTCTTAAGAAAGAAGAAATTAAAAGGCAAGAAGAAATGCTTTTACAGCAACTATTAGAACAACATCAAAATAGTTTAATGATGCAAGAATTTAGAAAAGTTGGCAATTGCTTTAGGCAAAGCAATTGCCAACTTTTCTAAAGTAATTCAAAAGACTAATTTTGAAGTAAAGCCAAAATTTAAAATTAATTAATTATGCCAAAAAATGGAGAATTAACAGAAAAAGATAAGTTGTTTTGTCAGCATTATGTGGCTTCTGAACACGGTACGGCCTCTTACATAAATGCTTTTAATATTGCCTATGATTCTGCTAGAGCAGGGGCATCTAGGCTGTTAGCAAATGATCTCATACAAGCTTACATACAAGAGTTAAAAGACATAAATGATGCTAATAGAGCAATTATGGTTGATAAGCTTAGGGATAAAAATATTAAGTCAATCGAAAGTAATTTAGAATCTGCTTCTCGACTTAGAAAAATTTGTAATAGTTGCATGGATGATTTTGAAAATCCATCAAAAAAAATGGCTATACTAACTGACTCTTGGTTAAATGCGATCGCAAGAGCGTATGAAGCGGCCTCTAGATTAGAAGGAAAAGCACATGAGAGAATGATTATGGTTTCTGGTTTAGAAATGGCCGCTAATGAAATTTTAGCTAAAGAAAAATAATGCTTAAAATTAATAATTAAAAAGTGGCAACAGCAACTTACGCAGGATTAAAAGAAAGAAATGAAATAACCGATTTTGGGCTGTCTCCTACAACTGGTGGGGCAACGACACAGCCTACCAGTTTTTATTATTTTGCCTATGGGATTGCTAGGGGAGGGATAAACCTAGGGACGGCTTTAGGACAGGTCGCGATCGCCTCTGGAGAAAAGCTACAATTTATTATTAACCAAAGTGCGAGAACCGAAGGCATACACCCCTTTGGCTTTGCAATAGCTGCATCCCCTACCAACGATGAAGCCCAAGCAAAGTTACTGGCGATCGCCTGGATAATAGACGCAGACCAAGTAACGGAACTTGATTTACCCATAACCCTAGAACTGACAACGGATGAGGATTTTATCATTGATGGAACGATAGAAACGATCGCCGATCTCCCTAATAACCCTGTCAACGGGTGTATTCGATTTGTCAATGATGATAGTAACTTTTATCAATGGGACGGGGAGGGATGGTATGGAACCCCGTCCTGGAGGCAGGTTTACGGAAATCAGACTTATTTACCCAATAGCACAACCCTGAGAAGTGGGTTAAAGTGGAAAGGTGGGTGTCACAGCCCAATAATTACCATCCCCCCAGATCCTTCTCCCAATTACTACGGTGTTGTCTCGCCACCGTGGGGAGGAGACGGGGACACTTCACCGCCTATTAAACTGTGGTTATTAAACGGGTTAAGCGAAGGGACGGGAGCGGTGCTGCCCATTGACTCGCAAATCAGCTTGGTGGCTCTAGTTAATGATAGTAGCGAGTTGGGTGCGGCCGTATTAAGTGGTAAAATTGCTTTAACAGTAACGGGAATAGTTCGTCGGTTAAACGGTGAATTACAAGTCTTAGACGTGAGTTCTGCTTGGAATAGTGGAACTCCTTTTTATTTTTTGCAATCCCAATTAGATCGGGGTTATGCCTTAGAAGTAGAATACACCTGTAGCGCGGTGGTGGGAGACGGTGACACGGTTACGGTGTATCTCAAAGATGATGGGGTGTTTGGTGTTCCCACCACTGCTATTTTCCTGGGAAATTCGGTCTTTGCCAACGACAATAAGGCGATGATTGTCCCTGATACGTTGGGGGTCAAACGGTTATCAGGGAAAGGATTGGTTATTACCAGTGGGCAAAATTTGGGTCACTTTTTTAACTGCAATGGGACAAGTGGATTAACTCAGGGAATATTAGCTGATACAGCAAATCAGCAAATTGCAATATCAGGGATTAGGAATGGGGCGATCGCTGTCCGTCAGTCTGGGGAGGTGTTACAAAGTACCGAAGCGGTTAGGGCGATCATCAGTACCGAACCCGGGACGGCCACTGCGTCCGATTGGTCAAATCCTGTCACGGTAGGAGCTAACGGAAGGATAGAAGTAGCGATCGCTTTACCCAATAGTATTCGTTCTGATTACCCCGATAGTTTAATTGCAGGAAATAGCGATGCAATGAGGGCGATCCCTCAGATGAGGGTATTTGTAAGGGTTGCAGGGGTTATAACAGAACTAGATGCTGTGGTTGTAGAAGCTGATGACGATCAATTGCTTGTTATTGGTACCCTTTCTAATGGTGTTGTGGTGGAATCGGTCGAGAGTAATGGGGATGCTGAATTTAACTTGTGGGGGTACGAGAGTATTACCCCTGTGGCGACGGGGGTAGGAAGTTTAGCGGCGGGGGATTATGAAATTGCCATTGCTTGGGATTATCCGAGTCCTAATTTGGGTATTACTAAGATAACTCATGATATCAACGAGGTGCCGTCGCCTGGGGTGTCCCCAGGCGTTTATGAGCGCCGTGAGGGGTGTATGCCCACGTTAGCGTTGAGTTTTGCGGATGCGATCGCTCTTGCTAATATCTATAGTCAACTACAGGTACAGGGGGTTGATCAAGCACAACGCAAAATCTTAGATATCAACTCAAGATTAGTAGAGACAGAAGATGATCCCGTTAACGATAGACTTATTATCCGCTTACCAGAGTTGGGGCGTACCATCGTTACCAACCGCGACCCAGAAGATACTGATGATCTTGATAATGGCTACAGGCTTGGGGACTTATGGCTCAATAGTAGCAGCGACCCTATTAGGTTACGTTTTGCACAATCATTGTCCTCTGGGACAGCGGTCTGGCCGTTATTGGGAGAAGGAGCAGGAGGAAACGGAATAGAGGCGATCGCGGATCTGGCTACCCTCAAAGCATTAACATCGGATAGCCATGATGCGACATATTTATTAAAATCCACTAACAATATTTATCGCTACGATGCCGACTCCACGGCAACAGGAAACGATAACACGGTTATTGAGCCTGATATGTTGCCAGGGCGGTTTTTAAAGGTTGGGACTTATGGTGCAGCAGAAATCACGGAAACAGATGATAAGCAGTTTCTTTCTTTATTAGAGAGACAGGCGATCGTTGCTAATACCGATGCCTTAGCCAATAAATCCGATGTAGGGCATGAGCATCTGGCCAACCAAGGTAGCTTGTTAACCCACGATGGGGTTGACCAAAGCGAGTTGTTGGTGGGGAATGAGGGGCAAATGTTAACCCCTGATAGCAATGGCTCTTTAGTCTGGGTTGATCCTCCCAATACGGCAACTACTACCACCACCGCAGGGTATGTGCAGCCTAATCTTGAGGGGACGGTTGTTATAAATGTGGGGTCAACCGCTAATTTTATAGAAGGGGTTAGTTGGGTGGCGATCGCCAGTGGAGGAAACTATTTAGTCACTCAGGTTAACACCGCCACCACCCTAACGGTGCAGTATAAAGGGGGCGGGGCAACCCCAACCACTTCGATTAGTACCAATAAAAAAGTGAGTCCGACAGGGGCAAGTGGGACAGACGGGTTATCTTCTCTGACCACCACCACCGCCGATTTTATCGTACCGGCTGTTAATAGTACGGCCGTGGTATTGGTGGCCCAGTCGGGGGGCTTTAACTTAGGGGTGAGTGTCCATATTGAGAGTGCGGGTAGTTATGAAGTGACGGCGATTAACCCTGATAGTATTACGGTGTTAAATTTAGGGGGAAATAATACCGTTGCAGGAGCTAATATTGCCAGTGGGTCGCAAGTGGTTATTACCGGGCCCCCTGGGTTAGATGGTTCTGTTGAAGCCACCAGTTCTCTCAACTTCACCACCGCAGTTCCCCCCCCTTCAACGGGGGTTGAGGAGTGGAAAGGGTTTATTGATAGCACCAATAATAACAGGCGATCGCTTAGAGAGCCTGGGGATGGAGCAGTTAATGTTTTTGCCTTTCTAAATGATATTTTACCCACCCCTTTAACGGGGTTTGTTGAGAGTACCCTAACGGCGATCGTTGATACTGATACAATTCTTGAAGCCTTCGGTAAGGTACAGAAATACTTAACAGATTATTTAACTAATTTTAATGGTAATAATCAATTAGTTAAGTTAGAGAATGATGGGTTATTGCCTAAATTAGTAGCACACAAATTAAGCGATTATGCACTTCAAAATGTCAATGTGTCGGTGGTAGCTGATGGTACGTATCGTATTTTTATTTATCCTTCACACATAGATGAAAACATCAGATGGGATGGTATTTATGACTTACTCTGTGATAGTAATGGGGGAACAATATCAATTACAATCAATGGGACAGTTATTACTGGTTTTGATACATTGACGGTTAATCAAACGGGTACTAATTACACGGCAACAGGAAATAATGTTCTTAACCCAGGAAGTAATGTTTACATGGTTTTAACGAATGATGATCCCAATAATCCTATTACTAATTTATCGTTTTGTTTATATGGAATTAAAAACCCTTAAATCAATTATCAATTATCATGACTTTTATTATTAATTACATCACAACAACAGGCACTTTAGTAACAGAAGATTTAATTCCTAACGCGACTTTAGCGCAACGAGTTCGAGTCATTGAATCTAAAAAAGAGCTTATTACCTTACTCGATAAAATAGAAGCAGGGTTATTACTCCTAGCTGATTTTATATGGAAAACAGAAAAACAAGATCCTACTTTTCTAAATTTCCAGCCAACAGAAGAAACGACAGACGCGGAATATCAATTAGATGTGAGGCGAAATCAGTTATTTAACATTCTACAAAGAATTATTGCTAACCCTACAGAAAGGACTCGGATTGCTAAAATTGTTTGGACAATGGCACTTTCTAAAAAGGAGTTTGGGGCTTTTACGATTTCAATAGATACCGAAGCTCCCCATAATTATGAGATGATTGATGATGCTGCGATCGCTGATTTGATTCAACAAGTGGCAGTCAATGATCTTGAAAATGTAATCAAATTAATCTAATTATCTGAGTGCTTAATTTTGAGTTGTACTCAAAATGTAAGAAGCACGAATCAATTGTCAATTGTCAATTGCTATGGCTATTTATTCTTCTTTCCTAGATTTAAGTGTACCTTCTTCTCCCCTTGACACTGGTGGTGGGGGAGGTGACAATCAAACCCCGCCGTTAACGGCGGGGTATTTTGCGTGGGAATTTGAAAATAATTTAAGCAACACAAGCGGTAATTTAACTTGGAATAATATTAATAGCCTTCCTATTTCTTATCCTACTGGTATTTCGGGTAAGGCGTTGAGTGTTGATAATGTTAATAACGACGGCAACATTATCTGCTTTGATATTGTAGATCCAGGAGACAGCGTTATTATTGATTGGTCAAAACCCTTTGCTTTTAGTTGTTGGTTAAAAACGTCAGCATCAGGGAGTGAGGGGGTTGCTTTTCAGTTAGTTAAAAACAGTTTAAGTACCAATCGAAGTCTTTATCTAGCTTGGGAATGGATGATCTACTTTGCTGGTAGTACCCGTTTTCGATACGATCGCAATGGAAATATGGCGCAATATTTAACTTCCATTCCAGAAGCGGTTGACACTTGGCGATTCCACTATTTGCGTTATGACCCTGCTAATCATAAAAAGCTCTATTTTGGTTTAAACGATAGTGAGGTTGAAGTAATCGCAAGCATTGACTTTCATCTTCTTACTTACGACTCTAATTACCGACTAACTTTATCCCCCATGTTTCTAGATTCAGGGGATAATTTTGCTTTAGATGACTTGAGATTTTGGCATACTACCCCTGTTACACAACAGGATATGATTGGTCTTTACATTCTTGATCCTGTTTGATCAACTGCAATACCATCTCTTCAAACTCTGTTAACAAACTCCCTTCACTGTCTGCTGCACGATTAACCTTAGCGATCGCCTTGATAAAAATCTTCTGAGTCGCTTCTAGTTTCTCATACTCAATCTCAGATAACCGCTCCAATAATTGTTGATAAGCCTTACTATCAGCATTGCTACAGTAAAAATCCTTTAAGTTATTAATGAAGGCTTGGTGTTTCCCAAAACAGGTTTTAACTTGCACAGAAAACTTGTTTACGACCGTAATAACACACCACACTCCTGATAACCCTACCAAGTCCTCGTTATCTTTGGGGATAATCTGATAAACCTGCCCTACCTTAAAAAGATCCCCTATTTTTACTTTCTCCTTAAACCGAGCGGCCACTTGCTTAACTATTTTTTCAGTAGGAACCCGACCTAAGTTGGCCTTGACCGCTTCTGACCAAATTTCAACTTGCGTTTCAGGTTTAAATCCAACAGTTGGCCTAACTTGTCTTTCAGTGGTAGGCAATGGAATAGCTAAATTTTGTGTACCAATGGTACACATTAAATTATCAACCACCTCTGCTGCTGCCATTAACTGATAGGGACGGCGACGACCAAATCCAAATCGAGCTTTGCAGTAATTTTCAAACGTGCCGTGAGACGCTCTGTATAATTTGCGATCGCTAATTTCTTTGAGGGCTTTACCCGCTTCCCAAAAAGCGCGTTCCACTTTCCTTTCTAAATTAAGAAGATCACGGGATTCTTCGTAATCTAACCCCTCAACTTGATCCACCACAGGCTTAAGGTTAACTGGTCGTTCAGGTGTCTGTGTCCCATCTTTCCACTTAACCACCGCCTCAACTAAATCCCCATTTTTATAGGAATTGAGGGCGGTAACAATACCACAGCGATCGCCTTTTAAATTGGACACCGCTTGATACAACCAGAGAGCTTGGAACGCTTTAAGGTTTTCTATTTTTTGAGCATCTTTTTCTCGATAGGTATTAAGGTTGAGAATTCTATCTCGTTTTTGGTCTTCAGATAATGGTTGATTCATCTTTTTTTGTCTAAAGTTTCAAAAGTATTAAACCGATATTTACAACTAAAACACTGGCGACGGCGTTTAATTTTTCCATCAGCCCTAGAACGAGTGTCTAGTATTTGTGTTTTTCCCTGGCACTTAGGACACTTTAAGTTGGCCATGTTAATTATTCAAATTTTGGTGAGTCCATTGTTAACCGCTTTGAGCGTTATTAATTGTTCATTGAGCCAAGGATGAGTTTTAATAAAATTCTTTTTAAAATCTTTCACCCCTTGTTCTGTTTGATTGTCCCAAAGTTGCCAACTACTTTTAATTTGTTCAGTAAGTTGTCTGGTAATATTAGGAGGAATATTTCCATGTTTTTCTCGATATAATCGACAAGCTGGTAAAAAAGTAGCACCATAAGCTTTTTCATCTAATGTCAATGGTCTATTGTCAAATTCAGTTGGCTTGTAATCATAATCTTTGATGGGTAAAGGTTGTATCAGTCCTGATTGCAATTGTTCTTTATAAGTTTGACACCAATCTAAAAACTTCAGTTGAGTTGGAATTAAATACTGGGGATCTAACTCATTTCTTACCCATTGCAACCCTCCAATCGATTTCAAAGCCAATCTAGCTTGATCTGAGAGTTCTTTTTGTAGGCGATCGCTAATCTGATAAAAGTTGGGTTGGTTAACTTGATCCATAATCAGTTGCCAATCTTGTTGATGCTTAACTTTATCCAAGGGGTCTAAGCAAGTTTCCTTGATTTGTTGAATACTGGGAAGTCTGTTGGGGAAGTGGGAGTAAATTGAAACAAAGCTTTCTTCAATTTCTTGCTCGGTATAACCAGAAAATAAACGATACCAAGCCTTAGCTTTAATCTTATTCCCTAGCAATTCTTTGATCTGCTCATGATTGAGATAGTTGGAGAATAAATCTAGTAATAGTTGTTTGATGTTCTGTTGGTTCATTATTAATTATTAATTGTTAATTACTACGTAGTTTTTAATAGGAATAAAAGGATTCATTATCCCTAAAATGGCAGGATAATAAGGCTGCATAAAATAGAGAGGCACAACCCCTTGATGATACTTTTCTTGATAGGTCGTAGCACATGATCGACTTAACTCAAAAACCTCGCTCTCCTCATCTTCAATTAAAGAAATGGGAGCTTGATAAATAGTTAATCCCCGTTTAAATGGGGCTACCACCACACAAGGTTCTTCATACAAATTAGCTGCTACTTCGGCAACTGAGGTTAACGTTGATTGCATCCCAGGAACCCAATCAAAAAAGGCGATCGCGTCTAGGTTCTTAGCAACTAAAAAGGGAGGAAAGAAAGGGAAGATTTCTTGATAAGAGATGATCATGCTAATTATTAATTGTTAATTACCACGATGCCGTTCTGATCAAAGCGTGTTAAGTTAGTCATAGAGTGGTTCCCATAAAAGATTACTCACCGCCCTTGACCTGAGTTAGAGGTCAGGGGCTATTAGTTTTGATTCTTTGATGATAAGCAGACATATCAACAATGTCAACTCGCGCGTTGGCGGAAGCCTTGTTAAAAATCCTCAAAGTCTATCTTGAATGTCGCAAGAGGACTCCCGTTACACCGACGGAGGAGGTTAACGGTGAGACGGCGCGTTTAAACTGCGCGGGAAACCCACGCAGACAGCACCTCATGAATTGCGACCAATAAAGAAACCGACCAACGGGAGACAGCTTACACAAGTTGACGTTGCGTGTAGATTAAGCTAAATTGAGGAAAGTATTAATAGTGGTCGAATCAATGCTTACCCTAACTTACGAATACAAGCTAATACCAGACAAAAAGCAGATTGAGGTAATTGAACACACCTTAAGTGTTTGTCGTTCTGTCTGGAATTATGCCTTAAGAGAACGTAAGGATTGGTTCAAATCTCGAAAATCTCCTGTTAATACTTGTTCATTAATTCAGGAGTATATTATATCTCCTGACCAAAAAAGTAGGGGTTCAAGCCCCGCCCTTTAGGGCGCACTGTGTCGGTTAATATACTGTTTAAGGACTTCAATAGGTGCGCCTCCAACGGAACTAGCAAAATAAGATGGACTCCATAAATGAGTACCATTAAAGTTAAATTGTTTGCGATACATTCGACTTGAAACACCTTTTAAATGATTAACTAATTTAGAAACTGAATACTTAGGGGGATAGGTAATAAAGATATGGATATGATCGGGTTCTCCATCAAATTCTAGCACCTTAAAACCCATTTTTTGTGCTGTATCTTTCATTGTAGCTTGAAGAAACTCAAGCCCTTCCTTATCAAAGACTTTATTCCGATACTTTGTTACGAAGACCAAGTGAGCATTAAGCTCAGTAACACTGTGCCGACACTTTAATAAGTTGTTTGCCATTATGCAGACCAAACGCTATACTGTTTCTATGAAAGCACGATTTAAGTACCGCGTCTATCCAACAAACCAACAAAAAACAGCTTTAGCACAACTTTTTGGCTGTTGCAGAGTTGTGTGGAACGATGCTCTTGCTTTCTGTCAAGATTCTTATCGAAAAGGGGAGAAGTATTGCGGTGAGTCTGAACTACAAAAACGGTTTATTACTCAAGCCAAGAAAACAGAAGAAAGAGAATGGCTAAAAAACGTTTCTAACATTCCTTTACAACAATCCATAAGAGACTTGAATACAGCTTATAAGAACTTTTTTAATTCGTGTAAAGGCAAAAGAAAGGGCAAAAAAATACGTCCTCCTAAATTTAAAAAACGCAAATCAAGTCAATCAGCTAGGTTTAGAATTGGAGGTTTCAAGGTCAATCAACATACTACTTCGTTGGCTAGGATTGGCAAGATTAAAATTAAATGGAGTCGTCCTTTACCATCGGAGCCATCTTCAGTTACTATCATTAAAGATAGTGCTGATAGATATTTTGTTAGTTTTGTTGTTGAAATTCAACCACCCCCCATGTCCCCCCTAGTAGGGGGGATAAAGGGGGGTAAAAACTGTGGGATTGATCTAGGAATTATTGATTTTGCTACATTTGATAATGGGGAAAAAGTTAAAGCCCCTAAACCTTTAAAAAAGAGGCTAAAACGATTAAGAAAGCTTCAAAGAAACTTGTCTAGAAAACAGAAAGGGAGTAAACGGCGCGAAATTGCTAGAAAAAAAGTAGCTAAACTACACGCTAAAACTAAAGACACTAGAACTGATTTTCTTCATAAATTATCAACTAAAGTAATTAAGGAAAACCAACTCATTGCTTTAGAGGATCTAAATGTCAGTGGATTATCTAAAAACCGTAAATTATCTCGCGCAATTTCTGATTTAGGGTGGCGTAGTTTTCGTACTATGCTAGAAGCTAAAGCTGAAATTTATGGGAGAGATTTACGAGTAATTGATAGATGGGAACCAACCAGCCAAAAATGCTCTTGTTGTGGAGAAAAAGGAGGGAAAAAGGAACTTTCTGTAAGAGAGTGGACTTGCCTTTTTTGTAATACTATCCACGACAGAGATATAAACGCATCGAAGAACATTTTAAAAGCCGTCGCGGAAGGGCATTCTGAGACGTTAAACGGACGCGGAGGAAGGCGTAAGACTACTTCTAAAGTAGCAGTATCCTGTGAAACGTCAACCACCTTTAAATATAAACAGTTAAGTTTGTTTTAAGGGAATCCCCGTACCTTTAGGTCGGGGAGGATGTCAAGGGAGATTATGTCAAAGCAGCGTCAAATAAAGCCATTAACTCCTCTCTACTCGATTCTGCTCCCCCTTCCTCGCGCGTTCCCAAGGTCGGGAAACCCGACCGGGGTCGCTCGTCTGCCCTCTGCCCTTGTAGCGCAGCGTCTTCTGCCTTCGTAACATACCCCATCATCTTCCTATACGCTTCAATCGCTTCTAAGGGTCTGATTTCATAAGCTGCGATCGCCTTTTCTAAATTTCTTAACCGCCCAATATGTTTCCCTTGATTTTTGGGTTGTGAATACCAGTCTAAATTTGCGTTTATGACGGCTTCTTTTACCCCAAGGGTATATTGCTCCCCATTCTCTCTCCAGGGGTATTCAAGCTTATTTTTGCCCACTTTGGAGAGATGTTTGAGAATGTCCTGCTGCTCAGGGGTGAAGCGATCCCAATTGGGAATCCACTGTGATAATCGGTTTTCGTACTCTAAAGAGCGATCGTACACGGTCTGGGGTCGCTCCCCTGCTCTCACCTTGTCACTCTTTTTGCTTTCAACCGTACTACACGCCTGGGAACTCTGGTCTAAACTTGGATCTAAATTTTGGTTAGGGGTTGAGTTATGGTTTATGGGCTTATCTAGGGGGGTAGTAGATCCTTCCTTGCGCGTTCCCAAGGTCGGGGAACCCGACCGAGGTCGCTCGTCTGCCCTCTGCCCTTGTAGCGTAGCGTCATCTGCCTTCTCTTGTTGATTAGACTTCCTATCAGATTTTTGAAAAGAACTTTCTTTGCTGCTGCTGCTTTCTTCGTGCGCGTCTACAGCAGTCTGTTTAGTTTGAATAGAGTCTTTATTAGTTTGTAGAGTCTGATCGCACGCGCGATCTATATTAGTGTCTGTCTTTCTATTTTGATGATCAACTATTGGATCGGATAACTCATTATCAATTTTGATAAGAGATTTTCCATCTTTATAATCAGTTGTTAGATCAGATAACTCATTATCTGTGTTGATAAATCTGATAATGGCTGATCCTGCTTCAATTGAGATAACACCTAGTTCCTTTAATTTGGCGATCGCTTTATATACACTCACCTCCGGTATTCCCCATCTCAAAGCAAACTCTTTAGGCTTGATTTTGATAGGGTTATCACAAAAGGGGTTTTCTGATCTCAAGGCAAGGTGAACAAATGCTGCATTGTTAATAATTCGAGTTTTCTTTAAAGCTATTAATTCCGCTTTCTGAAGTGGGTAGAAACTTCCCATAATTTTGCCGTTTTTATCTTTTTGCGGGACAGGAATAAGTTGTGCCATAATATTAGGTAGTAAATGTCATGTCGTTAATGTTAGATAGTGTCAATTAGTGCTAACTAACGCCAATTAAGCAAACGTAAACTAATTAATTTCAGTTTTTAAAAAGGTGGCTGCTACCACCTTTTTAATTATTTTACGCTATACCTGTCAGAATGAGGGTAATATAATAATAAATTTGAATCAACCAGTAGCTTGATAATTTGTTGTACAGTTCTTTGATGATATCCTAGTTTATTTGACAAGTATTTAGTGTTCAATCGAAACCTATCATTAAGCGATGGAAATTTAGTTTTGAGATAAAGATATACCATCCATTCACTAGGCTTAAATGTTGAATGTAACCATAAAAAATATTCATGTTTAAGACAAAAAACTTCCTCTCTTGGAATGTAATTTGAGTTGTAAACGCAGTTTAAAGGTGGGTTAAACCATTCAATTAATGTTTGCTCAATGTCTGTTGATAGCTCAATTTCGTCAATAAAAAGATAAGCAATTTTTACGCTTCCAAGTTCTTTTAATCGATAATACTTTTGATGATTTTCCCATCGTTTGTTTACATTTATTGATCGCCCAATGTACTGAACAGTCCCATTTTCATCAATGGCAAAGTAGATGGCTGGTTGCTTGGGAAAAGCAGACTTAGCATCAAGAGGCAACCAAAGAAGGGTAGAAAGGTCTAATTCTTGGGGATTAATCATCAAAACTTACCCCCAAATCAATGTTAAGAGATTGTTCAATGCCTCGAAGTGTCTCTAGTGGCAAATCTTTTACTTTCTCATTTTCAACACGATTCCAATGAGCTACGCTAATTTTTGCCCTTGCTGCTAACTCAGTTAGAGAAAGAGGACTTTCCTGGCGAGCTTTTTTGATCCTGCTTCCTAGCCCTGGATAATCTTTTAGGATGGTTAAACTAACCCTCATTAAACATTGCGTCATAGGTTTTACTCCTTAAGTATCACTCATCGCGCATTTCTTTGGCGAGGGAACCTCGCCGAAGTCGCTCCTCAATAAGCATATTTTTATATTAACTTCTAAAGTTAACCTTGATAAGTTAAACCTATAATGATAGACTGAAGACATAAGAAAAGCGATCGCCCGATTACCAGTCAACGCGATCGCCTTTCTTAAAACCTAAACGCCCCAAGGAGGGGCTAATAACACTATCATGACACAAACTACTGTTGATGTCACACAGACTTGTGCTGACAACTACCACACAGACAGAATTATCAATTTTGGAGGCAAGGATCAAATCTATGCCGATTGCTTAACCCAAGGGGATGTTATCGAGCATCTTGGGCAAACCTTAGAAGTTTACTCAGAACCCAAATACACAAGGGCGGGTATCGTTTTTGAGGTACTTCCCTTAGACTCTGATGCTCAACCCTACGAAATGCGCTTTAATCCTGACTGGCGATTTGACTACGTGACCTACCATCTGCCTTCAAAGGAGGTTGCGTATTCAACTACCCCATCTAAGCTAAGGCTATAGATGGGGATTGCAAACCCCAAAGTTTGCGACGTAAGTGTTGCAATAGCCTATAAGCCTAATCTCGGTTTAAACACATCCGAATACTTCTCTAGTTCGGATCTCTGTAAGTTCTTTTGGGAGAACGTTGTTAGACAAGACATCTGGGATTAGGTAGGCAAAGAGACAACAAACTCATTAATTTGAGGAATTATCTTATGTATCGAATACCTGTTTTATCAGCAGAAGGAAAACCGTTAATGCCGACTAAACCGAGTCGAGCAAGACGGTGGATCAAAGAAGGAAAAGCTGTTGGCAAGTTTAACAAGTTAGAACAATTTTATGTTCAACTTTTAGTTGAACCTTTGAATAGTAAAACTCAACCTATTTCTGTAGGTATTGACCCAGGTAAACACTTTTCTGGGATTGGTGTTCAATCAGCTAACTTTACCCTGTTTACTGCTCATCTCGAACTCCCTTTTAAAAAAGTTCGAGAGCGCATGGATAATCGTCGTATGATGCGACGTGGAAGAAGAGGAAGACGCATTAATCGTAATCTACCTTTTCATTTAAGAGCGCATCGTCAAAAGCGATTTTCAAACCGAAAACAAGGTAAATTACCACCATCGATTAGAGCTAATCGACAACTTGAATTAAGAGTTGTTAAAGAACTTTGTAAAATCTATCCTATTACTGATATTTACTTTGAGTACATCAAAGCTGATGTTGATTTAACATCTGGTCGGAAAGGAGCTAAGTCAGGAAAAGGATTTTCAGCCGTTATGGTAGGACAAAAATGGATGCTCAAACAATTAGAAAAGTTGGGCAATGTTCATACCATTTATGGTTGGCAAACTTCTAATTTAAGGAAATACCTTAGATTAGAGAAATCGAAGAACAAAGCAGAACAAACAGCTAGTTCTCATGCTGTAGATGGTGTCGTTTTAGCTTGTTATCAATTTCTTGAGTATAAACCTCATCATTCAGTTAATAATCATGGACATAGTTGGCAAGGCAATACAACTATTACTCCTTGTAAGTTTATGGTCATTAAGCGTCCCCCTATTAGTCGTCGTCAACTTCATTTAATGCTACCAAGCAAAGGAGGAAAAAGACGTAAATATGGAGGAACAACAACCCGTCATGGCATTAGAAAAGGCGATTTTGTCAAGGCTGAGAAAGCTGGCAAGGTTTTCTACGGCTGGTGTTCTGGCGATACCGCAAAACAAGTCTCAGTTTCCGATTTTAATTGGAAAAGGCTTGGTCAATTCACTGCCTCGAAAGTGGTTTTGCTCCAACGCTTTACGGGGCTAATTTGTAAACAGGAAACGGACTTCGTTGGAGCAACTATTTGTTAGTTGATGCTCGTTTCCTCCCCAACCTACTTCGTGAGGATGGGGTATCCACTCGCATATTTAAAGATGAAAACTTTACAACAATACCATCAACAACAACAGGAACAAAACCAACAATTAGGGCTACAAATTGAAGCCTTGGCGCAACAGTTAAGAGACTTACAACAGCAGTTTAGAGTACAAGAAACCATTGCCAAAAATCAGCAAACCTTTAACCAACAATTTGAAAAGCAAGTTTCAGGGTTAAAATCCCTTTTAAAAGACGCTTGCAGCCTCTACCCTGTCGAAACCCTTGACAGTATCAAAGAAGAGTTAAATCAGGTTATTGATGAGGTTAAAGAAAATTATGAGCAACTATCACAAAGCGATCGCTTTCTTAATGCACCTGATGAAAAAGATGATGAAGTTATTAGTTTACCTTTGTCAGAACCGTTGCAAATTGCAGAAACATTACCTTCAGAGAATGATGACGAAATTGAATTAACCCCGTCTCAAGTTGAAATTATTATTGAGCCTTTGAGTGAGGAAGTAATCAGTCAAATTAAAACCATGCTTAAAATTCATGGCAAGGTCAAAGATTTATCTAAGATTGCTGATCATATTTCAAAAATTCCCATTACCCATAAACGGTTAAAAGAGTTTATTGATGGCATTGAAGCCTCACTATCTTTTCAGTCTAAATTACTAGCTTAAGATGGATACTAAGTCTTTTGATGATCTATCCCATTTATTGAGAGTTCAATACTGCGATCGCGTGGTTGTTTTTTTTGATTATCCTGCTCAAAACAAAATAAAAATGGCTCAAGATGGGCATGATAAACGAGAAAAGCGAGTTAAGTTTATTACTTATATTGGAGGGCATTCTAAGGATGAATTAAAGCAAATTATCAAGGAAACAAAAGCACCTCGATATCAAATTAGATCAAGTAAAAGAGTCCCTAATTATCCTTTTGAATTAAAAGTTGGTGGCTATGCTTTCCATGAAATGAAAGTCCTTGTTAATCGATTTCAAACAGTTAAAGCTATTTCTCTCCATCAACCTTGGGCTTCGCTTATTGCTATGGGGTTTAAGCATTATGAAACTCGCAATTGGTCAACTAATTATCGTGGTCAATTAGTTATCTGTGCAGCTAAGAAAAATACAAAACAACAGCGATTAGACTACGAAGATTTAGCTTTAGAACTAGGCATTGATTTAAGCGTATATCCTTGGGAAAATTTACCTTTGGGGAAAGCGATCGCAATCTGTAAACTTACCGATTGTATCAAAATGACTGATAAATTTATTGAAAAACAATCAGATGCCGAACAAATGTGTGGACATTGGGAGCTTGGTCGCTTTGCGTGGAAATTAGATAATATTAGTCCATTATCTCCTCCTATTCCCATTAAAGGACAACAAGGGTTATGGGATATTTCTCTTAATAATTATTAATTAGAATAACATGGTTATAAAAGGATTGACAGACAAAAAATACAATGGTTCCTCCATACATTCCGCTATTTTGCACAAAGGGGGAAGAAAGCCTGAATCTGAGTATGGATATGGATCAGATCTCAATAACTTTTTGAGGTTAGAATTGCTTGACCCTTCTTTAAAATATGTTCTGATAGATATGGGCATTGTCAAGATAGAAACGGGGAAACCCTTGACGGTGGCAGATAATCTCAAACCCATTCAACCAAGAGCAAATAAGTATGATTATTTAGTGGAAAAATTAGACATTTTCTTAGCTGATGAAGACATAGACAAAACCTTTGATACGGCCATGACGCTGTGGGATGGAACCGGACTGATTCAAAAGTGTGATAGAGAGACTATCTATCTACAGCGAGAAGAATATAGGGATGATTATGATTGTCCTCGCACAAGAATGGTCAAAAAAAGCCTAAAATGCCCAATGGCTAATAAAGACGTATCAATTCCTTGTCGGGCTGGTTGCATTCCACAGGGAACCCTAAATTTTTATATCCCTCAATTTTTGGACTATGGTTGCATGAAACCTTGCCGATTAACGGTTTCAGCCTACAGCGACTTTCAATCTATTTTACAAAGTCTTGAAGCGATCAAGGAAGCCTTTGGCTGTATTCGATATGCCCCTGACCAATACCCTTGTCCTAGGGGGTTAATCCCTTTAGTTCTTAAACGAATCAAAGTTCCAATTAAACGGCCTATTCTTGAATACTCAAAAGAAAATGGAAAGAATGTGTACAGCAAAATTCAGTTAGGCAACCGAAAGATTCTAAAGCCCACTGGTAAAAAGGCTGCTGATAGCACCTGGGCTGTAACCCTTGAAATTAATCCTATTTGGCTACAGGGATACCAAGCCTGGACTCAATCTAAGCAGCTTCGAGCGCAAGGGTATACCCCGACCAATGAAGTTATCGCTCAAATTCCTGGGGTTAATGCAGATCACCCAATCATTGAAGTAAACGCTGTTACAGTCCCTCAAGCTGCCTTACCTCAGACTGGACTTTCGCAAGCGGATTTGATGACCATGCAGCAAATTTGGCAATTAAATCAGCAACACCCCTCTTGGCGTTCTTTGCCAGAATTTTTAGATAATGTGATGCAAATTTACTCGGTTCAAACCATAGATCAACTGCCATCTACTCACCTTAACAAGATTCTAGATCATTTAAAAAACCGTTCTTTAGGGGAACCTGATCAATTTTAACCATGAAAAACGCTATTATTGGATTTGCCGGTGGGGGCGGTGTAGAAATCGGCATGATGGCTGCGGGAATTAATCCTATTTTAGCCATTGAATGTGACCCCCAAAAACCAGAATTATCAAAAGCGATCGCCGATGTGTATGAACAAAATTTTCACACTCCCTTGTTAAGACAAACCATACAACAATGGGCAAATGCAGGATTCCCTGGTTGTCCTTATGAGATTGACTTTGCCCATTTTTCTCCAGTTTGCTGTAACTTTTCTGTTGAAACCAACCGAGGGGATTTAGAACAGGATATTAGTGCTGCGATGGCGATCGCGGATTTCATTTCGGCAAAGCAGCCAAAGGTATTTACCCTTGAGAATGTGCCAGCTTACGCCAGTAGCACGTCGTGGCATATTATTCAAAACTCTTTGCTTGATAACGGATACCTTCCCAACAGCAAGGTTTATGACTTTGCTGATTACGGTGTTCCTCAACGAAGAAAGCGATTTTTTTGTGTAGCAATGAAAAATCGCTGGTTTCCAGAAATTCAGAAAACTTGCCCTGTGGGGTGGTTTGAGGCGATTAAAGATGTAATTCCCACTTTAAAACCTACTTCTTTGACTGCTAATCAAGCTAAGGCTATTCAAAAGGCTTGTCATCACCCAATCCTTATTCCCCGTATCGGGTATCGCGATCGCTGTCCTTCCGTTACTCCAGGCAATCAACCAGCCCCAACCATCAAGCGATCGCTGTTTGATGATGGCAAAGGCAGTAGGCGTTCTCAAGTTTGGACGGTGGTCACAAGCCCCCGAATTCGATTCGGGGGTCGCCACCTCACAATTTGGGACGGGTCACAAGCTTTAAACTGTAACCTTGAGGTATTTAGGCGATTGCAAACCTTTCCCGTAGGGTATAAATTCTCAGGTGATATTCGGGTTGACGGGTCAATTTTGGGTAATTCTGTCCCCCCTTTATTTATTCAGAAAATCTATGGAGTTCTTTGCAATTCTTTGATAGGAGCCTCTATCACCTGCTGAGGCAACGGATCGCCCAATTCCCATCCAGAAGCAAACAACTCCTCTAAATATTCCCGCCTTAACGTTTCGTCTTTAGGTAAATAGGGAAGTAAGGAGTGGTAGGCGATCGCTATTTTTCTGAGCTTAATGATAGGAGTATCTATCATAATGGTGTTTTTTTTATTCTCAAACGTTAAGTTAAGAGGCATTACTGAGTAGAATTCTGCTCTTTCTGTATCTTATCCAATTCCTGCCTAATCCAAAATTCAAGCATTTGACTTTTAGTCCTCAAGCGGTAAGCAGCAATTTCCTCTAGCTTTTTAGCTCCATCTTCGCTAATGGTTAATTGTACTCTTTTGCTCATTGTTTTATTTCTACCTTGTTGATATCATCTTATATCATACTATATTGTTACTCACTGAGGAGTAACAATATAGTCTTTGAGTATTGACGATAGATTGTCTAATCACTACGATAGGAGTTATCAATGCTATTATTCTTACCCTCAATGGATAAAAATTTTAAAGATGAATTTGCTAAATTAATTGAACAATTGCGAACTGAGGCTAATCAAGCCATTAAAGAATCTGGAAAGATGAGTTTTAGAGATTTTGCCAAGGTCATTGAAGCCAAAACAGGGCAAGAGATCGGCTACAATGCGCTAACCTCTTGGGCTAATAAAAACAACGAGCCGAAGCGAGATAATTTAGAGACGATCGCCCTGTACATGGGAATCACCTATACTGATCTAATTATTCGTTTAACGGGAGAAGTGCCTACTTTGAACGCAGAAACCGTTTCTGAGGCAATTAAGGGGTGGAAAAATGAGGAACGGACTAAACTCTTGAAGGAGTTGTTAGAAAAAGCAGCTTCTGATTTATCAAAAGAGGAAAAGTTTGAATTAATTCAACACCTTATTAATTAATAATTAATAGTTAATAATTAATAATTATTAATGGCGCGTTGCACCTCCACAATTATTAATTGTTCATTGTTCATTGTTCATTGTTCATTATTGTTCCTTTTGTTCCCTAATCGTTAAATTTAATCCGAACAAACACCTCTTGCGATGTCAATATTAAGAATTGTTGTTTGGATAAAACTTTAAAAAAGTTGATTAAAGCTTGTTCAAGAGTGTTAAAACTACTTTTTAGTGGGTCATCTGAAGATTTAACATAATCTAATAGTGGAGTTTCATCAACAATAAGACCAAAATCAAGTCTACTTTCTATATTTTCTATCAACACTAAGAGTGAATCTTGTGCATCAATTTCAGGTATTAGTGTATCCCACTTGCAAATGGTAATATCAGCGATCGCAGTTTGATCGTCTTCTAATTCTCCCCACCAGTCTGATTTAATATGTTCTAAGCATTCTTCAGCCTCTTCAAAATAATAGCCACCATACTCATAGCCATCGTGATTCAAAGCGATAAATTCATCTGTAGTAAGAATTTGTTCTGTTTGATTCATCTTCTTTAATTAGTAGGCTCTAGGCTCTAGGCTTTAGGCTCTAGGTTTAAAGAATTCTTTATAGCATTTTTTCATTAATATGAGTGTTTTTTCTATTAACACAAAGGGCTTGAAATCTTTTCCCAGAGCCTAAAAAAAGGCTTTATGTTGATGATTTAATTATATCATAAATGTCGCAGACATTCCTAGAGCCTAGAGCCTAGAGCCTAGAGCCTAAAACATATCTAAAAAACGGTTTTTTAAATGGTCTATTAATTATTAAAACCCAAAGCCGCTTAGCCTAAATTGTTAATTGTACCTCAACTACTTCTTTTCCCTTAACCACAATTTTCTCAACAAAGCGAGCATAAAGCGATCGCAGTTCGTGAGGGGATAGTTCGTGTTTTAAGACGGTGTTCCACAGCACAGGATCTTGGAATACTTTAACTAAATCTTTTTTGAGTTGTTGTTGATTGTCTTCAAATATGTCCCCTTCAGATTGTGCTTGAACTAATTGCCTCTCCAACTCTTCAATAGCTGCTGTAATAGCAGGGTTAGCATTGGGAATTGATTTAAGTTGATTAATCTGCGATCGCAGGTTTAATATGGTAGGGGATTCGGGTATATCTTCAAATTCAGAGGCAAGGTTAGCAATACTTATCGCTTTATTAATAAGAGCTTGAGTTAAAGCTTTTTCTATTGTCTCTATATAACAAACCCCTTTTTGCTCACAAGTTAACCCAAGAAATCGATTATTGCGAGTTCTGCAATTAGTGTAACGGACAATTTTGCCACTTTTTCTTTTTTTGTGAATAATATCTACAGTTTGGCCGCACCCCCAACATTTTAATAACCCAACAAAGGGATTAACCCATGTTGTTGCTTGGCTATTTTTGCCCCAATGGGTTTTATTATAGTTAATAATGTCCTTGACCATTTCATACTGCTGATTACTCAAGAGAATTTGATCAGGATGGGTGTTATAAATAATTTCTTCTATGGTATCGAGTCTTCTGGTTCTATTTTGTTCTGTTTTATAGGGAGTGTGTCCTCTTAAAACTGGATTAAGCAACCAATTTCTAAACCCCGCCGGACTCCATTTTTTCTCGTATTTAGTAAAAATAATTTTAGTTGCTTTGCTTAAGGAACGCTCTTTAATATAGATGTAAATCATATCTTGACAAATATCAATCGTTTTAGGGTTCAAAACATATTTTTCTTTTATTACTAAATACCCGTAAGGGGGTCTTGGATTGGCCGCTTTTCGATTTTGCCGAGCTTGATACCCTTGTCTTATTTTTTGTCTAATTAAACGAACGTTGTAGGCACTAATGGCTCCTGTCATGGAATATTGGAGCAAACCCATTGCGGTTGTTATATCTACAATTTCATCAAGAGGGCTAATTTGACAATTTAGGCGATCGCATAATTCCGCTAACTCCAGCAAGGTCATTAAGTTACCCGAAAGTCTATCAACACGAGTAACAACGATCTTTGAAACAACCCCTTGCTCAATCAACTGCTTTAATTTAAGAAAATCTTTGCGATTATCATCGGTTCTAGAACCAATATCGCTTAAAAGCTTGTCAATATTAGCTTTTAGCAACCGCTCTTTTTGATTCTTAAACGCATTGCCATTTTCTGCTTGCTCTTTTCGTGAAACCCTAGCATATCCTATGATCACTTAACTTGCCTAAATCAGCTTAACGTATTATAGTTTACTTAAGTCAAGTTCAACAACCCATTACCACTGCACCCCCTGAAATTTATCAAATTATTGAACGAGTTTTGTCCTTAGAAAAAAGTAAATTATCGCTGCGATCGCCTCGAAATATTAATGATGATATCGTTCAAATTATTAAAGAAGTGATTCAATGAAATTATTATCTATTAAATTATGTAATTTTAGACAATTCTATGGCAAAACTCCAGAAATTTATCTGGCATCTGGTGAGCGCAATACCACAATTATTCATGGCAATAATGGAGCAGGAAAAACGACATTGTTAAATGGGTTTACTTGGGTTTTATATGAAAAGTTTACTGCTGCTTTTACCTCTTCTGAACTATTAATTAATAAGCGGGCGATTATGCAAGCTGATATCGGAACGTCAGTAGAATGTTGGGTAGAAATTTCTTTTGAACATGAACATAAACAATATCAACTTAAACGACAATGTTATGCTTGTTTAGATAAAAATGGGAAAATTCAATACAGTAAAAATAATTTTTATATGTTAGTAGCAGGAGAGGATGGTCGTTGGTATCCCCCTCTAGAACAACCTGATGAAATTATTAACCGTATTTTACCAGAAAGTTTACATCAATATTTCTTTTTTGATGGGGAACATATTGATCATATTTTTCGCAGTAATGATAAAAGTCGTATTGCCGAAGATACTAAAGAATTATTAGGGGTTAAAGTATTAGATCGTTCCATTGACCATCTAAAAAAAGCAGAAAGAACCTTACAAGAAGAACTACAACTTATTGGAGACATTAACATTAAAAAAAAACTCAGAGATAAAATCAAAGTAGAACGAGAAAAAGATAATTTAGAACAGAAAAAAGAAGAGATTATCGAATTTATCAATTCTCAGGAGTTACAGCAGCAAGAAGTATCTGAAAAATTGATGAATTTAAGCAAAAATGAAGAAATCAAAAACTTAAAAATAAAATTAGAAAAGCAAGAAATTAATTTAAAAAATGAAATCAGAGAATTAAAAAAACAAATAAAACAGTCTATTTCTAATCAAGGTTACTTAATTTTTTTGAGTAATATTATTCCTAAATTTAACACAATTATTAGTGATTTACGTCAACGAGGAGAATTACCCAGTGGAATTAAACAACAATTTGTCCAACAATTATTAAACCGTCAAACCTGTATTTGTGGACAGGAATTAATCGAAGGAAATGATTACTATGAACAGGTAAAACAATGGATGGATAAAGCGGGAATAGCGGCTATAGAAGAATCTGCTATTCGCTTAGAATCTCAAGTACAGGATATAGAACAAAAAGTTATTAATTTTTGGGAAAATATTGATGAAAAACAAGCTAAACTAGAACAATCTAGACTAGAATTGTCTCGGGTTGAAACAGAATTAGATGACATTAATCAAAAGTTTCGTCATTATCCTGATGCAGACATCAGAAAACTTCAAGAAAATTTAGACAAAATCAATCAAAAGATTAGAGAATTACAATTAGAACAAGGTGGAATTGAACAACAATTAATCACCTTAGAAAACAAATTAGAAACTTTGGATAAAGAGATCACCAAACAGAAATTAAAAGAAGAAAAACAAATTTTAGCTAAAAGAAGAAGTGACGCAGCAAAAGAAGCAAGGAACCGATTAATTGAAGTCAGAAGTCGCTTGGAAAAACAATTCCGTCTCTCGTTAGAAAAACGTGTCCAAGCTATTTTTGGTTCCATTTCTTTTACCCCTTATATTCCTCGTCTCACCCAAAATTATGAGTTGAACTTAATTGAAAATACATCAGGAATAGCGGTTCCTGTTGCAGCGTCAACGGGAGAAAATCAAATATTAAGCCTTTCTTTCATTGGAGGAATTATTGATAGTGTGAGAAAGTGGAGTCATAAAAATACTTTAATGGGACCCGATAGTAGTACCTTTCCTATTGTGATGGACTCTCCCTTTGGTAGTTTAGATGAAATTTATCGTAGACAAGTAGCGAAATCAATTCCTAAATTAGCTAACCAATTAATTATTTTAGTCACCAAAACACAATGGCGTGGGGAAGTTCAAGAAGAAACTAATTATTACATTGGAAAAGAGTATGTTTTAGTCTATTATTCTCCTAAACCTGACTGTGAAAAAGATACTATTTCTCTTAATGGGGTTAGTTACCCTTTAGTTCAACAAAGTCCCAATGAATTTGAATATACAGAAATTATAGAAGTTAGTAGAGATAATTAATCAATTATCTCTACAGAATTTATTAACTTAAACTTTTACGGATATGCTCCTCAATTTTCTTTTTCTTGCTATCATCTTTTAGAGAGAAACTCCCAAAATTTTCGCTACTTCGGTTGACATGACCCATAATTTTTTGCTTACGATCATCTTTGGGAGTCGTTTTTGAAACGGGTTGAGGTTCAGGAATGGGTTCTGGTTTAGGAGAAGGGGGTGGTGTGGGTTCAGAGGTCTTTTTTGGGGAAATATATTGAGTTCCGTTGGTACTCTGTTTTAAGTGTTCTAGGATACGTTTTTTACGGTCATTCATGGCCTGATAACTAATGTGTGAAGTTTTGTAACTAAATTGTAGAGGATTTCGTTAATTTCGTCACTATTGATAACTTGAAAGTCATTTAGGTAGTTCTTGTATTTAAGAAATGCTGATGTTTGGATATAATCAATAAAGATTGAGTTTTTCACTTATCAATATGTTTCATCATTTTCAGAAATCATAATGACGAATGACAAGCCTGAAGATTTATTTCCATCAAATAAAGACATAAGTAGTATCATTCCCGTTGATAACACCCAATCTAGTTTAGATCCTGTTGAAGAAATTTTATATGAAAAAATAAAATCGGCTAAAACTCCTGAAGAAACACAAAATTTTCTTAATTTAATAGAGCAACGTCAAACACAATTAGCTCAAAAAAAATATACAAACTTTCAATTACAAGAAAGTCAGAATCAAATCAACTATGAACGTAAATTAATTAGATTTCAAGACAATATTGCCATCACCTTCAGTATTATTGCTATTATTGTAGGGATTGGTTTATCTTTCACAGATGTCATGCCTTTAGTTAGTCCTTTACTCATTGTTCTTGGCTTTGTTAAACCATTAGGATTTACAATAAAAGAAGTGATAGAACTCATGATCAGTTTAAGTGGAGGAGGTAATTCTGAGCAAAAATCTAAAAATGAAGACTCGTAAAATAATCAACTTTAGGAATTAAATTATTATTAAGGTTTATGATAGGAGAAAATATGCAAAATATTAATAATGAAATACCACAAACAAGAGACAAAACACAAGCTAATAGTCAAATAAGAGTTTTAATAGGTATTTACTTATCTTTGTTAGCTTTTACTTTAACTCTACTATTGATTTTTGCAAAAATACCTCTTGAAGTACAGCAAATCATCGTTATTATTATAGCTTTTTTAATTTTGATGTCATTTGCAAGCTTCAAGCAAATTATAAACCCTGGAACTAAAAAGACATTTTTGGATAAATTTCAAACACACTTTGATAACCGTATTATTACTTATAATAATAGTCACTACTATGAAAATCAAAATCTTTACTATTCTCAGCATAAGAATATAGTAGAAGCAGCTACACAAATTCAACAGCTTCTTGAACAACTTTCAGCAAACCATTCTGTTTTAAATGAACAAGATAAAGTAATAGAAGCGAATTGGGTAGAAACAATTGAAGATATTGAAGAATCTAGACATCAAAAATTAACGGATGAAGAAAGAAGGGTTGTTGCTAAAGTGATGACAGAGATTGAAAATAATAATCCGTTGAAAGATCGTTTATTAAAAGCTTTAAAAGCAGGAGGAATAGCTGCCTTTAAGGAATTGGTTAGACATCCACTTACTGGATTTGTATTTGCTGCTATTGAGACTTGGCAAGAAAATGAATTGAATAACATAACAACAACTGTTACTAATCACAATAAGGAGGAATAGAATTATGTTAGAAACAGTTTCCAAAACTGATATTATTTATCCGAGTTCAGATGGTGAACCTGTGGCAGAAACTTATATTCATTTGTATGCTATTTTAACCACCTTAGAAGTCCTGAAACAATATTTATCAGGACAGCAAGCGACCGTATTAGCCAATCAATTTATGTATTATAGTCAGGGACTGCCAAGAATGCGAGTTGCACCTGATGTTATGGTAATCTTTAATGTGGAACCAGGGGGACGAGATAATTATAAAATCTGGGAAGAAAAAGAGGTTCCTCAAGTGATTTTTGAAATGACTTCCCCAAGCACTAAAAATCAAGATCAGGAGTTTAAAAAGACATTGTATGAACAATTAGGAGTCAAAGAATATTGGTTATTTGATCCTAAAGGAGAGTGGATTTCTGAAAAGTTAATAGGTTATCGTTTAAGAAATGATGTTTACGAAATCATTAAAGATAATCGTAGTGAACCTTTACAGTTAAAATTAAAAGTTGAAGGGCAATTAATTAGTTTTTATCGAGAAGATACAGGAGAGAAATTATTAATTCCCGAAGAGTTAGCAACCGCTTTGAAACAAAAAGAAATTGAGTTACAACAGGAAAAACAAAAGGTGTCTGAAATGGAGTCTATGCTAGAAAAATATCGTCAGCAGTTTGGAGAGTTATCGGAATAATGTTCTTATTTTTGTCAGATTATGCTCAAAATTAATATATTATGTTCCTTACCACTGATTATTTTAACGAAATCATTACTTGTTGTAAAAAGAGTTCTATTGGTAAACAATTACCAACAGCTTTATATGTTCATGGGAGTGCTATTACTTCTCTTGATATAACGTTACAAGAATACGAAAAAAAAGCAAGATTAACTGAAGAAGTTGCAACGGCAACGATTATTAAATTTAACACAGATAAGCCGATTATTTCCTATTTATTTTATCCTCAATTTGATACCGATCCCCATCCTGCATTAACTTTAAGTATTGTTGTTAATTTAGATACAGAACAAGTTAGTTATTGGGACTATAAACAGAAAAAAAATCCTCCTATTCTCCATAGAAAAGAAACTTTTATTACCTCTGATTATCCTCACTATGAAATGTTTGCTCATTTGACGAAGATGGAAGAAGAATTAGAGTTATTAACCTTAAATGCACCCATTGGAACTAAACAAGAATGGGAAAAAAGATTAAACCGTAAACGGATTATTTTTGAAGGACATTATTTAGCTTGTAATTGTCCTATTTTCCCTAAAGAAACTATCAGAATTCAAATAGAACGACACAAAGCTGCTATTGTCAGGAATACCTTATCTCGTCCTGTTCGTTTAGCATTAGACTTATTATTATTTGATGAAGAAACCACATTTTTTGACTATGGATGTGGTTACGGGGGTGATGTAGAAAGAATTGCCGAAGCAGGGTATAAAAGTCAAGGATGGGATCCTTATTATTGTCCCGATAATCAAAAATATATCGCCGATGTTGTTAACATAGGTTATGTCATTAATGTTATCGAAGATGTCAATGAAAGACGAGAAGCTTTACTCAATGCTTGGGAGTTAACTAATAAAGTTTTAATTGTTTCCGCACAGGTTTTAATTGATGATAGAGATAGAGGGGTTATTGCTTATGGAGATGGCATCATTACTAATCGTAATACCTTTCAAAAATACTATGAACAAGAAGAACTAAAATTTTACATTGATCAAGTTTTAGAGGTTGATTCCATTCCCATAGGATTAGGTATTTATTTAGTCTTTCGAGATGAAATAGAAGCACAAAAATTTCGCGCTTCTCGCTTCCATTCCCGTGCAAAAACTCCGAGATTAATTACCAAAGTAAGACGATTTGAAGACTATGAACATCTCTTAAAACCCTTAATGGAATTTTATACCGAACGGGGACGATTACCAGCTAAAGGAGAATTAAAAAATGAGGAAAAATTAAAAGAAGAATTTAGAAGTTTTCGTCAAGCATTTAAGGTTATTTTACAAGTTACGGAGGAAGATGATTGGGATATGATTACGGAAAAACGTCGTCAAGATTTATTATTATATCTCGCCTTAAGTCAATTTGATCGCCGTCCAAAAATGCGGGAATTATCCCCAGAAGTTAAGCAAGATATTAAGGCATTATTTGGGAGTTATAATAGTGCTTGTATCATGGCTGATGCCATGTTGTATCAAGTAGGAAATTTAGAAATTATTGCTCAACTTTGTCAAAAACAAACCATTGGTAGAAAGCTAAGAAATTCCCTACTTATTCATATTAGTGCCTTAGAAAACTTAGAACCTTTATTACGTTTATATGAAGGGTGCGCTAGTCGTACTGCGGGAAGATTAGAAGAAGCTAATATTATACAATTTTCTTGGCGTATTCCTAAGATTACTTACTTATTTTATCCTGATTTTGACAACACGCCTCATCCCCCTCTTCACAGTCGAATGCAAATTCAATTAAGTAATTTGCGGGTTAATTATTCTGATTATACAGAAGATGAAAATCCTCCAATTTTGCATTACAAAGATAGTTTAGTTTCTCCTGAGTATCCTCTATATGAAACCTTTAAGCAATTAACTGAAAAAGAGAAAGAATTAGGGTTATTAGATGATTATCGTAAAGTCAACCATTTACAAGGATGGTTAAACTGTCTAAAAGAAAATAATTTAACCTTAGAAGGACATGAATTAAAACCTAATACATTAACATAAACCTTTATTATATGTTAGATAATTGAGGAACTATTTAACTTTAATGATAGTCTATTAATTTCCTTTGCTTAAATTAATTTTATCTAATATCAAAAAATGATTAATATAGCGTTTCTCTTAACGAGTGAGGTACATCTAATATTTAATCCCTAACTCCTGACTCCTGTTCGCTAGAGCCGGAACGGAGTGAGGAACTCCTGACTCCTAAAACTAGAAAACTTTGTACCTCACAAGTATGGGAACTGCTATATTAACGATTGACATATTAGAGTTGATATTGTTATAGTTTTGGGAATAAGAAAATTGCTCAATTGTGGTGTGTGGGAAGTCTAGAAAATGAGATTATCTGTGGTTATTCCCTGTTTTAATGAAATTGGAACCATTGGTCAAGTTATCGAAGCGGTTAAAGCATCTCCTGTGAAAAATTGTGAGATTATCGTAGTGGATGATTGTTCAACGGATGGAACGAGAGAACTGTTACAATCTAAATTAGAACCTGAAGTCACTCAAGTGATTTATCATCATAAAAATAAGGGAAAAGGGGCTGCATTAAGGACAGGTTTTGCAGCAGTAACAGGAGATATTGTTATTGTTCAAGATGCAGATTTAGAATACGATCCACAAGAGTATCCTTTAATGATAGAACCTATCTTAAAAGGTAAAGCTGATGTGGTTTTTGGTTCTCGTTTTCAAGGGAGTCGTCCCCACCGAGTTGTCTATTATTGGCATATGGTGGGTAATAAATTTTTAACCACATTATCCAATATGTTGACTAATATTAATTTAACAGATATGGAAACTTGTTATAAATCCTTTAGACGAGAGGTAATTCAATCCATTAAAATTAAAGAAAGTCGTTTTGGGTTTGAACCAGAAATTACGGCAAAAGTAGCTAAAATGGGTTGTCGTATTTATGAAGTTGGTATCTCTTATTATGGTAGAACTTATAAAGAAGGGAAAAAAATTGGCTGGAAAGATGGATTTCAAGCAATTTATTGTATTTTAAAATATAATTTATTTAGCTGATATTACTAATGTATATTAACATGAATATCAAATGATAGAGGTACTGTTGAGGTATGGAAAATGGTTGCAACACCGCAAATCAAACCGATAAATTTTGAGGAGTTTCTAGAATGGTATCCAGAAGATGGTAAAGCCTATGAATTAATTGAAGGTGTAATTGTTGAAATGCTTCCCACCGGTTCTAATGAGGATATTAGTGGTTTTCTTATTGCTGAATTAAACTGTGAAATTCGTAAACAAAATCTCCCTTATTCCATTCCTAAAAACTGTTTGCTTAAACCCCTTGCCCCCCGTTCTGGATACTTACCCGATGTAGCGGTTATTAATCGAGAACAAATCAAAGATGAACCTCTCTGGGAAAAATCATCTGTAATTCAAAATGGTCACACGGTTCCTTTAGTAATTGAAGTTGTTAGTACGAACTGGCGAGATGATTATGGACATAAATTTGTTGAGTATGAAGCAATGGGCATTTTTGAATATTGGATTGTAGATTATCGCGCTTTAGGGGCAGTTCGTTATATTGGTAAACCTAAGCAACCAACGATTACCATCTGTCAGTTAATTGAAGGGGAATATCAGATGGAAAAGTATGTTAAAGGCGATCGCTTAAAATCGAGTATTTTTCCTGAACTAGAATTAACAACTGATGCAATTTTCCAAGCAGTAGAATGAAACGGCAATTGCTTCAAAATATTTCTTATTTTAGCTTTTGCAATAATGATTTTTTCCCGATTATGATATTTACTTCTTATGCGTTTTTGATTAGTCACCAAAGATTAAATTAATGATGATTTAACTATATAATTCCCTGAAAATAGTTAAAAAAGTTACTCATTTTTGATAAATTAGGAAAGGGTTAAAATAAAAAGGAGATACTACATTGTTAACGCTGGGTGTTAATATTGATCACGTTGCCACTGTTCGTCAAGCTAGACGAACCGTAGAACCCGATCCGGTTGCTGCGGCTGTACTGGCAGAATTAGGGGGCGCAAACGGTATTACGGCGCATTTAAGAGAAGATCGCCGTCATATGCAAGATCGAGATATTCGCTTACTTAGGGAAACTGTTCGTACCCACCTCAACCTAGAAATGGCTGCTACAGAGGAAATGGTAGCGATCGCCCTCGATGTTAAACCCGACTACGTTACCTTAGTGCCAGAGAAACGGGAAGAAGTCACCACAGAAGGGGGCTTAGATATCGCTGGAAGCCTCGAAAAATTAAAAAACGTGGTGGATCGTCTCCAGAGTGCAAATATCCCTGTAAGCCTTTTTATTGACGCAGATGAAGTCCAGATCAAAGCCTCTGCGGATACCCAAGCTAAGTTTATCGAACTCCATACCGGAAAGTACGCCGATGCCCCTAACCCAGAAATTCGTCAAAAAGAATTAGAATCGTTAAAAATGGGCTGTGAACAAGCATTAGGCTTAGGCTTACGGGTCAATGCTGGTCACGGTTTAACCTATATTAACGTTTATCCTGTGGCTTGTTTACCAGGGATGGAAGAACTCAATATTGGTCATACCATTGTCAGTCGTGCGGTGTTAGTCGGCATGGAAAGGGCAGTTAGAGAGATGAAACTAGCCATGAGAGACTGTTTATAAACAAAATCTTAAGACGGTAGGGTGGGCAAATCAGAAATTGATCTAGACTACTCCTCAAGCAAAAAACTTTGCCCACCCGACAAAACTGGGTTTTAATGTTCGTGTAACAAACGCTTTGTGAGAGGGGAATTATAAATTATTAATAAACCCTGACCTATAATGTCCCCTTGGGTTGAATAATGGAAATTGGGTAAATAGCAATTAATTATTGAGCAATGACCACCTATTATTACGTTTTAGCCAGTCAACACTTCCTTTTAGAAGAAGAACCACTTGATGAAGTGTTGAGAGAAAGAGTGAGAGATTACGAAGAAAAAAACAAAGAAATTGACTTTTGGTTAGTGAAACAACCGGCTTTTATTGAAGCGCCAGAATTTGCTGAAATTAAGGCAAAATGTCCTCAACCTTGTGCTGCTATTATTTCTAAAAATTCTGAATTTATTACATGGTTGAAATTGCGTTTAGAATACGTTGTCAAAGGAGAATTTGAAGCTCCTTCTTCTAGTATTCCTGACCCTATTGCTTCTTTGGAACCTGTTTCATAGCAGTTTTCCTTTGGGTAAAATAGGAACTTTCTAGTTTTGAGGCAGGAGGCAGAAGGCAGAAGGAATTGAGAAATATAAAAATTCTAAATTCTAAATTTGCCTCTATGCTCCTTCAACTTGTCAACCTTAACTATCAGGGGTGAGTTCAACAGTTTTCACCTGTCCTAATTCTCCGATCGCTTCTGCGGGTTTATTGTTAACAGATAATTTAACAGCCCCTGCATTTCCAGCACGAATGGTCAAGCTTTCTTGAGCATTCCAACTTTGTTGCTCTCCTTCTTCTAAAATTCCTTCATATTCAACTTTCCCATCCACTTTAACTTGTAACCAGGAGTCTCCTTCTAGTTGCAATGCAGCAGTAATGGCTTTTTCCGTGGTAGGTTCACTGGTAATATTATTGGCTGTTTCTGTGGGTATAGGTTGAGTATTCTCTGTCACCTCAGATGAGTTGTTAGTTGCTTCTGGGGTTGTTTGAGGAGACACTAAAATAGGGGAAGGTTCTTCAGAAGAGATAATGGTTTCTGGTTGGGCGATCGCATTAGCATTTTCTGTGGTTTGAGGGGTTTCCTCTGGTTGAATAGGTGAAGCAGTTATCTCTGGTTGGGTTGCAGTGGGACTCGGTTGAGTGGGTTGGGAAGTGATTTCAGGTTCAGGAGTATCTGAGGTGGTGACGGTTGGAGTGGTTTGAGTTTGTGCCGTTTGTTCTGTTTGAGGAGGACGAGAAAAAAGATAAAATAACCCGGCGATCGCTCCTCCTAAGACCAATAAATAGATCCAATATAATTGTAGTTGTTTGAGCCAAGAAGTTCCGGAGGGTTCGGTTGTGTCTTCTGAAGGATGAACCAAGGTGCGGGGTTTAGATTTAACGGCAACGGATTTATGATTATCTTTATTAACCAGGGTAGGGGGAACCTCTTGACCTATGTTGGACTCCACTGTAGGAGGGGCAACTAAGTTGGGGGAAATGGTTGGTTTTTCCGCTTCAGAAGCGGTGATTTGATGGGATAAGTTCTGTCCATCTATTCCTAAAGCTTCCCCGTAACGACGGATAAACCCTTGTACGTAAATTAATTCGGGTAACTGGTCAATATCAGCACTTTCTAAGGCTTTAAGCATGGGTAAACGGATAAACGTGGTTGAGGCTATTTCTTCAATACTTAAACCCTGTTTAACTCGTTCTTCCTTAAGATAAGTGGCAATTTTTTTAATTTGTTCAGCTTGAGTGGAACTATATTTGTTCATCGGTACGTTTATGGTTAATAGGATTTTAAAAAGGGTGACGCATAATCATGGAAACTAGATTCCATGTTAGGAAATAGTAACATTAACTTCAGTTCGGTTTCAGTAATTTAGAATTAGTGGGGAGTCAGAAAATGAAAACCCTATAATTTTATCCCCAAAACCTGAGTATAAGCCCCTCTCGCTTGAGTTACGCCGATGGTTCTTTGGGAGGCTTCGATCATGGGACGACGTAAACTAACAACAATAAACTGCGCCTGTTGTGCTTGTTTTTGAATCATTTTTGAGAGTCTTTCTACATTAGCCCCGTCTAAAAACATATCCACTTCATCAAAGGCGTAAAAAGGAGAAGGACGGTATCTTTGCAGGGCGAAAATAAAGCTTAAAGCGGTCAATGATTTTTCGCCCCCCGACATAGAACTTAACCGTTGTACGGGCTTTCCTTTGGGGTGTGCAACAAGATTTAATCCTCCTTGAAAGGGATCTTCTTCATTTTCTAATTGTAGATAGCCGTCTCCTTGGGAGAGGGTGGCAAAAATGTTTTGAAAGTTCTCATTAACCGCGTCAAAGGATTCTTTAAATGATCTAAATCTTAGGGTAGTAAAGTTTTCTATTCTTAATAATAATTCGGTTCTTTCTCCTTGAATCGTGGTTAACTTTTCGGTGAGTTCATTTAATCTTTCTTCGGTTTTTTGATGTTCTTCTAAGGCTAACATATTAACGGGTTCCATTGCTTCTAAGCGTTTTTGTCCGTTACGAATCTCTTTTTGTAATTGTTCGATGTGAGGGGTTAAATCTGTGGTATTTTCATCAATTTCTGAGAGTAAAGGAACGTCTGGTAAGGGATCGGGTAGTTCATTTTGTTGATTTTCTTGTTCTTCTTCTAATGTTATTAAATTTTCTTTTCTTTCCTGTTGAGTGGTTTGTAATTTCTCTAAGTTCCAGATTTTTTGCTGATGATTTTTTTTGATTGTAGTTAATTGTTCTTCGGTGCGATCGCGTTCTTTTTTGGTTTCTCCTAATTTTTGGGTTAATTCTTGTAACACAGTTTCTAGGTTACTGATTTTATCGTTAATGGTTTCTAGCTGTTGCTTAATATTAGTTTTCTCATCATTTAACTTGACAATTTGCTCTTTGTCTGCTTCTATTTTATCTTTATTTTCTTTAATTTTTTCCTCTAAAGAAAATAATTGTCGGTTAATTTCTTGGAGTTTATTTTCTCCTTGACGTAGTTCTTTTTCTCTTTCTTGTAGTTGAATTTCTTGACTTTTAATTAAGGTTTGAATTTCTTGCCATTCGCTATGGGTATGGGATTCTTCTAACTTTCTAAGTCTATCTTGTTTTTGTTGTAATTCTGTTGTTAATGGAGGAATTTCAGCAGCAAGAATTTGTAATTGACTGTCTAAGGTTTCTGCTTCTTGTTTATGGCGAGATAACTGTAAGCTTAACTTTTCTTGTTGTCCTTTCAATCGTTGGATTTCTTTTTCTAACTGTTCACGTTTTAATTCTTGTTCTCGTCCACTTTGTCTTGCTTCGGTTAACTCGTATGATAATTGTTTAATTTGTTCAGATTTTTGTCGTAACTTTTCTTGGTTACGAGATAGCAACTCTTCTAAATCAGTTAATCTTTGTTTCAGGGATCTGAGTTCTTGAGACTCTCCTTGCACTAAGGTTCCAAAGCGAATAGAAGATCGTTTTGGGCGACTGCCTCCTGTCATCGCCCCACTGGTTTCTAATAAGTCTCCATCGAGGGTAACAATACGCTGTTTTCCTAAGTAGTGTCTAGCCTCATTTATAGTTTCAAAAACAACTGTGTTACCGAAAACGTAAGAAAATATTTTTTCATGTTCAGGGCGACAAAGCACTAAATTAATAGCTAAATCGATAAACCCTTGTGCATGGCGCAAACTGTTATCTGTTTGTCCACGATAGGGTCTAATTTTTGTTAAGGGTAAAAAGGTTGCGCGTCCTGCTTTTGCTTGTTTTAAGAGCTTAATTCCCGCAGCCGCGATAGTATCGTCTTCGACGACGACATAACCTAAGCGCGATCCGGCTGCAATTTCTAGGGCTAATTGATAAGTGGGTTTAACCTGTCCAAGTTGTGCCACTAAACCACAAATACCAGGTAAATCAGAGTTTAAAATAAGTTGGGTTGCATAAGTTCCTTGAGCTTCTTGTTGTGCTTGTTGAGATGCTTCTAAACGGTCTAATTGTCTTTGTTTTTCTCGGTACTCTTTATCTAAACGAGCTTGAGTTTCTTCGAGGATACTTTTATCTTGTTCTGCGGTGGCTAATTGTTGAGCAAGCTGTTGTATTGTTTCTGCATGGGGAATGGATAACTGATTATATTTTGGTTGTTGACTGTTTAATTCTGCTTCAAGATTTTCTAGTTGTTTACTTTCATCTTGAATATTATTTTGTAACTGTTGATATCGTTCCGTTAGCTGTGCTTGTTGCGTTAATTGAGGGTTTAATGTGTCCTGTAACGTGGAAATTTGACGGCTTAATTTTGCTTGTTCTTGTACCCAAGCATCAGAAGCTTCAGCAACGGCTGCTGCTTGTTTTCTCACCATTTCTAGGGTGTGATAATTCCGATCTCTTTGTTCTTTTAGGAGGGGTAATGTTTCTTGTTGTAAACTCTGATTATCTTGGGTTAGATGCAAGAAGGTTTGCTGTTGTTGGCTAATAATTGTTTCAGTTTCACCTATTTCTTTTTCTGTTTGTATAATTATATTCTCTAATTCTTGTTGTCGTTGTTGTCGTTGGTTTCGCTGTGCTTTTTGGGTCGCTAGTTGAGACGCAACGGTTAACTGTTCATCTTCTCCTAATGCTTTAACCTGACGGTTTAACTCTTCTAGTTTAGCCGTATTTTCTCTGATTTTTTCAGCCAAATCATTAATCCCTTGATTTAATTTTTGTTCTTCCTCTTCCCCTACAGTTATTTGAGTTTTCAGATGAGATATTTTTTGCTGTAATAACTTCCATACTAAAACCGTTTCCCATCCTTGTTTTTCCTGAATTTGTTGTTTTAATTTTTTATATTTTTCTGCTTTGATTTTATCCGCTGCTAACCGTTCTAAAGACCGTTTTAACTCAGTTTCAATAATCTGACATCTTTCTTCCCTTTCCCTAACTTCTTCTAAGGTTTCTTTGGTTTTTTCTATTTTGCGATCAAATTCTGCTACTCCAGCTAATTCATCAATAATATTCCTTCTTTCTTTCCCATTCATACTAATAATACGGGTTACATCCCCTTGCAACACCACATTATATCCTTCAGGATAAATTCTCAAACGGTTTAATTGTTCATGAAGTTGACTAACATTACAAGGTTGCTCATTAATATAATAAGTGGACGAATAACTACCCCCTTTTGTTACTCGTAACCGTCGGGTAACAGTCCATTCACTACTGGTAATTAACCCATTTTCTATGGTTGTTTCTTCGGCATGATTACCATTGCCATTATTGTTATTTTCTTCTGTTAATGCTATCTTAGTAATGGGGGGATTATCTCGACTAAATTCTTGTAAATCGGTTAAATCAGAAACATCGAAAGTAACAGAAACATAAGCTTCTTGAGTCTTACGATTATTGCTATGATTATGATTAATTAAATCTGGCAATCGTTCGGCCCGCATTCCTTTGGATGTAGCTAAACCCAAACAAAATAACAAAGCATCCAGTATATTAGATTTACCCGACCCATTGGGGCCTGATACCACTGTAAACCCAGGCAAAAAAGGAATGGCAGTGGTTCCACCAAAAGATTTAAAATGAGATAATTCGATGCGCTTGACGTGAACCATAGGCGCGTTAGGATCTAACTTAAAGCTAAACTAAGACCTGATCTATCTAGTTTAACAAGTTACGACCCTTTTATGGGTACAAAAGTTTCAGAAGGACTAACATTTATATAAGACTAAGTTGCGATCGCTCCACTTTAACAGCAATTGCAATCCCCTCCCAACACCAGAGCTTGTAAATTTTAGACTAGCTCAACATACTATTCAGGTACGCCAAAAAAATATTCTTATGAGAAATGTGGAAAAGGGAAATAAAACGTTATATGAATTAGACTTCGGAGAATGGATTGAGCAACAGGCGATCGCACTCAAAAATAAAGATGCTAGTGCTTTAGATTGGGATAACTTACAAGAGGAAATAGAATCATTGGGAGCTAGTGATAAGCGAGTAATTAACAGTCTTACTCGCCAATTATTGATTCATTTACTGCTATATGCTTATTGGTCTATTAATCGAGATTTTTATCTCTCTGGTTGGAAGATTGAGATTAATAATTTTAGGAACGATTTATCTGATTTTTTAGATTCTAGAAATTATTATCAGCATTTTGAAAATAATCTTGACGAAAATTATAGTAAAGCTTTCAAACAGGTCGAGTTCAAAGCTGAAAATGCTAATTTCTCTTTTAATTTACCCTTAAAATGCCCATTTACAATTCAACAAATATTGGACGATGATTGGTATCCACCCTTGCTCAACATTGACTCAAAATAACCTCTAAAGCTTGTTGATGTAAGTTTAGGTTAGAAGCGGCCAAAACTTCTGTAGAATGGCTATCAAGGGCATTTCCTTGCCAGTCTGTGATGATTCCACCAACCCCTTCTATGATAGGAATTAAAGCACAAAAATCGTAGTATTTTAAGTCTGATTCTAAAACAATCATGGGCATGGCAGTCCACCCCATCGCTAACGATACATAATTGTAACAATCTCCCCCAAAAGCAGTGCGACGACACACCGTTTGTAAACGAGAGGCGATCGCTTGTTGACGAGGAGTAATAAACATTAGGGGAGTTGTCGAAGTCAGACACGCTTTTGCTAGGGGATAATCATCGTTATTTTTGTAGGGATTATTAATAGTTTGATGGTTAAAAAGACTGGGTTTTCCGCTGATTCCTAACCATCTTTCTTGTAAGATGGGTTGATTAACACAACCCAACAAAGGTAAGTTATTATTAAGGTCAACTAAACCAATCAATGTGCCAAAAATAGGTAATCCTTTGACAAAAGAGGAGGTTCCATCTATGGGATCGAGTACCCACGCATAACCATTATTTGAGTGAATATTGTCCCCCTCTTCCCGAATAATTCCATCATCAGGACATTCTTTTTTAATGAGATCAACCATTGCATTTTCTGCTAGGTGATCGGCAATAGTAACAATAGAAGATACTTCTGTTATTTTCGTTTCCGACTCTAAATTACTTTGACGAAAATATTGTTTAATAATATTCCCTGATACGTCAGCTAACTTATTCGCTAATCTTACTCTTATGTCTAAGGTTTCATGCTTCATTTTTTAGCTGTTCAATCACTTCTAATAAACGATCAATCTCTTCATCAGTTCCTACAGTAATTCTGACATAGTTACTAATACGAGGATGTTTGAAATATCTAACTAATATTTTTCGTTCTTTTAGTTTATTATACAGTTCTGCTGCTTCGATCCACTGAGGAGAAGCAAGGACAAAGTTAGCATCAGAATCAAACACCAAAAAACCTAGATTTCTTAAGGAAGTAATTAAACGAGTTCGGGTGGTTCTAACTTTTTGCCAAATATCTTGAAAATAATCTTGAAACTGGAAACAATTAGCTCCTAATGTCTGAGCAAGTCTATCTAAGTTATAAGAGTCCCTTACTTTATCCATTTGTTTAATAATATCTAGAGAACTAATTGCAAAACCCACTCTTATTCCTGCCAAGCTATAGCTTTTTGACATCGTACGAGAAACAATTACGTTATTATATTGTTTTATAAACTCCCAGTGATCTTCATCTGAAAAATCAACATAAGCTTCATCAATTAACACTACGCCTGTTGCTTGTTCACAAGTTTCTTGTAAATATTGTCGGTTTAAATGTTTACCAAGGGGAGGATTAGGAGAAGCGATAAAAATTAGTTTTGCTTCAGGACAAATTAAAGGGCTATCTAATTCAAACTTGTCATTAGTTGGAATCGTTTTAATAGTTGCCCCATGTACCTTAGTAATGGTTTCATACAAGGAGTAAGTTGGGTCCAAAAAAGCCACAGTTTCCCCAGGATCAACAAAGGTTCTTAGGGCAATATTTAAGATATCATCTGACCCATTTCCTGCTAAAATTTGCTCATAAGGAAATCCAAATACTTCACTAGCTGCTTTACGTAGTTTAGTAGAAACTGGATCAGGATATAACCGAACTTTCTTCAATTCTTCCTCTAAACTATCAAAAATTTCATCAGGAGGAGCATAAGGATTTTCATTAGTGTTTAGTTTAATGTAATCTGTGGTTTGGGGTTGTTCTCCAGGGACATAACCAGGGGTTTGTTGAACACAGTCTCTAATGGGTAACATATTAAGAAGTTAGAAGTCAGAAATCAGAAGTTTTTTGTCATTAAGAGTTATAAACTTCTAAAAAACAATTTGCTTTCAAACATCACGTTTGATAAGCAGTTATCCAGCCTAAAAAATTTAAGCAGGTATTATCTATAATAATAACTTTAACCTAACAATAATCTTCTTAAGAAAAAATAAGTAATTTTGTCCAGTTGTCAGAGTTTAACGGCCATTGTTTGGTACAATGAAAAAAAATTTTAAACTTTGTAATCTTTCTGTAGAATTTCAATTTTTAATTTAATTATGTCTATGTCTTCTTTACCTCTGCATGAACGTTCTTTATCCTTGGATCATGAAAGATTAATTAACGTATTGGCCTACAAACCTAACCTATTAATTATACAAGACCTGGATGGGGTTTGTATGGGGTTAGTTAAAGATCCCCTTACACGAGTTATGGATACCAACTATATAGAAGCAACCCGATCCTTTAACGGACATTTTTATGTGTTAACTAATGGGGAACATATTGGAAAACGTGGGGTTAATTTAATTATAGAACGTGCCTATGGTGATGCTAATTTAGTCAAAGAAAAAGGGTTTTATTTACCTGGTTTAGCAGCTGGTGGAGTCCAATGGCAAGATCGTCATGGTAACGTTTCTCATCCTGGGGTTAGTCAGAGAGAATTGGACTTTTTAGAGACAGTTCCCAAACAGATTGAAGCTAGTTTTAAAGCATTTTTTGCTAACAATAATTATAACTTAGATAATCAGGCGATCGCAGGTTATATTCAAGCATCTATATTAGATAACAAAGTATCTCCTACTGCTAACTTAAATGTATTTCATGAGGCATTTATTGAACAAGAAGATTATTACTTTAAATTACAACAACATATTAAACAATTAATGGATGACTTATTAATCAAAGCAGCTAACGAAGGGTTAGAAGATTCCTTTTTTGTTCATTATGCACCCAACTTAGGAAGGGATGAAACTGGACAAGAAATTGTGCAAGAAGCTAAAGGGAAAGACTCAGGAACCACAGACTTTCAATTTATGTTAAAAGGAGGTATTAAAGAGGTTGGAGTCTTAGGTGTTTTGAACCGTTACTATTATCAAAAAACAGGAAATTATCCATTGGGTGAAGATTTTACTGTTAGAAATGCCCCAAGAAATCACCATGAATTACTTGCTTTAATTAAAGATAATTTTGACCCAAACCAAATGCCAACAATGGTAGGTGTTGGGGATACTATTACCAGTAAAGTAGTGGAAAATAATGGGAAACTAAGCTTTGGTCGAGGGGGTAGCGATCGCGGATTTTTACAACTAATTCAAGAAATGGGTCAAACATTTAACACTGGTAATATTATCGTTTATATTGATAGTAGTGCAGGGGAAGTTAAGAATAGAAAACCCTTAAAACTTGAAGAAAATAATGGTCAAAGCTATGTGGTTGAAGGACCAGGAGATCCCAGAGATAAGAACGATCCTTTAACTTTAAATGTTGCTTTTCCTGGAGGACACAAACAGTATATTAATTGTTTCCGAGAAGCAGCAAAACGACGTCAATCAATTAATAATTCTTAATTGTAGGGTTCTATAGCGTTTCTCTTAACAAATGAGGTAAATTTGTAGGGTAGGCAAGGGCAAAAATTATCCTTATAACAAGGTTTTAGATTTAATTATAGCATTTCCTGGACTCATGAGGTATACTGAGTATTCAACTTCTGAACTCCCAAACTCCCGAACTCCCAAAACTAGAAAAGTTTGTACCACACAAGTATGGGAACTGCTATAGCATTGCCCACGTTATACGTTTTTTTATATTCACCTACTTATCATTAAGCCCTAAAAATTATGCCATCAAAACTCCTTTGGAACTTGGGATAGAATGAGCGCGACGGGGATCAATTTCTAAGGCCATTCTCATAGATCTTGCAAAGGCTTTGAACGTGGCTTCTATGATATGATGGGAATTGATTCCATCTAATTGTTTAATATGTAAGGTCATCTGACTATGATTAACAATAGCTACAAAAAATTCTCTGACTAATTGTGTATCATAAGTCCCCACTCTTTCCGTTGGAATTTGCAGGCCATAACTTAAATGGGGTCTTCCGGAAAAGTCTAAAGCAACCTGAACTAAAGCTTCATCTAAAGGGGCTAAAAAATGACCAAAACGCACAATTCCTTTGCGATCGCCTAATGCTTTTCCTAACGCTTGACCTAACGTTATTCCTACATCTTCATTGGTGTGATGATCATCAATTTCAATATCACCTGTTGCTTTAATATCTAAGTCAATTAAGCCATGAGAAGCAATTTGATGTAACATATGATCCAGAAAAGGAATACCTGTTTGAGCATGACAATTTCCTTGACCATCTAGATTTAAACTAACGTAAACATCCGTTTCTTTTGTCGTACGAGTAACCGTAGCCACTCTATCAGGAAAAGAAGGAATAATAGAAGAAGAATTTGTATGAGGATTGTTGTGAGTTTGCATAGATCTAGTATTAACTTCCAATAGTAATAAGAGAGTGTTTATTCAAGGAACATTAAGAAGCAGTTTTGTAGGGTGGGCAAATTCAGAGATTTATCTGGACTACCCATAAAGTAGAAAACTTTGCCCACTCTACCGTCTTAAGATTTTATTTATAAACAGTCTCTAAGAGGCATAATTATATTATGACATTTAACAAGCTTCTCTATCAGGATCACACATCGTATCTGGATCTTCTCCCACACCAGAAACTGGATCAATATAATAATTATAAAATTCCGTTCCTGTGGCAACATTAAATACCATTATATGACCATTATAAGGATTAAAAACTACACGAGATTGGCGATCATTGCCAATAAATTCTTTAGATCCGATCCGTTTTAAGATACCTCTAAATCGATATTCTCCTTCCGTTATTTGCATCACTAAACTGTTGATATCTTGAACCTTTACATAAGTTTCTGGATCTCTATTTTGAGCGATTTCTATGGAATTGATAGTAACATCAAAATCTAAAGCAATTCCTGGACAACTAAAGGGTAAAATTGCCGATAAAATACCAATAGAAATAACTGATTTAATGTATTTCATCCCATTAACTCCTCCCAATCGATTAATACTTATGTTTAGGGTAACAATTTCTTCAAATTTCGGGATACTTTTGAGATCATCAACCGTCGTTGATATTCAAGGGGTAAAGACTATGATAGAATTGCTGCAATTTGTCTTGTCCCCAAAAGACTGAGACAGTTGACTATCTTGTTATAACCCTCCTTTTCACACAAACTCAAGTATATTTATGAAACTATTAGATTCTAAAGGCCGTTTATTTGGAAAAATTAGTATCCTAGATTTAGGGGCTGCTTTAGCTATTTTTTTAGTCATTGTGGGTATTTTTGTCGTTCCTGGTAAGTCGGGAACCAGTACCATTGCTCAAGTTGCTAATAAACCCATCGAAGTCGATGTTATTGTACGAGGTTTAGGAGTTAGCGATCCTCAAGCTCTTATCAACCAGTTTAGCGAGGATAAAAAGACGAATATCGTTATCCGTAATCAACCCTCTGGATCATTCGAGATTAAAGAGATTAAACCCCTTCCCCGAACCACCGTGGTTCCTCAACCCGATGGCTCCGTTAAAGCTCTTCCTGATCCTAGACCAGAAGTTGTTTATTTTCAAGATATGATTCTAACTTTAAAAGGTGAGGCGCAAATGACTGATACGGGTGCAGTGGTTGGTCAACAAAAAGTTAAAATTGGGACTTTAATTGAGTTAGAAGGTAAAGATTATAATTTTAATACCAGTACCATTGCTGTCAGAATTATGAAATAAAAACATCATTAATTCTTCCATAATTAAGTCATGAATTTATCAAGATTCATGGCTCTTTTTTTGTTATTAATAAGATAGTACAAGGCGCATGATGAACCACATAATTACTTACGCTTCCTAAGAACATTTCCTCTAAACCGGTTAACCCTCTACGTCCCATAATAATTAAATCAGCTTCCCAATTTTTGGCTAATTTTATAATAGAAGAACTGGGATTTCCCATCATACATTCCCATTCTGTCTTAATACCTTCTGATGATGCTTTTTGACTGTATTCTGTTAACCATTGTCTGACTTTTTCTTTTTCTTGTTCTAAATTTTCTCGCCATTGAGGAACTAATTGAGTCACTTCAGATGTAGTAAAGGTTCCATAAGGGGTAAAATAAACCTCCGAATGAATACAGTGAAATAGCTTTAAAATACTGTTATTTTTGTCTGCTATTTCTAATGCTTTAGGAAAAATAGTTTGACAGTCATGAGTAGAAGCGAGGGGAACTAATATTTTTTTATACATAATTATCCTTTGTTGTACTTTTACATAGTCTCTTGAAGTTGGAAAGTGTCCTTGATTGATAATAGTTTATCTGATGAAAATTCCCCCCGTCTTCCTATCTCCTAGTTTCCCCATCTTTACTACTTATGTCATTTTTTCTTCTTTCTTTTTCCTGGTGAGGCACGATGGGAACCAAAATACTTTTCACTACGATAACGAAGCCAAACTCTTAATACTTGGGTAATTTTTTCTTTTTCTTGTTTACTTAAACGATTATATAATAATAAAGCCTTTTCTCGTTCTCGTCGACAAGCTCGATTATATTGTTATGAGTTTCTATTAACATTTGACTGGGGATTCGCTACACTAGAATGGGTGTCTAAATTTTGTCCTTCCTATCCCACTATCCATGGCCACAATGTCTAATACCCTCGAAACAGAATTACAAACCCTACAACAAGAGGCAGAAAAGGAAATTACTGCCGTTGACAGTTTAGAAGCATTAGAACAACTGAGAATTAACTATTTAGGGAAAAAAGGTAAACTCTCCCAAATTTTACGAGGAATGGGTAAGTTAAGCGCGGAGGAACGTCCCCGTGTGGGTTCTTTGGCCAATGAAGTGAAAGAAGCCTTACAAACCAACTTAGATAACCAACGTCACACCTTAGAAACTGCTAAATTAAAGGCACAATTAGCAGCAGAAACCCTTGATGTGACTATGCCAGGGGTTAGCCGTCCTTTGGGGCGTTTACACCCTCTTAACAGTACCATTGATCAGGTATTAGACATCTTTGTGGGGTTAGGATATCAAGTGTCAACGGGTCCCCATGTGGAAACAGATTATTATAACTTTGAGGCGTTGAATATTCCGCCAGATCATCCTGCTAGGGATATGCAAGACACCTTCTTTTTAACGAATAATATATTGATGAGAACTCATACCTCTCCTGTACAAATACGCTACATGGAAACCCATGAACCACCGATTCGTATTGTAGCCCCAGGAAGGGTTTACCGTCGAGACACAGTAGATGCTACCCATTCAGCGGTTTTCCATCAAGTAGAGATTTTGGCGGTGGATAAGGGTTTGACGTTTACAGACCTTAAGGGAACTATTAAAGCGTTTTTAACTCAAATGTTCGGGGAATCATTACCCGTTAAGTTTCGCGCCAGTTATTTCCCGTTTACGGAACCTTCTGCGGAGGTGGATGTGCAGTGGAAAGGGAAATGGTTGGAGGTGATGGGTTGTGGTATGGTTGATCCCAATGTCTTAAAAGCAGTGGGTTATGATCCTGAGGTTTATACTGGGTTTGCTGCGGGTTTAGGGATCGAACGCTTTGCGATGGTATTACATCAAATTGATGATATTCGCCGTCTTTATAATAGCGATATACGGTTTTTAAGTCAGTTTTAATTAATTTCTTGGCAATCTTGTCATCAAATCTTCAAAACTATAAGGACATTGTTCAGGAAGGGTTAACTGGTATTCACATAATACTAATCTTTTAGCCCTTTCGTATTCTTTGTCTATATCTATCTTGTTTAAGAGGGTTTTAGTGAGTCGTCTTTCAATTTCATCTTGAAAGTTATTAATTTCAGTTTTCCAGTGGTTTCGAGGATAAGTATTAGGGGAATAGTCGAGTTTTAGCTTATGTTCAATTAATCTTTTAACCAAGCTACTGACAGCATGAATTTGTTCTTTTCCTAAGTCTTCTATTTCCTCTTTTAAGTTACCCCAGTCAAGAGATTTTAGATCATGATTTTCTAATGCTTCTGCTTGTTTAATCGTCCATTCCAAAAAGTCAGTTTCATAAAGATTGCTCATTTTTATGATTCTATCTGTTTCGATTTTATCGTCTATGAAACTCATGGGTTAGACTCCTACGTTAAGGGTAAAAAGATAGTAAAAATCTCACCTTGTTGCGATCGCTGACGGACAATTAATTTACCCCCTAAACGATTGAAAAGGTTTTTAGTAACATCTAAATTTAAACTAACACTCCCAGTTTCAGGTTGCAATAACAACAGTTGTCCCAAGGCTTTAAAAGGGTTATATTGTCGATAAGATTCTGTTTGAAATTGTAATTTTAATTGATGTCCGGCGGTACTAACCTGCACTTTAATTTGTCCCCCACCAGATAAACTACGGGTACATTTTTCAATTAACCCACTTAACACTTGATCTAACATTCCTGGATCACTAACCACTTGAGGCAATTTTTTAGGAAGTCCTACTTCTAAATTTACATTACGTCTTTGTGCTTGTCGTTTCCACCGAGGAATCGATTGATGAAATAAGGTGTCTAATGATGTTCTAACTAATTGTACAGAATAATCTTGATCCCCTTTACTTTTCAATTCTGTTGCACGGAAAATCAATTCCATTCGGTTGATTTGTTCACTACATTCTTGATCGATATTTTCCAATAATCGACTCATTTTTGGCTCTAAATTTTTACTCCTCAATAATAACCGCGTCATGGTACGAATACTGGTTAAAGGAGTGCGAATTTCATGGCTTAATGCTTGCAGTAAAGCAACATCGGTCGCTTCTTCAATGGTAGCAGCAGTAAAAGCATTTTTCTTAGATGCAGTCTTTTGATTATCTATAGTTTCTAAGTCTTGAGTGTAATGATGTTTCTGCGCAAGAATAGGAGAAATTTGAGGAAAATAATGCAGCAATAAACGACTAAATTCCGTGACAACTTGATAATTGGGAGTAGAAGGGGTAAATTGTTTAACTAATTCGTCTAAGTCAGAAAGTTGAGGATGATTGACTAAATCTAGACGCGATCGCAACCCTAACCATCCTTGAGACACCACATCGGGATCGAAGGAAAATTGAAAGGCAGGAAGTCCTAAATCATTTTCTCCGAGTACCATCAATAAAGAAAAATGATCGGTTAAAATCAAGCAAAATTGCTCAGTTGCCAAAGGATCTTGAGGAAAGATAGGAAATTCTGCAATATCTGGTTTATGGTTGCTACTGGGAGACTCAGAAAACCCTGGCAGTTGAAACTGTTTCCAACTGTGTGAACTCATTTGCAGGGTAAAAATACCTGTCCATACTGTGTTAGTTAGGCTAGGATGACATAAAATAGGGGTTGGGGCTGATAAAATTAATCCTTGAGGGTTATTTGTGTCGGAGGTGGTGGTATCTAGGTAAGATAATAGTAACTTTTCTAAGGAGGCGATCGCACTTACCCATTGTCCTTGGGCCTTGAGTCTTTGTTGTTCAATTTCTATCGCAGTCGGTTCAGATTGAGAGGGGATAATGTTAACCCCTGGATCGCGGTTAATAATATCGCTTAATTTTTCTAATAACGCCTCAGAAATTATCATAAATTTTTTTAGTCTAACCCATTCACCTCTATTCCTTTTGATGATAAACGGATTGAAACAATTACGACAGTAGTAGAACCGAACCGATAAAGTGGCAATGTCCCCTATATTTTAAAGGGTAACTTGACTGAGAATATATTGAAGGCGATCATAATCATCCCTCAATAAAATACTCAGAGTTCTTCCTACTTTTACCAACCAATCTTTATCCGCTTTTCTTAAAAGATAAATGTCCCTGATCGCAGCAGCAATTAAAGCATCCACGGGAGCATCTCGCACTTGTAGTAATATCCGTAAAAATTCGACTTCCTCGCTAAAATTGATGATTTCTGCTGCTTCACAACGATAAACCCCTTGATGAATTTGAGGGGGACGAGGGGGTAAATATTGATACACTTTACCTAAGTTATGACCGTTGCCATTTTCTCCCTTTTGAGAACTTTCAAACCCGACAATTGTGGCTTTAAATTCTGTTTTTAACATGGCAAAAATTTGGGGTTGTTGCTCTTTTAATTCAGTTAAGGACAACCCCAATGCTCTGGCACGATGCACAGAATCAATGGGAGTCGTGGTAGCATAGGTGACAACGGCGATAATTTTATTACCTGATTCTTCATCAAAGGATTTGATCCAACTGCCAAAAGGTGGCATCACTGGAAAACTGAGGTCTTCTGGTTCCAAACATTGAGCCAAAAATTGCGTGGTTGAGGTTTCAATGACCTCTGCAATATGATCAGGATGACGATTATCTGTAGTGAATTGCGGTAGGGGAAGACGCATAATAACAGTCAAGATAATAACTAAACCGGTTCAATTTCTGATAATTGAAATGTTATCAGTTTATCCCAGTTACCCCCTTCAAATAAAACTGCTGCTTTGCCGTCACTAACTCTTTGAACTAATCCTTCAAAACGGTAATAAGTATCGTTAGGATTGGTAACTTTGACGGTTGTTCCTGGTAAAATTAGCATGATTTTTCTGGGTTAATTCTCTCTAAGATTATAGCACATCTTTCCCTAAGTAAGCATAAGGGTTATATTCTTTTTAGAAATACCCACATAAACTATTTGTTAAGATAATTAGACTAAAAATTAGTAATTACTAAGGGATTGATAAAAGTTTAATGTTTTTTTTGCTAGGGCTTTATTAGTATAATTTTCTAACACTCTTTGATAACCTTTCTCTGCTAATTCAGTTGCTAATACAGGATTTAGAATTAATTGACTCAAACAGTTTTGTAAAACGGAAGCATCGGCTTCAGGAAAAATCATACCAGCGTCTTTAATAACATTAGGAATTTCCCCAGAATTTGAGCCAATCACAGGAACTTTACAGGCCATAGCTTCAATTAAAACATGACCAAATTGTTCTTTCCAGCCAGCAGCAGTTAGGGTTTTAAATTTATAGGTGGTTTCTGATGGTAGCACTAAAGTATCCATCAAATTAATATAGTTAGGAACTTCATCATGAGGGACACTTTCGATCAAGATTAGTCTATTTTGAATTCCCAATTCTGTAGCTGTATTTTTGATTTTTTCTTTTAATTCCCCTCTTCCCAAAAGTAGCAATTTCCAAGAAAAATCTTGAAGAGGAGCTAAGGATTTGATTAAGGTTAAAATTCCTTTTTCTTTAACAAATCGACCGACAAAACCGATGATAAATTCTTGATTATCAATGGCTAATTTTGAGGCTAATTCAGGTTGTTGTTTAGGAGTAAATAATTTTTCGTCTATTCCCAATTGGGGTAATACTATAGCTTTATCTTGATATCCATGATCTCTTAAAATATTTAGTCCATCTTGATTTCCTGCAATTAAACCATGAGTATTTTTAAGATTATATTGTTCTAAAAGTGAAATAGGAAATTTATTTTTGTAGGGAATATTCCACCAAGTAAAGAAAACATTTTTAGCTTTTAAACCCAATAATTTATTTAGAGTAATAAGCTGGGCGTAGCCTAAAGATTTTGCTCCTTGTTCTACTTGAATAATATCTGGCTTGAATTCTTTGAATAGTTTAATTATTTCTGTTTTAAAAGTAAGTAATCCTTGATTATTTTCACTAAAGTTATCTACAGGAATAATTTTAAAGTTACCTTCATCTTTTAATTGGGATTCAATAATTTTGTTTTGAACTCCTCCAGGTCGCCAACGTTTTGGCACTAAAGCAATTACTTGAATATTCTTATCTAAGCGAGATAGTTCTCGTAACTTCTGACAATTGAGATCGACAATATAAGTATGACTCGCAACTAAAATCTTCATGCTTATTAACTATTTTTAAGGTCTAATTTGGTGTAAATTTGCCCATCATCCCATAGTCCTTTAGTCTGAGTCCACAAAGCATTAATAAAACCTAGAATATAAAAAATAAAACGACTAATAATTTTTATAGGAGAACCACTTTTATTACAAGGAGGGTTTCCTAAAACATGACAATCAAACAATTTGATATATAGTCTTATTTGTTGAGTTAAAGTTAAATTTTTTAGTGCCATTAAAAAATGATTGTGATAAAAAGTAAATTGATATTTTAGCGATCGCGTGCTAATATCATGACAACCTCCTGTTTCTTCTCCTAGGTGGACTAAATTCGCTTCAGGATCATACCAAATCTTGTAATTAGTCTTTCTTAATCGCAGACAAAAATCTGATTCTTCCCTCACTGCACTACCACGAAATCTCTCATCAAACCAGATATTATATTTAGTAAATATCTCTTTGCGAAAAGACATATTACAACCCCTAGCAGAAATTACTTGTTGGGGTTTAGTGGTATGAACTAAATCAATATAGTACCAAGCAATACCAGGGTCTTTAGCTGCTTCAGGTAAATAATCAATAGTATAGGGTGAGGTATCAGCATTAGCTGTCGCAAAATCAGCTAATTTCATGCGATCAAAAACTCTTCCTGCTACTGCTCCAATTTCTTGATTTTCTTGATAGTTTTTACCATGAGCTTGTAAATAGTTTGGTTCTAATTTAACATCGTCATCGATAAACAGTACTATATCTCCCTTAGACCTTCTTACTGCATAGTTTCTGGCTCCTGGTAAACTAGCCCAATTAACTTTATACCAGTTAATTTTTTGAGCATTAGCTAAATCTGCTAAAAAATTTTCAGTTTCTGGTTCATGGTTTTGGGTTTGATCGATGACCAAAACTTCAAAGTCTGAGTATTCTTGTTTTAAAACATCCTTAATACTATCAATCAAAATTTTTTCTCTACCATAGGTGGGAATGATAACAGAAATTTTAGGTAGTTTCATAGAAATAAATACTGAATAAAAACACTTTCAAAACTCAACTAAAATCATGCTATTTTTCTCATAACTCTTTTACTCTTACGATTTTTATTTTCAATGCTTTCCTGCAACTTTTTGGTTGTTTCTTCTTTATCTATCTTAGGTAACTTCAGCAATACTCCCGTAAAAAACCAATAATAGACAGCTACAGGATCGGTGTCTAAAGGATACCAATAAGGGAAAAAAGAGATGATAAGGATAAAGACCCAAAAACCCGAACCAAAACTACGAATACTTGGTGTTTTAACCGACCTATAACTTTTAAAAGTAACTATTACTATATTGGTCGTAAAAATTATAAAGGCAATCAAACCAGGATAACCTGTTTCGTAAAGAAGTTTCGGATGATAGGTTTCTACTAAAGCCGTACGTCCAAAAACTCTAGTAGAGTTAGTAGCTTTGCCCAAACCCCTACCTAAGATACCTTTTTGATTGTTAACGGCAAAGTTCATTTGTTTAACAATAAATTGGTGAGGTGGAGCAGTATTCCAACGAGCTACAAAACTGTCAACTCTTTCTTGCACTATAGCTGGATTAGTTAAGGCTATTGTAGTTAAAATTAGACCTAATAGGGCAGCAATTGGAATTAATCGTTTAAGATTAGCAATTTGTCCCGTCAAAATTAGGGAAATGAATACACACACAGGAACTAGTGCTAAAGCAATTCTTTGACCGCAAATTACAGCATTAATAAAAACTAATACCAGCCCCCCCAGTCCAGCAGTGCGCCAAAATAAGGATCGATCAGAAAAAGCGACGTTAAAAGTAATAAAGCTGTTCGCAATTAAAAACCATGCCCAGTGCCAAGGAGAAACAAAAGTACCTGGAAGACGAATTTGACCCTGAGATGGACTATACAGTAAAGAACCACCAACCAAACATTTAGCTCCTGTAGTAGCTCTAAATAAGTCTTCTCCCACAGCAGCACGAGTCCCATCGCAAATTCCGACTTTCAACATAAGGTATTGAATAACACCCAAGCCACAACAAACTACAGCTAGAACTACTAATAGTCTTCCTAGAAAAACTAATTGTTTTTTGTCTTCAATGAGATAATAAGCGCAAAAAATTAGGGGAACATAACCTACAAACACCTTCATTCCCAGAATTCCCTGTAAAAAAGGAATTCCCTGTTTGCAAGGGGTAAGAATTACAATACCTGTCTCTGGATTGAGAATCAAGGAGCCATCTGGGGTGCGGAGATACCTGTCGTAGTCACTGAGGCTATCACAATGGGGAAGAGCTACTTGTTGTACTCCATTGACAAAAAAGAGAGTCATCAATGTTACGGCTGCAAGCAGGAAAAAAGTCAGCTTCAGGTTGGAATTAATAATTATCGGTTTTCTCTGACGGCGACATTCTTGAATTAAAGCAACTAGAGCCGGAAGATAAAATACATCTTTGGCAACTTGAAATAGCACATTACCCCCGCCAATCCAGTAGGTAATAGTGCCAGCAAAGCACATATAAATCAGAAAAACCCAAAGAGCAGGGCGGGGATAGACATAGGAGAAAACTAGACAGGGAAGTCCTACTGTTATTCCTAATGCTAATTTAAGATTACCAAAGAGAAATCCTAAAGGTACTGCGATCGCAATACTAATACTTAAGCATATAATAATTAGGCTGATGAGTTTCTTGCGGGCTTCTTTGGCTTTGCGTTTTTGCAGCAAACGCTCTTTCATATTGCTACTAGCTTTACTGTTCTGAGACTTTCGTCTTCCGCCCCGTCTAGCTCTAACCATAAGTTAATTGAATAATTCCTTGCACTAATAAATAATAGAACACTACAGAAGTTAGATTACCTAGGTTTAACACCTCCAAACAAGGCAATTTCTAGCAGTCTGAAAAAACAATCCACATCAGTAAAACCCATATCTCTCAGCCACTGACACTGGGTTTCTACTAAAGTCAAAATATTAGCATTTTTGTCGTTACGGTTATAGTATTGTTGGGCAATCTCATCTTTGGATTGATTAGTATTATGGGTTTTGTGATAAGCATAGAGAGAATCAACAAATAACTCATCAAAGGCTTTTTCTCCCAGAGACGAGCGAGAAGCAATATGTTCTAAATTCAGAAAAATTCCTTTTGGTTGAAGCAAGTCATAAATTTCTCGATAAATTTCCTGTTTCCTGGAATCTGGTTGATGATGAATAGCGAAACCAGATTCCAGGAAACAGGAAATTTATCGAGAAATTTATGACTTGCTTCAACCAAAAGGAATTTTTCTGAATTTAGAACATATTGCTTCTCGCTCGTCTCTGGGAGAAAAAGCCTTTGATGA
>JASJDW010000234.1 GCA_030064955.1 Crocosphaera sp.
AGGGGATCTGACCACAGCTAAAACCTTACTGCAACAAGCACAAAAAAATGCGTCTTCAGACGATCTCAAAGCAAAAACCCAAGCAGCCATTAAACAACTGAATTTAGAATAGTATCTATTTTATCAGAAAAAAATTATGGAGTAAAATTATGTTTTTGGATGAGGTCAGTTTTCTTGCTATTTTTCTTGAAGGATTAAAAATAATCGGGATGATTTTTTTACTCTTAACCTTAGTAGATGGGTCTGACAAGTATCCCTTTTTAGCCGGTACTCGATGGAATATGATTATGATCGGGTTTGTTTTTATGTTAATCGGGTTTGCTTTTGACTGGTCTGATGAATTTATCAACTACAAAGCATCTCCTGTTTTAAATACCTTGGAAATCATTATTGAAGAAGTAGGATTAATTGGAGGACTGTTTTTTGTTACATTTGGCTTTAAGAGTTGGTTTAGATTTATGAGTCGTTTTCTAGGAATTTCTTCTAGTAGAAGAGAAAACTAATTATTAGAATTATAGAGTATAGACTTAGATGAACACTGCATTTACTTATAAACCTCTAGAAGATTCCCAAGAAGCGAAAAAATTAGCCATCATACTCGGTCAATGTTTTGCCGGGTTTCAAGAAGACCAATGGGAAAAATATTACGAAAATATTGGATTCAATAATTTCCGTATTCTTTGTCAAGATGAAACAGTAATTGGAGGATTGAGAATTTATTATATGGGTCAATATTTTGGCGGTAAATCTATTCCTATGGCTGGTATTGCTGCGGTAGGAATTTCACCAGAATATCGAGGAAAAAAAGCAGCAACCACCTTAATGAAAGCGGTTTTAAAAGAACTGTATGAAGATGATATTCCGCTTTCTACTCTTTATCCTGCAATCCAAAAACTTTATCGTGGTGTCGGTTATGATCAAGGTGGGGTTCATTGTCAATGGGAAGTTCCTTTGACCCATCTTTCTGTTAATAATCGTGTGTTACCCATCGAAAAAATAGAAGATCCTCAACCGAATGATTTTGAAGAATTATACCAACAACAAGCTCAACAAAATAATGGTTATTTAGATCGTTCTTTGTCCATTTGGAAAAGTATTTTAAACGCTGATAAGGGAACAATTTATGCTTATTTAATTGGAGAAGAAGATAATAGACAAGGTTATTTAATTTATGAGCAAGTTGTCATTAATTATGAAGTTTATTTAAAAGTTAAAGATTGGGTTGCTTTAAATCATTTAGCCATTGAACGGTTATGGACTTTCATTGCTGATCATCGTTCTCAAGTGAGTAAATGTCAATGGAAAGGCCCGTTTTATGACCATAAAATGCTATTACTACCCGAACAAAGCGGACATATTATTAGCCACGATATTTGGTTTACGAGAATTATTAATGCAGTCAAAGCACTAGAAATGCGTCCTTATCCGAATCAAATGGAAACCGAATTACAGTTTAGCCTGGAAGACACTTTAATAACCGATAATTCTTCTAATTTTAAGTTACAAATATCAAAAGGAAAAGGAAACGTAATCAGAGGAGGAAATGCAGAGATAAAACTCAATATTCAAAGTTTAGCTTCTTTATACACAGGATTTTCAACCGCTAAACAATTATACTACTGTGGAAAATTAGAAGCGAGTGAACTCAATTTAGATATTTTGCAGCAAGTTTTTGCCCTACCCATGCCTAGTTTACCTGATTTCTTTTAATAGTCAGCTATCACTTTGTAACACAGTTTTAGAGACAATGCGAGTTTTCTTACGTTGCGCTTCGGTTAGTTCTTCCCCTGCTTGTAACTGGGTTGCATTGGTTTGCAAAACGGTGGCTGCACTTTTATCCCCTAATTGTAAGGCGGTTTTGGCTGCCGTTTGCAGTAAAGTGGCGGCCCCTTGGCGATCGCCTTTATTTAACTTAGCTTCAGCTAACTGGGTTTGACGATATTTGGCTAAGGTTAAAATAGATTTCTGCACGTTACTATCTACTTTTGCTTCATATACTGCTTGAACTTCTGCGGTTAAAGGGATTTTTTCGGATAATAATGCGGTTTGAGACATGGCAGGATCATCGTAACGCACTTGTACAGTGCCGATGGTATGATTGCCTGGGGATAATTGACTAATATATAAGTTAACCAAAATCACCCGTGCATTATCCGTCATTAAGTCTCCCAAACGCACAATATAGGTGTTTCCTTCCTGTTGCACGTTCAATTCTACGGTTTCCGGTTCCACTTGCGCGACGGGTTTGAAGTCTGCAAGACGGACTTCTGGAATCAATTCTAAGCACAGATACGCATTGGTTAACCCCACCGACTGAACACGGGTAAACAGACGGGTAAACTCTGTTAATGCTTGTTCGGGTTGTTCAATGTAACAGAGGGTTCCTCCCACTGCATCGGCAATACTTTCTAAGACATCTTGGTTCCAATGGTTGCCAAATCCTAGGGTATTGACGGTAATATTGTATTCTGCTGCAACTTGCGCTAATTTTAAACAGCGTTCATTGTCCCCATGTTCGTTTTCTCCGTCGGTGAGTAAAAAGATTTGAGAGACGCGATCGTCTTTTCCTAAAGCGACTTCTTTGATCCCTAGCTTCATCCCCTCATCGATGCAGGTTCCCCCTTCTGGTTTGAGGGGTTCGATCGCTTGTTTAACGGTGTCAATGTCATCGACAGGTTGGTTAGGGACAATGACTTTTGCGCGATGATCAAAAGCAACCACCGATAGGCGATCGCTTGGTCCTAACCCTTCAATTAACCGCTTCGCTGCTTCTTTAACGGTTTTTATAGGTTTCCCTGTCATTGACCCACTGTGGTCTAAAATTAATCCTAAGTTTAAAGGTAAAGTGCGATCGCTGCTTTCGGTTACAGCAGAAAGGGATACGGCAACTTGTCGCTGGGTATTACTTTGATTCCCATCAATATGACTATCGTTTAAGGTGCTTTTTAAGTTAACTTTCATGATTAATTATTCATAGCAATAACAGCAACCAGGTTGCTAGTCCCTTAGAGTTTTCCACGCCTTCCTTGAGATTCCCTAGAGTTGCACTGAATTCATTAATTTCAGTTACCTTGCTCTCTTGGTTTCACTTGAGGAAATATAAGCCTCTAGCTTGGTTGCTGTTATTGAGAGTTAACGAGACAGACATGAACTGATACAGGGCGTTCTCCTTTGAACTTATGGTTTTACCTTGCTAGTTGATCTGCCAGGCGAAGCTGTATTCACTAGCTTCATTTTCAATTTAGCATCTTTATCTAATAAACCTGAGATTTTGCAATTAAACTTTACACTGGTTCGCGGTGCGCGGGTCTCGTAGGTTGGGTTGAGGAAACGAAACCCGACACTAACCCCTATTATTCATATTATTTTTGTGTTGGGTTGCACTATCGTTTAACCTAACTAAAATGGTGGGTTACGACGGATTGTTAGATTCCTGTCATAGCCTGAATTATAGCCGTCTAACCCACCCTACACCCTACTTAAATTTCCCTCCTGCCTCCTGACTCCTGACTCCTGTCTCCCCAACATCACCGTAACCTAATTTTATCCAACTCAGGTCACATTACTTTCGTGACAATTTTGGTAAAATTCACTATAATTAGATTACAAGAATACAACCACATTACAAATGATAACTTTTAATCCTAGTTTAACCCCATCACCCCAAGATTACAGTTTGCTGACGGACTTGTATGAGTTAACGATGGCTGCTTGTTATGCGGGGGAAGATATAGCTGAAAAACGAGCGAGTTTTGAACTGTTTGTGCGACGGTTGCCGGAGCATTTTGGCTATCTGATCGCCATGGGACTTACCCAAGGGTTACAGTATTTAGAAAACTTGCGCTTCACTTCAGATCAGATAGATTATCTAAAAAATACAGGTATTTTTGACCATGTATCTCCTAATTTTTGGTCATTGTTAGAAAATCAAGGCTTTACAGGGGATGTTTGGGCAGTTCCTGAAGGAACCGCTATTTTTGCCAATGAACCCTTATTGCGAGTCGAAGCCCCGTTATGGCAAGCACAGATCGTAGAAACCTACCTTTTAAACACCCTGAACTATCAAACGTTAATTGCCACCAGAGCAGCGAGAATGCGCGATGTAGCAGGGGAAAACGCTATTTTGTTAGAATTCGGCACAAGACGTGCTTTTAGCCCTCAAGGGGCAATTTGGGCGGCTAGAGCAGCTTTAGCAGCCGGCTTTGATGCCACTTCCAATGTTCTAGCAGCCAAGGAACTAAACCAGCAACCCAGTGGAACCATGGCCCATGCGTTGGTAATGGCGATTAAAGGGTTATCTGGGAGTGAGGATGAGGCGTTTACAGCGTTTCATCGATACTTTCCAGGGGCTACCTTGTTAATCGATACCTATGATACCGTAGCAGCAGCCCAACGATTAGCCGAAAAAATCACAATCGGGGAAGCAGAGGTTAAAGGGGTTCGTTTGGACTCAGGGGACTTGGCAACCTTATCAAAAAAAGTGCGATCACTACTGCCAACGGTGAACATTTTTGCCAGTGGGGATATAGATGAATGGGAGTTGAAGCGGTTACGAACCGAAAACGCTAGTATTGACGGTTATGGGGTGGGAACTCGTTTAGTGACAGGGGAACCCGTTAATGGAGTCTATAAATTAGTTGAAATAGATAACATTCCTACCATGAAACAATCTAGCCATAAAATGACTTATCCAGGGCGCAAACAGATATTTCGTTGTTATGATAACGGAATTATCAAAAGCGATCGCTTAGCCTTAGCAGATGAAGCCATTGAATTAGGAGAAACCCCTTTATTAGAATTAGTCATGAAAGAAGGTAAACTCGTAACGGAAAATGAATCTTTAGACACCATTCGTCAACGGGTTCAAACCTCAGTTAAAAGTTTACCTCAAGGAACGCATTATATAACCGAACCCAGTCCTATCAAGGTGAATATTTCTGAACCATTAGAAAAGTTACGCCAGTCTTTAATTGTTTAATTTTGAGATAAAATTAGATGACAAAAATTGCTTTATTTGGAACCAGTGCAGATCCCCCAACAGCCGGCCACCAATCGATTGTTTGTTGGTTATCGGATCATTTTGATTGGGTAGGGATTTGGGCTTCTGATAATCCTTATAAAAATCATCAAACCTCTTTGGAGCATCGGATGGCTATGTTAAAGCTATTAATTGATAATATTACGCCTCCTCGGGATAACATTTATCTTTCTAAAAGTTTAAGTCATCGTCATAGTTTAATAAGTGTAGGCAAAGCTAAGGAAATTTGGGGAGAACAGGCAGATTATTTTTTAGTTATTGGTTCTGATTTAATTAAACAAATTCGTCAATGGTATCGTATTGATGAATTATTGGCTGAAGTTTCGATCTTAATCATTCCTCGTCCTGGTTATGCTATTCATGAATCTGACTTAAAAGCGTTAGAAGAAATAGGAGGAACCTATGAAATTGCTGATTTGAATGCTCCTGCGGTTTCTTCTACTGCTTACCGAAAACATGGTAATGAAAATGTCTTAATTCAGCCGATTCAAGATTATATTCATCAGGAAAAATTATACGCATGAATTTAAACAATAATCAGTTAATTTTAGAAGATTTTAAAGTTGGAGTGGATAATGTTATTTTTTCCATTGATTCTCAAAAAAATCGACTGTTAGTTTTATTGATTAAACGAACAGAAAACCCTTACATTAATCAATGGAGTTTACCAGGGACTTTAGTCAGACAAGGAGAATCTTTAGAAGCAGCAGCTTATCGTATTTTATCGGAAAAAATAGAGACGAATAATTTATATCTAGAACAATTATATACCTTTGGCGGTCCTGATCGAGACCCCAGAGAATCACCTGATAGTTATGGGGTTCGTTATTTATCGGTGAGTTATTTTGCTTTGGTGCGTTTTGAAGAAGCAAAATTAATTGCTAATCATCATAAAACCAGTTGGTATATGATAGAAAAAGTTCCTCAATTGGCCTTTGACCACAATCTTATTTTAGATTATGGTTATCAACGGCTCAGAAGCAAGTTAGAATACAGTCCCGTTGCTTTTGATGTTTTGCCAGAGATGTTTACTTTAAATGATTTATATCAATTTTATACCACTGTTTTAGGAGAAAACTTTGCTGATTATTCTAATTTTAGAACCCGTTTACTTAAATTAGGTTTCTTGATAGATACTGAGAAAAAAGTATCTAGAGGCGCAGGAAGACCAGCAACCTTATATCGCTTTGATTCTGAGGCATTTGCTCCCTTGAAAGATAAACCTTTTGTTTTTATTTAACCCTTAAATTACTGAAAATTATTACTCTTATGAAAATTGCGATCGCTCAACTCAATCCAATTATTGGTGATATTGAAAATAATGCCCAAAATATTTATAAAGCAGCGCATATAGCTGTAGAAAGAAAGGCAGAATTATTATTAACTCCTGAACTTTCTTTATGTGGTTATCCTCCCAAAGATTTACTATTAAATGACAGTTTTGTTGACAGTTTATGGATAGAATTAGAAGAATTGGCTAAAAAAATACCCAAAAATTTAGCTATTCTAGTGGGAACAGTTATCAAAAATTCTCATGCTTATCTTCATGGAGAAAAACCTTTATTCAATAGTATTGTTTTAATTGAAAATCAAGCCATAAAACAAATTTTTCATAAACGACTTTTACCCACTTATGATGTCTTTGACGAAGATAGATATTTTGAACCAGGAAAAGAAAGTAATTTCTTTCAATTATCTTCTCATGTCCCTCATGTTAAACCCATTAAAATTGGAGTAACAGTATGTGAAGACTTATGGAATGATGAAGAATTTTGGGGTAAACGAAACTATGAAGATAATCCCATACAAGACTTAGTGAAACATGGAGTTAATTTAGTGGTTAATTTATCTGCTTCTCCTTATAGTATTGGTAAGCAAAAAACCAGAGAAGCCATGTTAAAATACAGTGCAGAACGCTATAATATTCCGATTATTTATACTAACCAAGTCGGCGGAAATGATGACTTGATTTTTGATGGGAATAGTTTTGCTGTTAGTAAAGATGCAGAAATTACTCTACGGGCAAAAGGGTTTCAAACGGCTATAGAAGTTGTTGAGTATGAGCAAAATAGTCAAGATTTAGAAATCAGTTATATTGCCAACTCTTTAGAAACAGAAGAAGAAGAAATTTGGTCAGCTTTAGTATTAGGATTAAAAGATTATGCTTATAAATGTGGCTTTTCTAAAGCCATTTTAGGATTGAGTGGTGGAATAGATTCATCCTTAGTTGCTGCTATTGCTGCTGAAGCATTGGGAAAAGAAAATGTGTTAGGCATATTAATGCCTTCCCCCTACAGTTCAAGTCATTCTATTACTGATGCAGAAGCCTTAGTTAATAACTTAGGAATTAGCAGTCATACTTTAGCTATAAGAGATGTAATGAAAGCTTATGATGTACTATTAGAACCCCTATTTAAAGGGACAGAATTTGGGGTTGCAGAAGAAAATTTACAATCAAGAATTCGTGGTAATTTATTAATGGCGATCGCTAATAAATTCGGACATTTATTACTATCAACAGGTAATAAATCAGAAATGGCAGTCGGTTACTGTACTTTGTATGGGGATATGAACGGAGGGTTAGCCGTTATTTCAGATGTGCCTAAAACCCGTGTTTTTAGCCTTTGTAAGTGGTTAAACCGACATGAAGAAGTAATTCCCCATAATGTCTTAATTAAACCCCCTAGTGCCGAATTAAAGCCCGATCAAGTGGATCAAGATTCTTTGCCAGCTTATGATATTTTAGACGCTATTTTAGATCGATTAATTCATCGTCATCAATCTATCAAAGAAATTGAAGCAGCCGGATTTGATTATGATATAGTTTGTAAGGTAGTAAAATTGGTAACTCGTGCCGAATTTAAGCGTAAACAAGCCCCTCCAGGATTAAAAGTAAGCGATCGCGCATTTGGTACAGGTTGGAGGATGCCCATTGCCAGTCGTTGGAAATTAGATTAATGGGTTAATCAGTTCAAGGAAAAAGGCAAGACTAACTTTATCTAATATTTACTTCTGTTGATCTACGGAAATTATGTCAGTGGTTTTTCGGAAATGATGTAACTTTATGATTTGGTGAATTTAATGAAAAGATCTGAAATAGAAAAGGTTATTTTGTAACACAAAAATTGACTATAATTAGAGATAATAATAAACAGTATTT
>JASJDW010000235.1 GCA_030064955.1 Crocosphaera sp.
CGAAGGATTACCAAAAGCAGAAACACAAACAATAATTATTACTTTTGAATAAAATTATCTTATCATAATAAAAAATAACCAAAATCTAGCTTGTAGGGTGGGCAAAATGGGATAATTTTTCAGTCAATTAATTAAGTTATCAATTCTTGCTCACCATGATAATTACGAAGGATTACCAAAAGCAGAAACACAAACAATAATTATTACTTTTGAATAAAATTATCTTATCATAATAAAAAATAACCAAAATCTAGCTTGTAGGGTGGGCAAAATGGGATAATTTTTTGATCAATTAATTAAGTTATCAATTCTTGCCCACCATTATAATTACGAAGGTGGGCAAAATTAATCATTAAGTTGGTTCATCCTTTGTATTAAGTATTTGCCCACCCTACAGACTGTATAATTAGAAAATGATGGCTATCTGGGAAGCAGGAATGACGCAAGATGAATCAAAATGTTAATCAAGATCATTCAGGACAAGGGGATAATATTGCTGGTAATAAAATAGTTAATAATTATTATAGTGATTCGTCTACCTTTACCAAAATCACAACAACTGCGGTAATCGATACCACACTTCCTCCAGTAAATAAATGGCAGGGAAGACAAGAAGAAATAAATGACCTAAACACCACCATAAACAATGATAATATCCGCTTAATTGGCATCATCGCAGCAGGAGGTTATGGGAAAACTGCCTTAGCAGTGAAAGTGACAGAACAGTTAACCATCAATTTAAGAGTATTATGGGTCAATTTTAACCAGCCTTACCCCTTAGCACAATTTGGACGTTGGTTATTAGAGAAGTTGCAGCAACCTTATGATGAAAAATGGGATGAAGAAACATTAATCTTGCAGATAATACAGGGTTTAATCGCTGAACCTTGTTTATTAATATTGAATAATTTAGAAACAGTTTTAACCGCAGAAGGAAACTCCATTTATCATCAATTTTTGAGCCGATGGTTAAGTAAAGGATGCAACAGTAAAGTTTTGCTCACCAGTCGGGAACAGCCTAAATTTTCCAACAATTTGCGCGATCGCTGTTATTGGTTGTCTCTGAAAGGGTTAAAAGAAGCCGATGCAATGCGTTATGTTACAGAAGACTACGGGTTAACAGGAACAGAGGAAGAATTAACCCAATTTGTTAACCAAATGGGAAGACATCCCCTCTTAATGCAACTGGTGTGTAGTTTGATGGTTGATGAGTTTGGGGAAGGGGTTTGTGTTACTGAGTCGAAAAACTTGGACTTAAATTTGTTTGATGTGGAAGGGGATCACCGTGATACAGAAACCTGTGTCAGAGAAGTCGTAACGGCGAGTTTAAAGCGATTATGGCAACGGTTAGAAGATAGTTTAACGCAGTTGTCCGTATTGCGAGATAATTTTGATTTAGAGTTAGCACAGGGGATAAGCGCAGAGGTAACAGAGAAAGAGTTACGATATTTATCCCGTTTATCCTTATTACAGGAATTTCCCCCCGAACCCCTCAAGAAAAAACGGCGACGGTTTCAGTTTTTGCCCTTAATTTCAATGGTAGTGCAACAGCAAGCAGATGTTGAGGTGTTGCAAGCAGCGCATCACAAAGCGTTAGATTATTATTTGGCACATTTACCAGTACCTCCGTGGGAATCTTTGGAAGATTTGACGGCTTATTTAGAGGGTTTTTATCATGCAGGAGAATTGGGAAAATGGCAGTTAGCTTATGATATTTTGAATGAGGATCGAGGAGGAGAAGGGAAAGATAAATCGGTTGATCAATTTTTGAATTTTCAAGGCTTTTATCGAAAGAGAGCAGAGTTATATGATCAATTAATCGTAGGCAGTGAAAAAGAACAAGATTGTTATCGTAACTCGTTAAACCGTTTGTGTACTGTTTATGGTATGTTAGCAAGTTTTGACGAGGCGATTACTTATTGTCAGCAACATCATGACCTCAGTAAAGAAATCGGTGATCAGCAAGGAGTGGCAATTTCTTTAGGGAATGTAGGTAATTGTTATTATTCATTGGGGCAGTATGAAAAAGCGATCAACTATCACCAGCAATGTCATGACCTCAGTAAGAAAATAGGTGATCAACATAGGATGGCAATGGCTCTAGGGAATTTAGGCAACTGTTATCATTTATTGGGTCAGTATGAACAAGCAATTACTTATCACCAGCAATTTCACGACATTAGTAAGGAAATGGGTAATCAGCAAGGAGTGGCAATTCCTCTAGGGAATTTAGGCAATTGTTATTATTCATTGGGGCAATATGAACAAGCGATCGCCTATTATCAGAAACAAAATGACATCAGTAGAAAAATTAGTTATCAGCAAGGGGTCGCAAATTCTCTAGGAAATTTAGGCATTTGTTATCAATCATTGGGACAGTATGAAAAAGCGATCACCTATCAACAGCAATCTCTTGAAATCAAAGAAGAAATGGGCGATCAACAAGGAGTGGCAATTTCTCTAGGAAATTTGGGTAATTGTTATTCTTCATTAAGGCAGTATGAAAAAGCGATCACCTATCAACAGCAATCTCTTGAAATAAAACAGGACATCAGTGATATACAGGGAATAGCAAATTCTCTAGGAAATTTGGGCTGTTGTTATGAAGAATTAGGACAGTATGAAAAAGCGATTACCTATCACCAGCAATATCTCGACATGAGCAAGGAAATAGGCTACCAGCAAGGAGTAACCACTTCTTTACACAATATGGGGGCAACGTTGATCAAACTGGGAAACTACAGCGAAGCAGAAACCAAAATTCGGGAATCCTTAGTTATTGCCCAAGAAATTAACTATAAAAAGTTAATCGCTGAGGGTTTACTCGTCCTTGCTGAAATCGCCCATAAAACCGATCGCCCCGAACTTGCCCTCACCCATTGCCAAAAAGCCCTTGAACTTTCCCAACAATTGGGTATTCCCCTGGTTAAAGACTGTGAGGAATTGCTTGCAGAAATTCACGATACATTACAAGAAAATCACTAAACAAAGCCATGAGTAACCCAATTATTATTGAAACCGACTTAAAAGATATTCTTGCTAAACTTGATCATCGCTTAGAGCGAATTGAAACCAAATTAGAAGTATTGCCGAAAATAGAAGCAGAAGTTGCTCAACTCAAAGAAGATGTCAAAGATTTAAAAGGAAGGGCAAACGCTCAAATATGGGCTTTAATCATTACTGTTATCGGTGCAACCATTGCTGCTATTGTCAGGTTTGGGTTTTTAACTAAATCCTAGATTTGACTCACCATCACTAAGCATGAGAATCATTGAAACTAGCGATACCCATTAAGAGGAATAATTAATATGGTACTGATATCTTCTATTATTCACAGCGACCCTGATATTCTAGGAGGAACACCCGTCTTTAGAGGGACTCGTGTACCCATCAAAACTTTACTCGATTATCTTGAGGCAGGGGATTCATTAGATGTATTTTTAGATCATTTTCCTAGTGTTAGCAAAGAGCAAGCGATCGCATCTCTTGAATTAGCCAAAGAAATGTTAACCGGTTATGCGAATCACCAAAAACGTTGGGAAATAAAGAGGAAGATTAACGTAAATTATGAGCGTTAAATCTTCTAAAAAAGTTTGTAGTATAAACTTCACCAACTATCATATTAATATCTTTGCCCTCGTATTGAGCTTACGACAAATCTTCAGACAATATAATTGACTCTCTACTATGAAGACTTTCAATGGAATCGTTAAAAACGGTAAAATCGAGTTACACCCAGATGAACATTTGCCCGAAGGCGCGCAAGTTACTGTAATTATCAAAGAAGAAACTAACTTTTGGCAAGAAGCCAGCGAACCATCCCTAGCAAAAATCTGGGATAATACCGAAGATGATATTTATGCCCAGCTACTCCAAGAATGACGTTATCCTAGTAAGCTATCCTTTTTCTAATCTCTCAGCTACAAAAGTACGGCCAGGTATTATTATTAGCATTTCCCATCCCTCTCAAGATGTGTTTATTACTCCTCTTACCAGCCGTACTCAGAATTTACTTCCTGGAGAATTTGTGCTAACAGAATGGCAACAAGCGGGCTTAAATACTTTAACAGCCGTCAAAAGAGGAATTTTTACCATAGAACAATCATTAATTATCAAAAAAATTGGTATCTTATCCTCAAATGATAGAAATCTGTTAACTAATTCATTATGTAATTGGTTGGGCTTACCCCAGAATCTTAACTAATAAACTTTAACCCATTACCAAGAACTAGATATTCCACTGGTTAAAGAGTTTGAGGAATTGCTGGCAGAAATTCAGGCTACATTAGAAGAAGATTAGAAACCCTTGATAATTCATATCAGCCATGAAAATTAAAGCGATTATTCATCCTGCCGAAGAAGGCGGTTATTGGGCAGAAGTTCCTGCACTCCCTGGTTGTATCACAGAAGGCGACAGCCTAGAAGAAGTCACCCATAACCTAAAAGATGCGATTGAGGGATGGTTAGCCGTTGCGAATGAATCGTATCAATTCCATGCCGAAGATAAACTGGTAGAAATTGTGGTATGAAATCTATTTCAGGGAAAAAACTTTGCAAAATCGTTGAAAAACAGGGATGGATACTTAAACGAGTGACAGGGAGTCATCATATTTATCAAAAGCCTGATAGTCAAAAAATTCTATCCATTCCAGTTCATCGTAACCAAGACTTAAAACTTGGCACACTTAAATCATTAATGAAAATTGCTAACCTGTCTGAACAAGACTTACTATAACTAATATTTGATCGAATCCCTTGAACTTTCCCAAAAACTGGGTATTCCACTGGTTAAAGACTGTGAGGAATTGCTTGCACAAATTCAGGATACATTAGAAGGAGATTAAAGTAAATTATGAGCCTTAAATCTTCTCAAAAATCATTATTAAATCTAATACATCATGCTACAAATTACCCTAAACGAAGCCCAGAATCAACTTCCTAAACTTCTTAAAGCTGCCGCAGAAGGTCAACAAGTAATTATTCAAAATAATGAGGGTCAAGACTTTCAAATTATTTCCCTTCCTCCCTATTCTAAAAAGCCCCAATATGGAAGCGCAAAAGGTATCGTTAAAATGCTTGATAACTTTGACGATCCTATTGAAGACTTTGAGGAATATATGCCATGAAAATCCTGATGGATACCCACGCTTTTTTATGGTTTATTGAAGGTGATGATAATCTTAGTAATTCTGCTCGTTGTATTATTGAAGATAGTCAATCTCAAAAACAATTAAGTATTGCTAGTCTCTGGGAAATGTCCATAAAGGGCAGCCTTAACAGATTAGAATTAAAGACCACTTTTCCCAATTTAATTCAAAATTACGTTTACGGAAACGGCTTTGAAATACTAGCTATTAATGCTGAACATCTCGAACAACTCAAGACCCTTCCTTTTTACCATAAAGATCCTTTTGATCGCCTAATTATAGCTCAAAGCTTAACTGAAAACATTCCTATTCTTACTAAAGATGAGGTATTTAAACGCTATAGTAATCAACTATTATGGTAAATCTGAGAATAACATAACCAATGCAAACCATCCAAATCTTTAAAGAGTGTGAGGAAATTCTGGTACAAATTCAGGATACATTAGAAGAAAATCACTAAACAAAGCCATGAGTAACCCAATTATTATTGAAACCGACTTAAAAGATATTCTAATTAAACTTGATGCTAGATTAGAGCGAGTAGAAACCAAACTAGAAGTATTACCGAAAATAGAAACGGAAATTTCCCAACTCAAAGAAGATGTAAGACACTTGCAAGAAGATGTCAAGGGAATAGGAACCAAAATAGAAGTATTGCCGAAAATAGAAACCGAAGTTTCCCAACTCAAAGAAAATGTTAAAGACTTAAAAGGAAGGGCAAACGCTCAAATATGGGCTTTAATTATTACCGTTATTGGCGCGACCATTGCAGCTATTGTCAGGTTCGGTTTTTTAACTAAACCCTAGATTTTGCTCCCCATCACTAAGCTCGACAATCATTTAAATTAGCGATCGCATCTAACCACTTCTAATCGTCATTTCTATCATGATATAGCATTTCCTGGACTCATGAGGTACACCTAATATTCAACTTCTAATATTCAACTAAACTATAAGAAAAGTGAGTTATTAAACAATGGATTCTAAGTTAGAACAATTTAAACTAAAATACCAACAAGGACAAGCATTATTAGATCGAGGGCAATATCGTAGTAGTGTTAAAATCCTCGAAGAAGCAAAATCCTTGATTAACCTATCTTCAAAGTTAGGAGGAGATATTCAACTGTCTCTAGTCACTGCTTATCAAGGAGTAGATAGATTAGACGATGCGATCGCCCTTTGTGAAGACTTAACCCGTCATCCTAACCTAGAAATTCGTCAACAAAGTCAACGCATATTATACATCCTTAAAGCACCCCAGTTAAAACGTCCTGAAGCATGGATGACGAAAATTCCCACAACGAAATCTGATGATAGTCAAACCCCCCGTTATGTACAAGCAAAACCAGCAACTAAACCTATTAAAAAAACATCCTTAGATTTAGAAGATATTACTCAAATGGATACCAAAGATAATGGGTTTATTGGGTTAGCTTTAGGGTTATTCATTATCATTATTGGTGGATTAATTTGGTTAAGTTAATAATAACTTTTCTCACTAACTAAACTTTAACTTTTTGTTGTTTCTAATGATTTGATAATTCCTAATAATTCCCGTTCAAAAGTTACTTGCGATCGATTAGTTTTTCCTCCAATGTAACAGCGTTCATCTTCTCTTAATACCCAAATTTGGGAATGGGAAACATAACTCATGATAACTCCAATCATTAATAAACCAAACCCAGTATAAACAAAAGGAATACCGGGATCAGCTTTAATTTGCAACCCTGTACTGCCAATTAATTGATGAATTTTTAGTCTAACTCCATTAATATCTAGGATCATCCCAGGTCTTACTGCACTGTAAAGATCCCCTTTTTGATCATAAACCATCATGGTTCCTTGTAAGTCTTTTGCTAATAAAGACACTCCTTCGCTTAAATCGGGTTTTGTTGGTATCCAGGTTCCCCAAATTCGACCATTTCCATTAGTATTTAAAGGGGCCATAGGTAGTTGAAAAATAGGACTATTATTAACTTGCGCTTGAACCCCTGCAATTCCCCAATTTGTTTGATAAAAAGTAACACCATGATAACGTAATGGTTCATTAACATAGATGGTTTTATGCTTCAATTCTTCCCCCTCATTATCAATTACAGAAAGGTCAGAATAAAACTGATCAATCGTTCCGTTTGGGGTGTAATCAATCCAAAAACGATTGACCCGAATTCCCCAATCTTTAGGGATTTGTGGTTGAGATAATGGGCCTGCTTCGATAATATTATTAACTTTAAAATCAGAACCACTGGGAACCATTGCTTGAGCTAAAAATCCCGTTAATGCGCCCCAAATAGCACCCCCCAATATGATTAACATAGCAGCATGAACGACAATAGGACCAATTTTTCCAATAATTCCTTTTCTTGCATAAATAGCTTGATTTTCTTGAAAGGTTTTATAACCTTTCTGTTCCAAAATCCTCTTAACTGAACTCAGATTATCAAAGTCTAATTCTGTACTTAAAGCTAACTTTTGAAACTGTCTCTGTTTTTGATAAAAGTTCCACTTTCTAGCTGCTTTTAGCGCAGGAAATTGACGAGTAAAGGTACAAGCAGTTAAGCTAGTGCCAAAAAGAACTAATAGGGATAAAAACCACCAGGTTGTATAAACATGGTTGAGTCCTAAAATTAAGATGACTTTCCAGGTTAAAAAGCCAAATAAAGCTGGATCTTCGGGATAGTTTTCTTGATAAAAAGGGATACTTTCTCCCTGTTCAATGACAGTACCGCTAATACTAAATAACGCAATGGCTAATAAGAGAACAATAGCTAAGCGAAGATCGGCAACAATTTTAACAAGTTGTCGCCATCCTTGTTTTGGTAAAGATAAACTTTCACTGGTCTTAGGAGAATCAGATATGGTCATGTTTCACAGTAATTTTTACTTTAATTATAAACCGATCGCTTCATTTGTTGCTCTCTATCTCTGTTTCAAAATTGAGTTAGGCTTAATATTTTTTTAAGATAAAATTGTAAGAAATGGTTGTTAATTTTTACTTGACATGATATTCTCTGAAAGAAAAAAAGACACAAGATGATGAATCAGCAATATTGGCAGGGATTAAAGGACAATAGATGCGCATTTGACAAGTCAATCCAGAAAGTAAGCTGATGGGATGTTCCCCACACTTTCAATTCTAAACAAGTCTCTCAAT
>JASJDW010000236.1 GCA_030064955.1 Crocosphaera sp.
ATATAGCATTTCCTGGACTCATGAGGTACACCTAATATTCAACTTCTGCTGCGTAGCACAGGCGAAGCCTGCCCTCCTGAACTCCCGAACTCCTAAAACTATAAAAGTTTGTACCTCACAAGTATGAGAACTGCTATAAATATAGTTGTGAAAATAATCTTAATTTTTAATTAAAAATAGTTAATAATGGATACCGTTCACTCTCAATGGCAAGTTTTACCTGTTGTTTCTTTACCGTCTTGGTTTGTTAATCTTGTTAATGGTTATTATACTGACTCTGAAGGAATTTATGCTGCTCAACTACTATGGAATAGAGGGATTCAAACCCCAGAACAATTGAAAGGTTTTTTAGACTCAAATTATTATAAGCCTTTGAGTCCTTTTGAATTTGGTTATGAAATGAAATTGGCTATAAAACGGCTAAAAGTTGCTATTGATAATCAAGAAAAAGTAACCATTTGGGGAGATTTCGATGCGGATGGAATTACTGCTACCAGTGTTTTATGGGAAGGACTTGGACAATTTTTTATTCCTCATCTACAGCTTAATTATTATATACCCAATCGAGCAACAGAATCTCATGGTTTAAATATTCCAGGAATCAAAAAATTAGCTACAGAAGGAACTAAACTGATCGTAACTTGTGACACTGGTAGCACTAATTTAGAGGAAATTAATTATGCTAACTCTTTAGGAATCGATATTATTGTTACGGATCATCATACATTGCCTGATGAACGACCCAATGTCGTTTCTATTATTAATCCTCGCTATTTTTCTGAGGATCATCCTTTATTTTCTTTATCAGGTGTTGCAGTAGCTTATAAGTTAGTTGAAGCTTTATATATAACTTTTCCAGAAATTCCCGAAAATCCTTTAGAAAATTTATTAGATTTAGTGGCTATTGGGTTAATTGCTGATTTAGTAGAATTAAAAGGAGACTGTCGCTATTTAGCACAAAAAGGTTTAAAAAAGCTACAACAACAATTAACGAATACTACCCGTCCAGGGGTTGCTTATTTACTAAAATTATGTAAAAGAAGTGGCGATCGCCCGACGGATATTTCTTTCGGAATTGGCCCTAGAATTAATGCCATTAGTCGCATTCAAGGAGATGCTCATTTCGCTGTAGAATTACTGACGAGTAAAGATGATAAACTCTCTCAAGAATTGGCTTTAGACACAGAATTAGCTAACACCCGTCGTAAGTCTTTACAAAAGGATATTCAGAAAAATGTAGAAAAAAAACTACAAACACTAGACCTATCTACTACTCAAGTGATTGTTTTAGAAGATCCTCAATGGCAAAGTGGTGTATTAGGATTAGTTGCTGGACAAATTGCTCAAAAATATGGTCGTCCTACTATTTTATTAACCACTGCTGAAACAGAAAAGATGAGCGAAAATGATGTTAAATTAGCCAGAGGTTCAGCCCGTTCTATTCATAACATTGATTTGTATCAATTAGTCGCTTCTCAACAAGATTTATTACATCGATTTGGGGGACATCCTTTCGCAGCAGGGTTAAGTTTACCTGTGGAAAACTTATCTTTATTCAGAGAAAGAATTAATCAAAAACTGAGACAGGAAATTATTGATATTAATACCTTAAGTTCTACCCTTAAAGCCGATTTAGTGGTAACAGTGTCTCAACTGGGTCAATCTTTATTTAGGGAATTAAAATTATTAGAACCTTATGGTATGGGAAATCCTGTCCCTAGATTATTGATTCAAAATTGTTGGTTTGAAAGTTTAGGTAATCGGAATATTAGGGATGCAAAAGATAATAAAATTAAATACATAAAAACCAAGTTTAATATTTATGATCGTTCCGTTGATGAGGGGTTTCCTGGTATTTGGTGGGAACATTATCAAGAAGAATTACCCCAAGGCGAAAATAAGCGATGTGATGCTATTGTAGAACTGGATTATAATACCTACGGAAAAGGACGCTATGAAGTACGTTTAATTGAAGTTAGAGAAAGTTTAACCAGTGAAAATAATCAATTATTACAAAGAAATAAAATTACTTTAATAGATTATAGAAATAAAAATGAAGTTGAACAATTGAACTCAAATGTAGAACAATTAAAGAGTTGTCCTGTTGCTTGGAATGAATTACAAAAAAGTTATCAAAAAAGTATCAATCATCAACAAGATTTGGCATTAGTGTATTCTTATAATGATCAATTCAATTCATCAGACATTATCCAAAAACTAATAGGAATAGCTAAATATATTAACCGAACCCAGAAAGTAATAACAAAAGAACAATTAAAAGAAAAATTATTATTAAGCGATCGCAGTCTTAATTTAGCCTTGGACTTTTTAGAAAAAATTGGCTTTTTAATCATTCAAAATGATCAAAATATTCAGATCACAACAACAAATGATATATCAGAAGATTATCACATCTCACAAAAAAAATTATTAGATACCCTCAAAGAAGAACATTTTAAAAGGAAATATTTCACTCAAATTCCTGTAGAAACCTTACAAAAGTTATTGATCTATGAAAGCTTCAATCTTTAAAACTATTGAGGATAATAAAGAGAAGTTTTAAGATAAGTAAAGAAGCTTTAACTTATATAAATTAATTATGTCTCTATTTTAAGAAGAATTGAGAAAAAATAACTCTTAAGAGAGTGCTAATTTTGAGTAACCCTCTTTTAAGCCACTTCTAGAATATAGGTAACTTATCTTACTCTTCTTTTTTTTCACTTAAACAATCGTCATTTTTACTTAAATTGACAACCATGAAATTCACTCTTTCTTTACTCACACTCACATTGGTTAGTGGAAGTTTACTCTTACCCATTGAAGGGATCAACAAACAAGCGATCGCTTCCGAGGTAACAATTTCCCCAACCCCTTCCACAGAATTACCTACTACCCCACCCGTAGAAGAAACAGCCATTGTTACCCCTCCAGAAACCAACAAAACCATGGCCACACACCTCGTTCTCAACCTCAAAGAACGTCGCGTGTACGCATATCAAGATGATGAAGTAATTGCTAATTATCGAGTGGCCATTGGTAAACCCGGATGGGAAACCCCCAGAGGGGAATTTTCAGTCTTTCAAATGGTAGAAAACCCTCAATGGAAGAACCCCTGGAACGGTCGAGTTAGCGCGGCCGGCCCTAATAGTCCCCTCGGAGAACGTTGGATTGGTTTTTCAAGAGAAGACGGGAAATACATAGGGTTTCATGGAACCCCAGGAGAACACGTCATGGGACAAGCGGTTTCTCATGGTTGCGTTAGAATGCGGAACCGAGATGTTAAAGCATTGTACGAATTAGTGCAAACAGGAATTCCCGTGATTGTTCAATAAACTACCGAGGTTAGTCCAGAGAAAAAGTTACACTGAATAAAGGGGAACATAAACGTCTGACAGTTTAAGCAGAGGAAATGGATATGAATAGCAAGAATAAACCTTTGCTTTTTCACTTGTGCAAAGCGGTATGTCCCCCATGACTAACCTAAAAAAGTTGACTATAAAATTCTTATGGCAAGTGTAGCGAAATCTCCATACACAAAAGAACAAATTTCCGCTTGGTTGAGGGGTTTACTAACCATTGCTTGGTGTGATGGTGACTATGACCCGCAAGAACAAAAGTTAATTTCAGATTTAACAAAAGATTTAGCCATTGACGACGAAGAGGTTGTTCTTTATAAGTCCATTGAACCAGAAGAGTTGGCAAATATTCTAGGCCATGATCCTAATACTGGGGAAAACTTCTTGAGGACTGCGGTTTTAGTAGCGATCGCTGATGGGATCTATTCCGCTTCCGAGGCTAAACTTCTACATCAATATAGCGACGCTTTAGGGCTAAAAGTAGAGGCGTTAGCGTCTTTAGAACATACGCTATGTGAACCCCAAGAAGATCATCCTCAAGCCCAAGAAATCGGTGATTCAGCCCCTTTGGTGAGTCGTCCTCACCCTCACCCAGACTTGTTGCATCCTCTCAAAGATTGGTTAGATGGGATGGATATTGATGATCCTAGTTTAGCCAGATTTATTTGTAAAATGGTTCCCCCTCAATGTCCTTTTGAACGGGATATTAAACTCTTTGGTCACAAAGTCGTTCATATTCCTCCCTTGTGTAAACTGAATCCTTTGTATGAACAGTTGGTAGGGTTAAGGTTCCGTGCATTATGTTACTTAGCTGATGAATGCAAGGAAGATATTTCTGAGTTTACTTAGAAGTAATTGGATGTAGTAAAAGTTTAAGGTTGTTCTCAATCTCAATCAAAAATAATTAACCAAAGTACACCTAGATCACTGATGAGTTAGGGTACTTTGGTTTTGTAATAACGACTAGCTATTTGTTTATCTTTGATAAATTGACATCTCTGTTTTGATGTGCTAAGAAATAGCTAATTTTATTGATTAAAAGAGATTTGTAATGACTGAGCAACCACAACAAAGAAATATTGCCGAAATTTTGGCACAGTTACAAACATCAACTCAATTATTAGGATTATTTTCTCTACTTCTTGAATCTATACTTGTTGTCTGCATATGGAAACTTGAGGGAACGACTCAATTAGTTGCGATTATCTTAGGTTTAATGAACTTCCCAATTGCTATTTGGGGAGTTATTTACCTTGAACGTAGTCGTATTCGTTTTGATTCAGTTTCTAACCCTTCTCTTAGTTCCCCTGAAACTGAAATACAATATGAATATGATGTCTTTCTTTCAGCACCGATGGATTCTTGGGATGATGATAATGACCTAAGGCTAAACCGCGAAAAGATTATAAAAATCAAAGCAGCACTACGCAAATTTTGTGGCCTTGAACTGACTTTTTATGCGGGAACTGATATTGAGAATAGAGCAAAGTTTCAGGCACCCTCAGTTGCCCTGCGACAGAACTTTGAAAAGATGGGAAAAAGTAAAAAATTTATTATGATTTACCCTGAACCCTTAGCATCGAGCATTCTACTTGAGGCTGGTATGGCACTAGCACTCCGTAAAGATAGCGTTTGGTTTGTTCATGATCGTGATCAACTTCCCTATTTACTTAGAGAAGCATCCAATGCTTCAAGGCAGAATGGCTTACCAAGTATTAGTATTTATCAATGTCCCTCAATTGATGATGTTCTCAAGACAATCGAACAGGATGGTAAAGACATTTTTAAAAAAGGTTAATGAATATGAAATTGATAAATATTGACCTTGTTGGTTTTAATATGTTATAATTTGATTTCAACCAAAATCTTTTTGGTTTAATTAATCTACTATCAAATCGGAATTGAAGGAGGCAGGAGCCTAGTTACAGGGGGATTTAGACATAACCTCTTGGTGAGGGACCCAAACCCAATTGGGCCAAACAAGAAGGCTTTACTACTAACTAAAATCTTTCCTCCTGCTTGCTACCTCGCCTGAAGGGCAGTTAACAGCGAAATAGAACTAGCTGTAGTGTTCACTGAAAAATTTACTTAATTATGACAATAGCATATAATCCCATTATAGATCATTCTGAACAAGTATCATTGCCACAAGTAGGAAATAAGGAGTGGCTTTTGCCAACCAAAGGTAAGCGGGCGTTTATTGCTTCACCTATGAGTGGTTTTAGTGATGATGCTCTCTATAAGCAAAATAGAAAGGTGATTCTAGGTTTGGCTAGTCATCTAAGTGTTCAGTATGGGTTTGAAAATGTTTATTTTGCTGGTGAGAATTTAGCATCTAAAGAGCAATTTAATAGTAGCACCATTGCATTAGAGAGGGATATGTCAGAACTAGAACAATCTGATATTTTTATCTTTGTTTATCCTGATAAAATTTTGTCGAGTGTTCTCATTGAAGCTGGTTATGCAATGGCATTGCGTAAACCTATGTTGATTTTAGTTCGAGAGAAAAAAGATTTACCATACTTATTACAAGAGGCAGAAAAAACAGGTGGCAGTAGTATATTTCCACGGATTGAAATTAGATTGTATGAAGATGAAGACAGCTTGAAGCAAAGCATTGACGACTCCATACTACAATTGTTTGATGAAAGGGCATAAAGATATTGGTTTGCTTACTTTAACCAAAGTAACAAGATAGCAAAAATTCTATACTATTTAGATACTTAGGGTAGGCCACGTCTCAACAAACCGTAAAATAGTTAACAGTACAGTTTGTATCTTACCTACCTTATCTATCTAAAATCTTTAAACTTTTATCTATGACAAATATTGTAATTTTTTGGCATCGTCGTGATTTAAGAGTATCTGATAATATTGGACTTTCCAAAGCTTATGAATACAGTTGTAAATTAGTGGGTTTATTTTGTTTCGACCCCAATATTTTAAAGCGAGATGATATTGCACCTGCTAGGGTAAGCTATCTGTTAGGCTGTTTAAAAGACTTACAAGAAAGCTATCAAAAGTTAGGCAGTCAGTTATTCATTTTTCAAGGACAACCGACACAGATCATTCCTCAAGTTGCAGAAGCTTTAAAGGTTAAGTGCGTATTCTGGAATAATGACGTTGAACCCTACAGCAAAGAACGCGATCGCCAAGTTATTGAAGCCCTACAAGAGAAAGGCATTCAATCACAAACCTTCTGGGATCAATTATTACACGCACCAGGAGAGATTCTAACTAAAAGTAATAATGATCCTTATAAAGTTTATACCCCTTTTTGGCGTAGTTGGTTAAAAGAAGAAAAAGCCAATCTTGCTGAGTCCATTCAACAATTAGAAAGTTTAAACGAGGAAGAAATAAATACAGTTAAAAACTTAGGGATGATTGAATTACCTACTGCCAAAGACTTAGGTTATAGTTGGGATGCACCGTTAATTTTAGAACCAGGAGAAAAAGCAGCAAAAGCTCAACTTAACTACTTTTGTGATAGGGCAATTTACAATTATCAAGAACAACGAAACTTCCCTGCTACAGATGGAACTTCTACCCTAAGTCCGGCCTTCAAATTCGGTGTTATTGGTATTCGGAAGGTTTGGCAAGCAACCGTTGAAGCGTATGAAAATAGCCGTAGTGACGAAGCAAGGGAGAATATACAAACCTGGCAACAAGAAATAGCTTGGCGAGAATTTTATCAACATTGTTTATACTTTTTTCCTGAATTAGCCCAGGGACCTTATCGAAAGGAATTTAAGGATTTTTCTTGGGATAATAATGAGCAATTTTTTCAAGCTTGGTGTGAAGGAAAAACCGGTTATCCGATTGTGGATGCTGCCATGAGACAGTTAAATGAAACGGGATGGATGCACAACCGATGTCGCATGATTGTCGCTAGTTTCTTGACTAAAGATTTGATTATTAATTGGCAGTGGGGAGAAAAATATTTTATGCAAAAATTGGTCGATGGGGACTTATCTGCTAATAATGGAGGATGGCAATGGAGTGCATCTAGTGGAATGGACCCAAAACCGTTACGTATTTTTAATCCTGCCAGTCAAGCACAAAAATATGACCCAGATGGGGAATATATTCGTCTATGGGTTCCTGAAATCAGTTCTCTTGATACGGAATATTTAGTAACTGGAAAAATACCCCCTTTAGAAGCCCATAGTTGCGGTTATCCTCAACCTATTGTGGATCATAAACAACAACAACGGGAGTTTAAAGAGCGATATAAACAAATTAAAAAATAAAAAATAAATGTTAGGGTAAATTTTCTTATCGTAGGCGAATGTAAGACGCACTCAAGAAACTATTGCCCATTCCCCGTTCCCCGTTCCCTCCCAATACTGCTCGGTTAACAAATTTATCTGTTGAGAGAGGGATGGGGAATAGAGGGAAGAGGGGGAAGGGTGGGAAGAGAAAACCATGTGTATTGCTTAATTCTCCCCACACCTCCCAAACTCCCCACACTCTCTATTTCATGAACTTTTCAAGCTTATCCGAGTAGTATTGCGTTCCCTCCAAGGCAACAGCCTTGGTGAAACGTTTGACCAATTCGAGCTAGGAATTTACGATTCTGTAATAATTCTTTGCCAAATCTACCCTTTTAAGCAATTTCTTGATGGTGATGGGAAGGAACTTCGCAAGGTTAAACCTCGCAAATTTGGCAAGAGTGGGAAGCCTATCGCTATCTCCATGATATTCAAGCTAAGTTAACTGAGGAGGGAAAAATTGACCCCAATTTCCGTGGGTTAAATTCCGTCAAACAGTGGGGTAAAGCCAGAGTGGGGGATAATAGCGGTTTTCAATTGGGTGTATCAATATTCTAGTTAAGTTGAGTGTGGGAAGTGTGGGAGGGGTGGGGAGTGTGGGGAGAATTTGTATTTTGATCGTTAATCTATTGATCTGAA
>JASJDW010000237.1 GCA_030064955.1 Crocosphaera sp.
AATAATATGTCTCTCAACTAATTTCATCAATTAACTGGTTAAAATATTGCTTAATTTTAACTTTGGTTTAATTGTACCATTAAACAACTCAACAGAGTTATTAATTTTTGTGAGGTGGCGACCCTGCCGTCGAACGGCAGGGCTTGTGACCGCCGTCAAGTCTCCCCTGGGTCAGTACAAATAATCTGAAGATATTTGTCGTGATTTGACTATATATGACTATATTTCTGTTGAATGTTTATGATACCAGTTCTCAAAAATAACTGGAGATATCTAATTCTAGTTTGGGGTGTAGGGTGTGGGGTGTGGGGTGTAGGGTTAAATCCTGATCTTGTAGGTTGGGTAGAGGAACGAAACCCAACCATATAAGAAATTATTTTATCTATCCTTACTTAAAAGATATTCTACAGCACGCTGAAGTTGATCGGTTCGTGCTTGAAGGACTTGAATTTGTTGATCCGTTGCTTCCACAAAACGATCAATGCGACGGTTAGTTGCTTCGCTAATTTCTGCTAAACGTTCTATATTTGCCTCAATACGGTCTAATCGAGAACTTCGCCACCACATTGCTCTCATTCCAATAAAAAACTCTGACTATCTGTAATATACCAGATATTTAACCTTCTCCTCCTCTGCGATCGCTTTTTGTTGGGTTTCCTCTCGTCAACCTAACCTTTGCTTTTAGGGAGAAGAAATTATTAAGTCCTTGCTAAGATCAATCGTTGACGATGAACTTTCCTTAACTGTAATTCCGTATTAGATATCTTTTCTAACATGAAAATAACTTGTTGGGGTTGTAGCATCGTTCCATCATTGCGACAACTGCCAATATAGTGCAACATCGCAGTATTATCTTGACAAGATTCTAAAGATAGATGAGACAAGCGATCGCGTAAATTGACCGTTTTCTTTTTACCTGACTTTGTAGTTTTCTCCCAGTTAATTTCTGAACTATTTAATACAGTTCCAATCCAATTTTGCCAAGTTTCAGAAGAAATGATCGCCTCAGTTTCCACAGTAATTAAATACTCTGCTTCTTCCAATAACCGAGTGGCTGAAGTCGAATTAACGGATACTTCTTCTACTTTATAAATAGGAAGATCTGAGGGTAACTGTTGTGCTAAAGCGTTACGAAACGCCTCAATATCCATCACCTCAGTTAACTCAAAATCTACAATTTCCCCATTGCTAGTAACACCTAAAGTTAACGCATTAGCAATAGAAATTCTTGGACCTGGATGATAACCCCCTGTAAAAGAAATAGGTAAGGCTGCACGACGTACCCCCCGATCAAATAATCTCACTAAATCAAGGTGGCTAACTAAGGCCATTTCCCCAATTTTGCCAAAATACACCCTAAACCGTTGTAACCGTGCTTGGTTGGGCTGAAAGTGACCGCTAAACTCAGGAATAGCAGGGGGTTGCACCACAATGTTATGACCAAAATCTAACCCACACACCCCACAATGGGAACACCCTTCAAACGCACAGTCAGGAACTGTGGCTGCTTCTAAAGCCCGTTGTAAGTCCTCTTGTAACCATTTTTTATCAATGCCTGTATTAACATGATCCCAAGGTAAGGGGGCGTTGTATGAGTCCGTATTTCCTTCAAAAATGTTCCATTCCCCCGCTTCTACTTGACGATATTTCCAACTTAACCCAGCTTCATCGATAGCTTGTTCCCAAGCTTCATAAGCCTTTTGAGCATTTTCCCACCATGAGTCCATACCGGCACCTAATTCCCAGGCGCGACGAATGACAGGGGATAAACGGCGATCGCCTCTTCCGATAAAATCTTCCATGGCAGAAATTCTCACATCGGTGTAATTGGCTTTTACGCCTCTTAAACTACGAAACGCTTCTCGCAATAATTCTTGTTTTCGTTTAAACTCTGCTGTAGAAACGGAATGCCACTGAAACGGTGTATGGGGTTTGGGGGTAAAGTTAGATACCGTAATAGTAAATTGTAGAGGCTTACGGCCTTTAATTCGGCATTCTTGACGCAACCAGCGCAATGTTTCTACAATCCCCAGGACATCCATATCTGTTTCCCCTGGTAAGCCAATCATAAAGTACAGTTTAACCTTATCCCAACCCTGTTCAACGGCGGTTTTAACCCCCCGTAATAACTCTTCGTTGGTTAACCCTTTATTGATCACATCTCGCATTCTTTGGGTTCCGGCTTCTGGGGCAAAGGTTAACCCTGACTGGCGGTTTCCCCCGACAATATTGGCGATATTTTCATCAAACCGATCCACCCGTTGACTGGGTAAAGAAAGGGTAATATTTTCATTTTTGAGACGATTTTTGATCTCCGTTCCTACTGCCGGAAGGGCTAAATAGTCGGAACAACTTAGAGATAGTAAGGAAAATTCATTATGTCCGGTTTCTCTAATACCTCGTTCAATGGTTTCGATAACCTCTTCTGGTTGTACATCCCTTGCTGGGCGGGTTAACATTCCTGGTTGACAAAAACGACAACCTCTGGTGCAACCTCGTCTTATTTCTACTACTAAGCGATCGTGGATGGTTTCAATATAAGGGACTAAACCAATGGCATAAGCTGGCATAGGAGGGGAGACACGGCGTAAAATTCTAGGGGGAACATCTGGCCGGTTAGGCACAACTTCTCCTGCTTCTGTTACCTCATAGAAACGAGGGACATAAACCCCTGGAATTTGCGCTAAATCCAATAGTAATGCTTCTCTATCTAAGTTATTGGCTTTTCCTTCTTCTATAATTAAACCAATTTCAGGTAATAATTCTTCTCCGTCTCCGAGTGCCATAAAATCGAAAAATTCGGCAAAGGGTTCAGGGTTAGAGGTGGCGGTTTGTCCTCCGGCAAAAATTAAAGGATAATTTCCTAACTGTCTTTCTCTCCATGTCAAAGGAATTTGCGCTAAATCCAGCATTTCTAATATATTAGTCGCCCCTAGTTCATAACTGAGGTTGAAGCCTAAAATATCAAAATCTGTAAGGGGACGACGGGATTCTAAGGCGAATAGGGGAGTTTTTGTGTCTCGTAATTTCTGCGCTAAATCCGGTGCGGGCAAATAAGTGCGATCGCAGAGTTGACGGGGCTGCCCGTTGAGGATATTGTAAAGGATAATGTGACCTAAATTAGAGGCTCCTAACTCATATACCTCTGGATAAGTTAACACCCACCGCACAGATGTTTTATTCCACGGTTTATGTTTCGCCCCTAATTCGTTACCTAAATAGCGCGCAGGTTTATTGATGTCTGGGGTGATGAGTTTTTCAATAGGAATAGTCACAAATAAACCTCCGGCACTTCCCTAATTTTTTCATGCTTTTCTAATATATCGGAAGTGTGGAGGAGTAAGCCAATATTCGAGGTCATCAATGGGTTAGTGACCTCAAGCAGCGACGGTTTCGGTTACCGATGCTTCATAGGTTTGACGACTTTCATAAATTTCTAGAGCCCGATCTAATTGGGTTAATTCAAAAATAATACGAACGGATGGTGATAGGGAACAAACACTTAACTTTTTATTGAGACGTTGAGCGAGACGAAAAGCTGACACAATGGCCATGAGTCCCGCACTATCAATAAATTCCACTTGGTGCATATCCACCAAAAAATCTATACTTGAGTTGTTACTAACAAAATTAGTTAATTTTTCTTGAAAATCATCTATATTGGCCGCAGTAATGTAACCAGTCGGTTCAAAAACAGCGATCCTTAAATTAATCAAATGACTCCCCATCATTGGTATTTACCCTCAATTTCAAAATTTAATTTGCTTATGGTATGACCAAATTATAATCAGTTTTTTGTTAATTGATTCAGTCTTCACCCATTTAATATGTTTTTTTAAGAAATTAACAAAAAGTTAATAACAAAAAGTTAATAACTGGTTAATTTTTGTCACTGAATCATACTTTTTGTTGAGTTTGGTTAAATTCGAGTTTGCGTCTATTAGCTAATAGATTTTACCCAAACTTAACCATAACTTGGCCTTAATACTGTTGCAATTTAATGCAGTAATGGATAACAGTTTAGCATTGTATCAGTTTTTTTGTAAAAAAATGTTAAGGAAGCTACAAAAGTTAGACCCCAATTAATGGTTTACTGAAGATCATCGCTGTTGTTAAAAAATCCTGAATATTACAGAGCGTTGATTTTAGTGGAAGTAAGATACTTCTCCACATCTACCAACTTAGCCTAAAATCCCCTGTTGTCAAGAGCGGAGAAAATCTGTGAATAAGCCCCCTTTAATTCGCCAATTAGTCGAAAAAGCTCTATATCTCAAACGATTAACCCCAGAAATCGAAATGGCGATCAACCATGAATTAACCCGAACAGGTTATATTTCTGATGTGGACTACGAGGCTTTAGAATTGCTGATGTCAGAGATGGATGAAGGACGAATTTGTTTAACTTAAACTCTTCTATTCTTTCATACCCATCAACCAAGTCAAGATCCCACCCGCGATCGCCATTACTCCTAAGCTTAATAATACCGGTTGTAACCCGAAGAAAGTTTCAGCAATACCAGCCAAGGCCAAGGGTAAGGATAGAGCAATATTAACAGCGTTGTTTTGTAAACCAAACACTTTACCGCGCATATCTACAGGGGTTTCTGCTTGAATGGTGGTTTGCATAGGAACACCGACAAAAGCAGCAAATACCCCTAAAAATGTGGTCATCAAGAGGGTTAACCATAAACTAGCGGTAGATAAGGATAAACCAACTAAGGAAACCGCCATTCCCACTGATCCCCATAACCCTAACTGATGATTACGGAACTGTTGTCCCCAACCCCCTAAAACAGCAGCCCCACAGCCCATTCCTAAGCCTCCAGTAGCCAATAAAAAGCCAAATTGTTCCGCTTTCATCCCTGGGATGGTTTCAGCCATACGTACTGCTAAGACAGATAAGGCGGCAAAAATACAAAATAAAATCACTAACTGAATTAAGGCATTGCGAACCCGATGATTAGCCCCCAAATAACGAATCCCATCTTTAATATCTTCTAAAACATGGGGTTGCTCTTTTTCAGATTGTTCCCGCTTTTCCCCTGTCTTCAACAGTAGGAGGAGTAAACCGGCAATAAAATAAGAGATTCCCACCACAAAAGCTTTCCCTTCTTCCCAAGAAAAGCCGAAATTTTCAGCAAAATGAGAGGCCACGTCTAATAAAGGTTGTCCAATGGCAAAACCGACAATGGTCATAGCCATCATGGTAGTGGTAAACAGGGAATTGGCTGATAATAAATGACGACGTTTGACCACTAGAGGGATAGTCGCTTGTTCGGCCGGGGCAAAAAATTGGGTAATGGTAGAATCTACCAGGGTTAACACTAATAAAATTAAAAAGCCCAAAGGCAACAAAAATGCTTCTTGGGTTTGATTTTGCCAACTGCGTAACCAGTGAGGTAACCAACTAACATTTAAGGTTAACGTATCTCCTTGGGATAGCCAGAGTAAGGGAGGAATAATAAACACAAAGGCTGCACGAATAAAGTTAGAAATGACTAACACCCCTTTTTTTGACCAGCGATCGACATATACCCCAGCCAAAGAACCAAAGAAAACTGCTGGAATGGTGAAGGCGATCATGATAGCGGATACCCAACCACTAATGGGTTGATTTTCTCCTTGGAAATGACCCGCAATAAAGGCGATCATTAATACTAAATAAACTTTATCCGCCAGTTGAGAAAAAACCTGTCCGATCCACAAAATTAAAAATTGAGGATTCTCCAGCACCGGAGCAAACCCTTGACGGGGAGATTTTTTAGAGGTATTAGAACGGGCCATAGATTCCTCTGAGTTGGCAGTATCTAGGGTTTTTTTAATAGGGGTGGTTTCAGAATCAGAAACTGTCATAATTTACTTTTAATTGTTTTTCACACGCCAAAAAATCAACTATTTCTTATTACTTTTCATACTCATTGAGTATGAATTGTTTTGTTTGTCTACACTGTGCAACAGATAATAGTTGAAACTTTACTTAGGCTTTTGCTTTGAAACTGTACTGTATCAAAAACAGCAGCATTATCTATGATAGTTTAGGAAGGGTTTGTTTCACAAATCTTTGTAAGATTTCTGTCCGTCTTGTTTGCTCAAACACTTGTTTTATTTTTGTTGAAAGCTTGTCTATATTTAAACTTTGTTCTTGATGAGAATTAATCTCTTGTTCTTGAAAATATTCAATTAAACTTAAACCAGAAACACGGGTTAAATAGGCTGCACTAACCCCTTGAGTTGCGCCCCCTGCTATATAAGTAATGGCATTACTTTTGAGTAAACTACTAATGGCATGGGTTGATAATTCAACTAATCCCAATTTTACCATTAGTTTGCCAATGGCTACTGCTACAGTTTGTCCTTGAGATAGGGTCAATTTCTGTTGATAAATACCGCTCAAATCTACTATCATTTGAGCATTAATAGCAGCAGTGGCTAATAAATCTAAGGATGAAACGGGGTTTGCAAACGCTGCTGCTGCTGCTATCCACTGATATTTTTCCATCATGGGTAAAGCGCGATCGCGTCTAATTTCATTGAGAATTTCTTTTCCTTGTTGTTTAATTTCTTGTGCTTCACGCCATACTTTTCCCCAGATTAATTGTTCTCTTTCTTTGCTTAAAATAGAATCTAATCTAGTTGTTAAAGATGAAATATGAGGCGGTTGAGTTTCTGTCCATTCTTCATAGGATTTATCTGGTTTATATTGACGAACTTTTAAGGTTTTTGGCTTGGAGTTAATCTTTATTACATCATGCTCGGGAATAATTGATTGAACTTTTTGTTTAATTTGCTGTAAGACAATTTCTTGCTCTTCTAAGTTATATTGTTCTGGTTGATTTAAAATAATTAAACATCTTTGATGGTTTTGATGGTATTTTTGTATAATTTGCCACTGAGATTCGGTTAAATCTGTGGTAATCAAGAAAACAACTAAGTCTATTTTTTGATTAATTGTTTCAACATTATTTTCTTCTAACCATTCAATTTGTTTAAAATCTGTTTCTTGGTCTAATAATAATTTCACACTACTTTTGTTTGTACTATTATTACTAATTAATCCTAAAGAAACCGATTGATTGTTTAATTTATCAGGCAATTTTTCTAATTTATTTTCTAACTCGAATAAATTATATTCAGGGTTTTCTTGTTTGACTATGTTTAATATTTTTTTTCCATTGGCAATTGTCTCATTAACTTCTGTTACAGTTAAGGGAAAAATTGTTTGATCAACTGGTTTTTGTGGTTGTTTTTTTTGCCACCACCAAACCCCTGTACTGATAGCCATCAGACTCAAAACTCCCCATTCTCCTATGGCAATAACTTCTTCATGGATACTTTCTCCTAACCATAGTAAGAACGAAATTCCTAATCCTGCTACAAGAATGGGTTTTTTTACCTTAACGCTCATCATTTCCCCTCAAAATTGCCCTAATTTTCCTTGTTTTGATTGTACTCTTTTCGGGGGATTTTTTCAACGAACTTGAAACTTAATTAATTAATTAATAATTAATAATTATGTATTGACAAGCATTTTTCTAAGAAAGCCAAGCAGTTTTAATGCGATTCCAGAGACTAGAAATTGAAGCTTTTATTTCTTTTTTAAAATACCATTGTTGAAACTCCTTTTCGTATTCTTCTCCTTCTGTTTGAAAAGTTTTAAACGTATCTAAAGTTAGGGGAAGTCCTAACAAAATCAATATATATAACGACCAAGATATGGTTCCTGCTGCCAAGAAATTGAGCAACATAACAAAAGAATTAATAATGGTATAACGAATAATTTTTCGTTTTAGTTGTCGTTGGCGATATTGATTAAATTCATCCTTTTTTTCTTGACGTTGTTTTTGCAATAACCAGTCTTTTTCAGCCAGTTGCAAAACTGTAGCATCAATATCTAATTCTGCTGCAATTTCCCAAAGTTGAGTACGAGATAATTCTTCAACGTCGGTTTTGCGAGCAATGGCCAAGTGTAAAATTTCTTGAACTTCCTCTTTACGGTAGGATTGAGGGGGTTGTACGTCAGAAGCAGACATATATCTTAAAGTAACTGGGTAGTAACTGACGAAAGGGGTTGAGTCGCTGCAATTTTAAGATCAAACGGGATCTTAATCAAGCTGCCACTATTCTATTATGCCTAATTTTTCGGTCAAGCTTCTCTCATCCTAATCTAGTTGATGGGAAATTTAGGTGACTCGGAGACTCCTGACTCCTAAAACTAGAAAACTTTGTCCCTCACAAGTATGGGAACTGTTATATTTTTTTA
>JASJDW010000024.1 GCA_030064955.1 Crocosphaera sp.
CTCCCCACACTCAACTTAACTAAAATCTTGATACGCTCAATTGAAAACTGCTATAAAACTAGAAAAGTTTGTACCCCACAAGTATGGGAACTGCTATAAAAAAAGGGGTAATTATTAATTATCAAATTACCCCAAAAAACTGATTAAGCAAAGGCGAAATCTGCTGCACTCAACTCACCAGACTCAATTCCGCCTAAGATAGCTAAATCTTGTCCGAGAGCATTAATAGTGGTATCTGCACCATTTTGAGTTAACATCAAATCGTCAAAGCTGAGACTGGTAGCACCAAAGCCAATCACATCCTCACCGATAGTAAAGTCAGTGATGGTATTAGGGTTGGTGGGTAATCCTTCTTCATCCGTCACGATCCAGAATTGATCCATTCCCGATCCACCGGTTACGGTGTTGTTACCTTCACCAGAACCGAGGAATAACATATCGTCCCCAGAACCAGCTAAGATGCGGTTATTGCTGCCGGCGAAGAGGATATCATCACCACTACCTAAGTCAAGACGACTGCGAGGACCACCAGGGGCAAAGGTAACATCTACATAGTCATTTCCAGAACCCGCAAAGAGGAGTTGGTTATCGCCGATGAATCCGCTATCTCCAGGATCTTCAGCATCAAAGAAATCATCTCCAGAGGTTCCCCGCATCATAGTGGGGACAAGAGGAGGTTCGACAGAGGTATCTTCGACGGTAACAGTTACACTACTTTCATCGGTTGGTACGTAACCAATGTCATCGATTAAGGTGTAAGTGGTGGTTTCATCCCCTTCTGTTACCATGTCTGCAACGGTAGTCAAGGTAACGGTTGCAGAGGTTGCGCCTTCATCGATAGTGATGGCAGAACGGGCTAACTCGTCCCCTTTCGGGTCTAACTGTTCTAAGTTACTGGCGTTGGTTAAAGTAGGAGATTCCACATCTCCGAAGGCATTATCAGAATCGACCTCAGACCAAACTACCCGTAAACCGCCTGTTGGGGCTGCTTCATCCAGGGTAAAGGTGAGAGTATAAGTGTCAGCATCCTCAGTAACGCTGGTTTTATCTACGGTTAAACCAACTTCTGCAATCATTCCCACACGGGAGTCAACATCTAAGGGTTCATCTAACTGGATCTTGATGATCTCGTTGTTGTCAATATCGGGCCCACGTCCGATGGAGAAGGGATAGTTATTATCGTTCGCCACTAACAAGGTTTTCTCATCTAAAACGAGAACATCCTCAATGGTAACGAAGGGGAAACTAAAGGTGGTTTCACCATCATTGTTAAGATCATCGGGATCAGCAATGTTGAGCAGATCCACTAATTCGGTCTTTTCAACAAAACCGTTGTCATCAACCTGAGAAAGATCCACCTTAAACAGTTTTTTGAAGGCTGCTTCTTCCCCTTGTCTGCCATCCCGTTCAATAACGATGAATTCGTTATCGTTGATGGGAGTCATATCTCCGATCGCATGACTAGGATCGTCTGTTTGATAGTAACCCACCAATTCATCGGCAAAGCTGGCTGAGGCGACATCAAACTCATAGATGCGTAAAGCATTGTCAGGATCACCGGTAACGCTTCCTTCTAAGAGGGGATACAAGGTCATCAGATCAGGACTATAACCCAACCCTTCATAACCGCGAGAACGGCGTAAGTTAGCTTCTGCGTCTCCTGCTAACACCGCAGGGTTATCAGGCGATCGCACTTCGGTATCCGCTAATTGATCCCGTACCATTGCACCGGTTTCGGGGAAGTCGGTGAAGATACCATCCACACCTAAGCCAAATAACTGCTCAAGTTCCTGTTCGGGGGTTTGGGGTGTACCATCGGGGTTCAGGGTTAAGAAGTTTTCTTCGTTACGGTGGGTGTAAGGATGAATTTGCATCCCTGCATCATGGGCCCATTCAATATAGGGACGAACTTCCCCAGTGAGTTGAGTGGTGATCTCTGCCACCCCATCCCCATTACCGTCAACCGGTGTATCAATAGATTCTCTGAGGAGGAAGCTATTTTTCCAGGGTCCCACACCTTCTGCGTAAGCTTGACCGATATAGTTGAAGATTTCGGCAGTAGCTAAATCTTTGTAGGTGGTGTCTGCAATACCATCTCCAGTAACATCTTGGCCGAAGTCAGGAACCAGGTTAACTAACTCGCCGTAAGTTTCTAATGCTTCAGCTTCATCAAAGTCAGCTTGAGAGAAGTTGTAAACGATGTCATAAGGAACCGAGAAACCGCCTCCTGCATCATTGATAAAGGCATCATCTGTATCCCCAAACAGTTGAACCAGGGGAATATCGATAATATTTTCATCAAAGAAAGTGGAGAAGAAAGGCAGAATTTGATTCTGTAATTGAATCAGGTTAGCTACTTCAAAGGATTGAATGAAGATGCGATCAGGATCGGTAAATCCTTCTGCTGCTAAGGTAGCGACTAAGGTTGCCCCTAAGTTGATATCGATAGGGGTTCCATCAATATGAGTGCCTTCTTCTGCAAAGAAAGTCGGATGTTTTGTTTCAGGATAAATCCCGATTTTCTTGCCAGTTTCCCCTTCAACCTGTTTAACCAGTTGAATGACTTCTGCTAAGGTGGGAATTTCAAATTGATCGTTAAATGCAGTGTTATCGGGACGGGTTCCAGGAATTGGTTCACGGGCCCGTAATTCCTTAATTTCAGCTAAGGTAAAGTCTTCAGAGAACCAACCCCCAATGAGACTACCATCAATGGATTTAACCGTTAAGCGATCGCTGAATTTGTCAAAGGTAGCGACGTTGCTACTTTCTGCGGTAACAATGGGATTACCATCAGTATCGAAAACGATTTCTCCGTTTTCGTCTAATTCAACCTCTGCTAAGGCGTTTTCGTGACGAGCAATTAATACCCCATCTTTAGTTGCTACTAAGTCAGGTTCAATAAAGTCTGCACCCTGTTCAATGGCTAATTCGTAAGCTTCTAGGGTATGTTCAGGACGTTCACCATTAGCACCACGATGACCGATAACCAGAGGGGTTTGACCGTTTAGGCTATCAAATTCAACAAAATTGGGAGTAGCAATGGGCGCGCTGAGTAATTCCCCGTCTAAGCTAAATTCCAACAGGTAAGGGCCAAATTCTTCCCCGATCCAAATGCGATCTTCTGTGACAACAATGGATTCAACGTCAAAATCTGCACCGGTTAATAATCGTTCGGTGGTGCCTTCTTGAACAATATCAAAGGGAATGAAATCGTTAGGATCAGACAGTTGAATAAAGTCTAATACTTCTGCTTCTCCGTTACCTCCTTGTGGGGTTTGGAAGTTAGGATCAACTTTAATTATCCGCAGTAGGTAATCTGCACTATTGGCCTTGGAACCATACCCATTATCCGATAAGAACCAATAGTTACCATCTTCAGCGAACTGTACCCCACTAAACCCTTGAACCGGTTGCTCATCAAAGGGTGGAGTACGGTTATCGGAAGTAATGTCATTACCAGAACCGCCAGGGAGTCCAGGTAAGAAGGTATCAGCCGGTAAAGAAGAAAATCCAACTAAGGTGGAAGTCGGTTGATCGCTTGAAAGGGCCTCTAACTGGGCGAGTCCGATATGAACTTGGTCAATGTAGGTTCCAACCCCTTCAACTTCGGTACCGTAAGCGTCATACCCTTCTCCTAAGAACCCTTCAAGAAACGCTGCGTCATCTTCTGGTCCTTGGAAGTAAACGGGAACGGGACGACTGGTATGGGTTCCCCAACCATATTTAACGGTTTCATCTGAACCCCAAAAATGACCGGACTCGTTGGGATCATCGTTCATGGTGAGGTTAAGTCCACCTTCCCCTAACAGTAACTCTTCGGCCACCACTTCAGGAAAGTTATCGAGTAAGGTGAGGTAGTGATCGTGGTCAGCGGTCACAATAAGTAGGTTTTCTTCAAACCCACCGTTATTGGCGATCCAGTCTTGAACACTTCTTATAGAGTCATCAAAGTCTTTGAGAGTCCCCAACATGGCATCCATGTCGTTGTCGTGGGCAGACCAGTCGATGTCTCCACTTTCCACCATCATCCAAAAACCTTCGTTATCGTCTTCAAGAACGTCTAACGCTGCTTCGGTTAAATGTTGAAGGGTGGGGTTTTCATCCACTTCACGGGCGATAAACTCTTCGGCGGTTTCCCCATCTTCTAAAGGTCTCTCTGTTCTTGGTTTACCTTCATCGCGGACGGTTCCTGCTTCGCTATAATCGCTATTAGCACCGCGCCAGGGTAAGTTACCCCCTTGTCCTCTGGCACCATAAACTCCCATCAGGCGATCGCCGGCTTCGGGATCTAAAGAAGCGGCCGTTGTCTCTAAGACATTAACTGCATCGGGTCCCCGTTCTACAAAGGTATAGTCATAGACACCATTACGAAGATTCTCGGTTTCTTCAAAGGTGATATAACGGTCATCGGGATCTTCTTCTGTTCCACCACGAGTTAGGTAGTGACCACCCCCTAATACCACAGTGGGCTTAGTTTCTTCTACAATTTGGCGAAAAATGTTGTCACCTCCTTCGATGACGTGACCAAATTCATCCACCAGTTCGCCGTTTTCATTGCGTTCTGCACCCCCACGATCTTCCACACTGTGATCGTGTAGTTTGTTCCGCTGGTTGACGTGGGCAATAGCGGCCGCAGGAGTCGCATGGTTAAAGGGAACGGAACTGACGACCCCAACAGATTTACCAGTCTCTAAAGCCCGTTCTGCGGTGGTTTCAACGGTTTCTTCAAAAATGTCAACAGCGATCGCCCCTACATAGGTTTTTACCCCTGTATATAATCCGGTTGCGGTTCCAGCAGAGTCGGGATAGAGGTTCTTGATATACTCTTTATCAAATCCTTCGTCGGGGTTATCCCGTTCTTCGTAGTAGTCGGGGTCCCAAGGACTGATCCCTCCTTTTTCAAGATCGAAGATGGGGACATTTCCCCCTCGGATATTGCCGTCTTCATCAAAAATGGCATCCTCGTCAAAGCCTTGATCCCGTAATTCCTCAAAGAACCCTTCGACTACGGCTGGATCAGGATTAAATTCAAATCCTTCTCTAATCGGTGCTTCACCGGTATTATGGTTGAAAGGAGTACCTTGTAAGGCAGAATTACTCTTGCTCCCATCAATATAAGTGTTTCCTGTGGTGGAAATAACATATCCGTCTAAAGTTTGGTAAGTTGTCCCAAATCCTTTTCCTTCGGTATAGTATTCAGGGTCTTGTAGCGTGTCTCCAGCAAATAAGGCATCAAAAATTTCTTGGTTGGTTGCCGAAGGATTTGCTGCTTTGTATTCTTCAATTTGTTCTTCAATGATTAGTTGAATGGCACTAGCACGGGTCATTTCCCAACCCATACCATCGCCAATCATAATAATGACGTTCTTTGCCATACTTGATTGCCTTCCCTATGTCTAAAATTTTTCTAGAATCTGGGCAATGATTTTTCAGGATGATTGAGTTGAACAGAAACATTGAAAATGCTCCTGTTAAAATATAAGAATAAGTAACAAGTTAAGGGGGAAAAATATTGTCATGACAAGACAAAATTATCCCCTGAGCGCAGGGAAAGATCATTTTTCCTGCGTTTCCTGAAAAAGCATCATTTCAATTTGGATTAATTAGCCCACATATAAAAATATATTGATTCATTAATTTTTGTCAAATGATTTTACGTATTTTTAATGATTGCTATTGATTTAATTTTTATTTAGATAATTCTTAACCTTTCAATAATTATCACTTAATTTTTTATTTATTGTGTTTTTTTGACAATTTTTTAGAATATTTTACCAAAATTTAACCTTTTTGTCATCTTTACTTAATTAAAGGATGCGAGTCTGTTAGTTGTGATTTGTAAAGAAAAAAATTATCTGAACTATCCAATATTTTCTTAATATATTGATAGTTTATTTATGCAAAATTAAAGCTATTAAAAACTAATAGCTTATATTATTTTGAAAAATTTTAGTCTAATCAATTTTTCTTTTCCCTAACGTTTAACCATTAAAATCATGATTCGTTTTGCTACATTTAATGCTTCCTTAACCCGCAACAGTGAAGGTGAGTTAATTGCGGATTTATTAACCCCAGATAATCAGCAAGGTAAAGCAGTTGCTGAGATTATTCAACGGGTCAATCCTGATGTTATTTTAATCAACGAATTTGATTTTGATGGAGTTGGTGGTGCAGCACAACTCTACAAGAATAATTATCTAAACGTTAGCCAAAATGGGGTTAACCCTATTGATTACCCTTATTTTTATGTTGCTCCTTCTAATACAGGAATTGCCTCTGAATTTGATTTAGATAACAATGGTGAAATTGTTACAAATGCTGGAGAATTTGGCTATGGAAATGATGCCTTTGGATTTGGTAATTTTCCAGGACAATTTGCTATGGCGGTTTATTCAAAGCACCCCATTGACTTTAGTAATGTTCGGACGTTTCAGACATTTTTATGGAAGGATATGCCGGATGCTTTATTACCCGTTGATCCAACCACAGGGGAGTCTTATTATTCAGAGGAAGAATTAGAGGTTTTTCGGTTATCTTCTAAGAGTCATTGGGATTTACCCTTATTAATTGATGGGGAAACGGTACACTTTTTAGTGAGTCATCCGACTCCTCCAGTATTTGATGGAGATGAGGATAGAAATGGTAGAAGAAATCACGATGAAATCCGTTTTTGGGCAGATTATATCACTCCTGGAAAGGGTAGTTATATTTATGATGATCAAGGTAGTTTTGGAGGTTTAAAAGCAGGGGAAAAGTTTGTTATTGCAGGGGATCAAAATGCTGATTCATTTGATGGTGATAGTTTTGATAATGCGATTAATCAATTATTAGATAATTCCTATATCAATACTTCAGTAACCCCAGAAAGTGAGGGAGGGGTTGATGCTTCTGTTAGACAAGGAAATAGTAATAATAATCATGTAGGTGATCCTAAGTTTGATACAGCAGATTTTAATGATAATAATCCTGGTAATTTACGGGTAGATTATGTATTACCTTCGGAAAATTTAGAAATAACAGACGCTGGTGTTTTTTGGCCAACTTCTGATGATCCTTTATTTGATTTAGTGGGTGATTTTCCTTTTCCTAGTTCCGATCATCGCTTAGTTTATACGGATGTCAATGTAGAACAATCAGTCATTGATTCAACTCGGAAAACAGTTAAAAATATTAGCTTTATTGGGAATGTTAATTTTGAAACGGGTTTGACGGTTGAGGGGACAGAGTTTGGAGGAATATCAGGGTTAGCTTACGATAAATATAATGAAGTTTACTATGGGTTATCCGATGATCGCAGTCAGTTAAATGATGCCCGTTTTTATACCCTAGATATTGATTTAAGTGATGGTAGTTTAGATGAAGGTGATATTAGTTTTGATGGGGTTACAACGTTACTAGATGAAAATGGTAACCCATTTTTGAGTAATGGTATTGATCCAGAAGGAATTGCTTTGACAACAAGGGGAACTTTATTTATTTCTTCTGAAGGTAATGCTAATACACTCCTCGATCCTTTTGTTAATGAGTTTTCTTTATCTGGACAACAATTTAATAGCTTATCTGTTCCTGAGAAGTTTTTAACAACCGATGATCAAAGTAGTGGCATTCGTAATAATCAAGCGTTTGAAAGTTTAACCATTACTCCCGATGAACGCTATTTATATACAGCCGTAGAAAATGCGTTATGGCAAGATGGAACCAATTCAACTTTAGAAGATGAAAGTGCAATTCGTATCCTTCAATATGACTTAAAAACGGGAGAAACGGCTAAAGAGTTTCTCTATTTTATTGATCCTATACCCAATGAGTCTAATCCCCCTGGAGGATTTGCTGATAATGGGTTAGTAGGATTGCTTGCTATTGATAATACAGGTACTTTCTTGGCCTTAGAAAGATCATTTGCTGTTGGGGTTGGGAACAATATTCGCTTATATGAGGTTAACTTACAGGGTGCGACAGATATTAGTCAGTTTGAGAGTTTAGCCATTGATCCTAATAATCCAAATGATGGTCTATTTGATGTGGATGCAGTTGCTCAAAAACGTCTATTAGTTGATTTTGATGAATTAGGTATAACCTTGGATAACAGTGAAGCATTGGCTTTTGGACCAACGTTACCCAATGGCAATCAATCGTTAATTGTCGTTAGTGATAACAATTTTAATGATGCTCAGTCTACTCAATTGGTTGCCTTTGAACTCGATATTGATTCTATTCCCTTTGTTACCCCAACGTTAGAAACTCCTTCAGAAATTCGCTACGATGATCCTAGCGATCCAGATGCAGTAGAAGGTTCAGATTCTGATGACCCTGCAATCTATGTTCATCCCGAAAATGTAGAACAAAGTTTAGTTATTGCTACCTTAAAAAATGGTGGTTTAGCTGTTTATGACTTAGATGGACAAGAAATACAAAAAATTGCCCCCGATAATATTCGTTATAACAACGTAGATCTGGTTTATGGGTTTAACTTAGATGGGGAAATCATTGATCTAGCAGTGGTCAGCGATCGCCGAAATGATACCTTAGTTGTCTTCAAAATTGATCCCACTACTCAACAGTTAACGGATATTACATCTCCTAACATTTTGGAAACCATTTTTGGGGTAGATGATGGAGAGGCAACTGCTTATGGTTTAGCTACTTATACCAGTCCCGTTACAGGAAATGTTTATACCTTTGTTTCGCAAGCAGATGGAAATCAAATCGCTCAATTAGAGTTAACATCAGATGGACAAGGTAACGTCACTGCTGAAATTATTCGTACCTTATCTGTTCCTATTCCTGATGGGGGTGAAGTAGATGATGCACAAGTAGAAGGAATGGTAGTGGATCGAGAATTAGGATATTTATATGTAGGTCAAGAAGAGTTCGGAATTTGGAAATTTTATGCTGAACCAGATAGCAGTAATACAGGAACAATTGTTGATACCGTAAAAGAGATTAATCCTGACAGTAACTTAACCACAGATGTAGAAGGATTAACCATTTACTATGGTGAAGATGGAAAAGGATACTTACTCGCATCCAGTCAAGGAGATAGTTCTTTTGCAGTCTATGATCGCCAAGGAAGTAACACTTATTTAGATAGCTTTGTAATAGGAGAAAATAACGGAGTTGATGGTGTAGAAGAATCTGATGGGGCCGATATTATCAATGTTGCTTTAGGAGACAAGTTTCCCAAAGGACTATTAGTGGTTCACGATGGATCAAACGAAGATGCAACGGTATTTCAAGATCCAGAAGATGGAGAAATTCAGAATTTTAACACCAATTTTAAATACATTAATTTAGAAGATTTAAACGAAACCTTACCCTTCTTTAAACTAGATACAGAAGGATACGATCCCCGTAACCCTCTCCCCAACTCCCTCGTCAATGGTATTGCAAGTGGTGACACCACCCAAAACAGTACCGTATTATGGGCCAGAGGTACTTACACAGGAGACGTTACCATTGAATACGCTACCGATGCTAACTTTTCTTCCATCATTGCAACCGAAACCCTTACCGTCACCGATCCCACCCTTCCCGTCAAAGTACAGATTAACGATTTAACCCCCAATACTAAATACTACTACCGTGTGACAGACGCAGCAGGAGACACCGCAATAGGAGAGTTTAAAACCTCTGCGGAACTGGGAACCAACGCAGGGTTAACCTTTGGAGTCAGTGGAGACTGGAGAGGAGAGTTGGCCCCTTATCCTGCGATCGCCAATGCAGCAGATCGGGATCTGGACTTTTTTGTAGAACATGGGGACACTATTTATGCAGACATCGAGTCTGATGCAGTGAAAAACCCCGATGGAACCCGCAAAGAACAAGCAGAAACCATAGAAGAATATCGGGCCAAACATAGTGAGGTGTATGACTCTCGTTTAGGGTTCAACTTTTGGGAGGAGTTACGATCCAAAACCTCCATCCTTGCAACCATCGACGATCATGAAGTAATTAACGACTTCGCTGGAGGGGCCACCGCAGACACCGATGATCGCTTCAGCGAAACAGAAGGGTTGATCAATGACACCGAACTCTTTGAAAATGGGATGCAAACTTTTCAGGAATATAACCCCCTCAGAGACGAATTTTATGGGGATGTAGGGGACGAACGGTTTAATGAGGAACGGAAACTGTATCGCTATGAAAACTATGGTAGCGATGCTGCGGTTTTTGTTCTCGATACCCGTTCCTTTCGAGATGACGCATTAGATGGACCAGAGAACTTTTTAGATATCGGCGATCGCTTGGATGTGTTAAATAAGTCTTTAACTGAAGATCGAACCTTATTAGGATCGGTTCAACTTTCTGATCTCAAACAAGACTTATTAGACGCAGAAAATAACGGTATCACCTGGAAATTTGTCATGGTTCCTGAACCGATACAAAATATCTTTCCAGGGATCAATACTGATGCGTTTGAAGGGTACGGAAAAGAACGGACAGAAATACTCAAATTTATCAACGAAAATAGCATTAATAATGTGGTTTTTGTCGCTGCTGATGTTCACACCACTTTTGTTAATAATTTAACCTATCAAGAAGAACCAGAAGGGGAACAAATTGCTACCAGTGTATTTGAAATAACCACCGGTGCCGTTGCTTTTGATGAACCAACAGGGGAATTATTAGCTAATATATTTACCACAGGTAATTCTGAGGTGCAAACTTTCTATGATTCCCTACCCATTGAACCCGATGCGGATGATATCGTTAATGACAAAGATGACTTTGTTAAACAGATAGTCAATGATACCCTATTAACCCCATTAGGATTTGATCCATTAGGACTTAATAATAATTTAGCCCAAGCAGAAGGATTAATTGATGCAACTTTAATCCAAGGTGACTATTTTGTTGGTCATACCTATGGTTGGACAGAGTTTGACATTGACCCCCAAACACAGCAATTGAAGGTAATCACCTACGGAATTGAAGCTTATTCTGAAAATGAGTTACTTTTAGATCCTGATAATATTCTTTCTCGTAACCCAAAAATTGTTAGTGAATTTATTGTTAATCCAATGGTCAATAATTCTTTTCCTAAGACGGTTTTTGGTACAGATGAAGGTGATGTGATCGATTCTATTGATCCTGACAATGGATTTAATTTTAATGGAGATAATCAGATTCTATTTGCTGGGTTAGGAAATGATTTTGTTGACGTTGCTGTTGCACCAGGAAACAACACAATTAACTTAGAAAGTGGCGATGATATCGTCTTTGCAGGAGTCAATAATACTTTAAATGGAGGGTCAGGGGAAGATACCTTTTATGTGGGAACGGGTGGAGGAAATAATACCATCACTGGGGGAGAAGATAAAGATACTTTTGTTATTCTTACCGATGAAGAACTGTTACCCACCGAACCAAATATTATCACTGACTTTAATCTCATAGAAGGAGATATAATTAGTCTCTTAAACACCAGTTTTAATTACAGCGATCGCAGTTCATCTTGGGACACCATTCAAGACAATAATGACACCATTATTACTGTATTTGATCAATCCGTTGCCATTCTCAAAGATACTGATGCAGATAGTTTAACTGCTGATGATTTCTTCTTCTCAAATACCACTAATTCTGAACCAACAACTGATCCAGTTTCTGATAATAGTGATGAAATTCCTGTCACTGAAGAGGAAAATGAAGAGGTTACTAATGATGATTCTCCTTCAACTGATCCCGATCCTATTTTAGAAAATAATGATCCTAATACTCTTCCACAAAGTGAGGAGCAAGGAGAATTATTTGACCTAAGAGAATTTGCAGGAACACAAGTTCAAGCTGACTTTTTAGTGAGTCGCAGTGCTAGGTTTGATAACTTTGTTGGCTTTTATGAAATTGATGATCTCACAGGAACTATTGACGGAATAAACCCAGGAGATGAAGGGTATCGAGACGCTGCTTTATCCCGTCAAGTATCTAATATTCGCTTACAAGTTGAGGATAATGAAACTGTTAATATAACAGAATTTTTCACAGGAGGAAGTATTTATGCTCCCTTTATTATTGTTAAAGCAACTCCTGAAACTTTGAAAAAATCATCACCTATTTATTTCCCATTTTTAGGAGCAAATAAAAAGAATCAAGATCGCATTCGTCTCTTGGATCAAAATGTATTTGGATTTGAAGATTCTGTCGATTTTGATTATAATGACATCATATTTGAGGCAAATTTAACAGTTGTGTAAATTGATATAGCATTTCCTGGACTCATGAGGTACACCTAATATTCAACTCCTGAACTCCCGAACTCCTAACTCCGAACTCCGAACTCCGAACTCCTAGAACTAGAAGAGTTTGTACCTCACAAGTATGGGAACTGCTATAGCATTACGTATTATGGTTAGGATATTTATAAAATTGCAAAACCTTGTAGGGCGATGCACTCCCCACCTTACGATAATATCATAATCTTTTGAGATTTGATATTAATTAATATTCTTCTTCTCCTGTCTTCTTCAAAGTCTAGCTAATTTAATTTCAGCAATATTGACATAATTTAAAGGGCCGTTTTCTCCTCCATTCCCTTGATAACCTCCAGTATAATTTTGGTTGTGAACAAAATGGGACATATTAATCGCTTTATCATCCTGATCAATTGTAATTTTATAGGTTGTACCAGCCATTAACTCACTATTAGTAAAAATTACTGAAGATTCTAACCATCGATCCCAATAATTGATATTGTCTTTTCGCTCCCTCAAATGTGGCATAATTAAGTAACCACTGGCTACATTTTGCTCATCATTTTCATCACTTGAATCTGTTTCTTTTAGCTTCATTTTTAAACGTTTTACCCCACAAGTGATTCCTGTATCAGTTGTTCCGAAACCATTACCAGCAACAACTTGTATGGCATAATGTCCACTAACTTCAGGGGTAAATTCAACGGTAATGCTATGATCAGGCGCACCCCAATTTTGATAATGATTTCGACCATAATTAAAGGTAAAATCTCCACCAAAAACAGAAAATTGCTCCGCATTAATGCTATAAATACGATTATAATCAGGATTCGATCCCCAATAACAAAAAGGTGCAGAACGTTGGGAAATAAGTCCACTACTAATATAAACCGCTTCTAGATTATAACAATAACTAGGAGAGTCGCTACCTTGACTATTTTCGTCTTGCCAACTGGTACGACTACCTTCTAAATCTCTAGCAACTAATTCTCCATTTCGATAAATATTGATTCTCACTTCATCAGGGTTTTCACTATTAATATTAAAATTAATTTGTAGTTGATTATTAACAAGATCGATGGATGTAATAATGGGAGGACGCGGCGCAAAACGATACTGATAATTATCTAAATTGGTAACTCGCTCAATATCAGATTGTTCTGTTATACCTTCTCCTAAATTAACCTCAATGGTATTGCGATCGCTTAACATTGATTCTAATATTTCTGAGGTGATTTGATTGTTATTAAGACTTATGGTTTCAACAACATAACTCCCTGACATTTCTTCGGTAACAGGAGGTAAATTAAGGATAATATCAATAATATGACCCCGATAGGAAAGATTATTTAACACTAATTGATTGCTATTGGGGAGAAGATGATGACGAAATTCACGGGTAATATAAGGCTCAATATTTAATCCCGTATCTGTCCAACTGATACCAAAAATAATGTCGTGAATCATGGACACATATCCAGCCACTGACCAAAGTTGACGGGGTGAATTAATCACAGGTTCCTTGTTTTCAGACTCTATTTCAACTCTTCCAGTTACTACATCAAAATTCTCCATATTTGATAAACTAAGGGCTGCACCTCGCACTAAAGAACTGATTCCCAAGGTAACAGCTTGAGCATTTTTTACTTTTTTAGCTGCTTTTAACCAATAAGCAGTGACAAAAGGCCACATGGCATGGTTATGATAAATTAATGTGTCCCTTTGTTGTGGCCAAATCACTGACGGTCCCAAAGGAAAGTGAGGATAGTGAGCAACAATTTCTTCTGCTTGTTCCTCATCAGCAATATCTAGTAAAATAGCCAAAGCATTCCCTAATGAATCGTATTGATGGGCTGCACCTGGGGCAAAAGTAGACGTAATAAAGGTAGAATAGAGATGTTGATCTTCAAGATACAAATGATCGTTGATGGCTTGTTTTAACTGTTGCGCCCATTGACTGTATTTTTCTTGAGCGTCAGTATCGCCTAATTCTCCAGCCAAAGAAGCAGCTAGCTGTAAGGCGTGAAAATGACAACAGTTAGTAGAAAGGGCTTTTGACATTCCGATCTGTACAGGATCGCATTTTGTCCAACGAGGGTAACTTTGTTCTCGCCAGTCTAAAAAGGATTGTTCCCCGCGATAGAGTCCATCAGATTGATCAAAAATAACACTGCGATCGTGTTCAATGGTGTTTTTTAGAGCTTCATAGGAGTCTTGACTAAATTCACTTTTTGTGCTAGGGTCTAGTTGTTTTAATAAGGCAAGAGATCCCAAAGACCAAACCACGCGATCGCTAGAAATAGGATAGCTTCCTCCTGTTCCAGTATCTTGTATAATTTGTAAGTCTCCTCCTCCACGACGTTCAGACAATTTAAACTTCAAAGAGTTTAGCGATCGAAGGGGATTAATATTAGCTAAACCGAGATCGATAGAATAGGAAATATCCCTTGTCCAGACATAAGTCCAGAATAATCCTGTTTGAAAAAAACCACCAATAGTCCCTTCCCCAATAGCATCACCATTCTGATAAGAACCATCTGATACAATAGGATGAGAACATTGACGCACTTCTTCGATGGCTAAAGCATAAAGGGTGTCAAACCAAATATGATTACTGTTTACAGTCGGATAAACGGTTATTTGATTACCTTCAAGGGTAGACTCAGAAGCATCAGATGATTCGTTAATTTGTCTAGGTTGACTCAAATAATTATCATAAGCTATCCTTTGATTATTATCATAGATTTTTCTTTGAAAAGGGGCAGTCGTTGTGATGGAAAAAACCCGTGATGTTTCTGTATTGTTAAGTTCAAACGCTGCTTGATAATCACTATTAACTTGTTGTAATACCTCTCTATTTTCACTCGACTCTGACAAGAAAACTGATAGATTATTCATGATATTAATAATTAATAAAAAATAACATCCAGAACACGATCGCCCTTAGTCTTCGTGTAGAGGATGGAAGATTTACTTTACTAACTTGGGTAAATATAGCGTTTCTCACACTCATGAGGTACACCTAATATTTAAGTTCTGACTCCTGTGCGATAGCGCCGGAACGAAGTGAGGAACTCCTGACTCGGAGACTCCTAAAACTAGAAAATTTTGTATCTCACAAGTATGGGAGTTGCTATAGTCAGGTGGGACGATGCGATCGCTGTACCTCTAGTTATTAATGGGCTGAACCATTACCATCGTAATTATCAGAGTCATAAAACCCGTTCTTGGTGCCGAAAAATAAACATGAAACCGTAAATAAAACTGTTAAAACTACTAAAATTAATTTAACATCCATAATCCATTGTCTCCTCACTCGAGTTATCTGATTATTATCTTATAATACCTCGCCCTAACTAATAGGGTAATCGTTTCCACCAAAAAATTTAATTTTTTTTTTGCTATGGCGATCTCTATAGGAGTAAAAAGCGATAGCAACAATGAAAAACTGATTCAAGGAGTTTTAGGGACGGTTCGCATATTCTCTAGTACCGTTGTTAGATTCGTTAGATTCCTTATTTTTGTTAGGAAGATAATCATTAAATTCTTGTTGATTGTAATGATACACAGTCCGAATAGGATAGGGAATATTGATATCCGCTTCGTCAAATGCTGCTTTTATAGCCATAATTGTTTCACTTTGTATTCTTCTGACATCTGCTTGACAAGGGGCTGTCCAATAGCGTACAACCAAATCGATAGAACTACCACCAAAATTAACTAAATCAACCTCTGGTTCTGGATTTTCTAAGATACCTTCAATGTTATCAACTGTTTGTAGTAAAATGGATTTTGCTCTGGGTAACTCAGTATTATAATCAACTCCAACTCCTAGATCCGTACGACGATGATTAAAAGCTGTTCTGACTTGAACTGCACTGGTAAACACAGTAGAGTTAGGTAATAAAACCCTTTCACCTTGATAGGTTCGGATTTGTGTGGTACGAATATTAATGGCTTCTACTGTCCCTTCATAGTCTCCCACAATAATTTGGTCATTGATACTAAACGGTTCTTGTATCAATAGCAATATACCTGATAAAAAGTTCTTGAAAATGTCTTGAAAGGCAAAACCAATGGCTACTGAACTAAGTCCTAATGTGGCAATAATATCACCCAATCGTAGTCCAGGGAAGGCTACAACTGCTGCAAAAAGAACACCAACAACCCAGACGAATATATGAGTTGTTTTCGCTAAAAGTAATTGTAAAGAGCGACTTTTAAACGCCTTTTTTCCGATTTTATTGGCTAATCTACAAACAAAATCTGCTGCAAATTTGGTTAAAAAAAGAATTATAATTCCGGCTAAAACTGCAGGGACTGCTTTAGTAGCACTACCGATAAGATCAGTCATGCTATTAATGATTGTGTCTGCAATTTGATTCATTTATCCTCACTGATTTCTACTGATTATCAAAAATAATCTTCATATTATCTTAATATATTTTTCTCAAAAATGCAAGTAAGAATAATCAGCAAGTGTTGCTCAATGGTTATGTTGATGTTGAGAGATAAAAGTAGCATTGTGGTTCAATCAGAGAGTTTTTTAACGCTATGATAATAAAGATTTAAGATATTAAAATTAAAACAAAATTCTTGAAAATTGTCTATAAATTTTCGCCAATGTCTCGAATTTTCAGCTTTCTAGTTTAGCGGTGGTGCGGCAGCACTCGCTCCCGCGAGACCGCTAGTTTTTGCGAGAGAAGCAATTTGAAACACGACCAACCATTAGAAACAGGAATCCTGTACCTAAAGGAAATATAAATCCTAAAGAAGACGGTTCAGAAATTTCTGGAATAACTGTAACTGTTCCTGAAACGATAAATCTTGTGGAACCATTGTTAAAATCTTCTTCATTAGAGTTAGTGGTCAGAATAGTTCCTATACTATCAGGTAAACTACTACCGAACTCGATGGTTAAGTCGAAGTCAAAATTGAGGTCACTAATAATAAAACCTGTTGCATTTGAACCACTAACGAATCCATCATTTCCACTATCTACATAAGAAGCAATTATATTCTCAAAAGAATCTTTTGTTTGAAGATTAAAGTTACTATAACTATCATTATCAAAATCAAAAGACCCCACCACTGTTCCACCATCATCAAATAAACCATTAATGCTGAACGTAGCAGCTAACATTTTTGGTGCAATTGAACAAGTGATTAATGTGCTGAGAAAGAGAGAACGAGTTAAGTTTACAAATGCTAATTTCATGAAATTAAAATAGGTTTTACAAAAATTTCACCAAACAAATAAAAATAGAAAATTAATAGTTTTGTAGGGTGGGCAAATGATAGATTTATCTGGACTACCCATCAAATAGCAAACTTTGCCCACCCTACTACCGTCTTAATACTTTGTTTACAAACAGTCTCTATAGCACTACGTGCTAGGGAATGGGGAATGGGCAATAGGCAATAGTCCACTGTACAAAGGTTTCAGCTTGTAGAAATGTCCTAACAGTAATACGTAGTGCTATAACGATTTTAACTGAGATTATACCTTATGAATCTATATAATTTCATAAAATAATTATTAATATTTATATTTTATTGGTAAAATATAGACCCAATTCATCTCCATTCATATTACGAACTTTAGCAATAACCATGTCTCCAACCTTAATTAACCCATAGATTCCATCAGTATCAAACGAGAGATCACTAACTTGTAAACCCTGTAATTCCAATTGATCTTCTGCGGGATTGAAATCAAGAATTAAATCCGTTCCTTGTGCTGTAGACAAGACAAATGTATCATTTCCACTACCACCCCGTAAGCGATCGCTACCGACTCCACCATCGAGATAGTCATTTCCTGAATCTCCAATTAAATAATCATTACCCTCGTTCCCATAAAGAGAGTCATCATGTTCCCCACCACGAAGATAATCATTACCTATCCCTCCTGAAACGGAGTCGTTACCAGCGTCAGCATAGACGCGATCATTCCCTTCATTAGCATCGATGACATCATTACCATCACCAGCACTAATTGATTCTCCTTGCTGATTACCCGTTACTGTATCATGACCTAAACCCGAATTAATTATTAAAGTCTCACTTGAGTTAATAATTTGGTCGTCATTATTACTACCCGTTAATTGTTGTTCTATTGTACCTATCCCTGTTAAATCAAGGGTGTAATTATTGTGGTCAGGATCATCATTAACAATGGTTAGAGTTGCTGTGTGAGTCCCTACCCTACTGGGAGTAAACGTCACGGTAAAGGTGGTACTTTCTTCTTGTTCTAAATTAGTTGAAGAGGAAGATTGACTAAGAATAAAGCTTTCAGAATGTATTCCTGTAATGCTAATTTGTTCAATGGTAAGGGGTAAGTCTCCTAGATTTTCAATGGTGAAGGTTTGAGTAATTGAACCCGAATCAATATTAAGAGAACCGAAATCATGGATCGTGTTACTTGTTAATAATGTTGTTCCTTGTAAGACACTAATTTCTGCTAATTTATAGATGTCGAGAGTAAATGACTGATTGTGTGATAAACCACCCTGATCTATGGCTGTAACTGTTAGATTAATGGATGATTCTAAGTCGGAATTCAGGGATTGACCCGCTTTTAATTTTAACTGATGATCAACAATTTCAAAGCGAGTATCATCAACAGTGTAATTAACTGTATCTTCAAGATCGGGATCAATAACTGTTAAATTGCCAATAACTGCACCATCGGTTTTTTCATTGACCGATTGATTATCTAATTGAATATTTGTGGGTGCTTCATTAACCTCATTAACATTTAAGTTATAAACAATAGATGAATCGTTGACTTGTATCTCAACTTGATAACTATCTTGCGTTTCAAAGTCAGGGGAATTGATTAAGAATAATTCATTGTTGATGACTTGGAATTTATCTGCATCATTACCTAATAATGAGATAGTCGATGTTCCTGAATCATCTCCTGTAATTTGAATGTCTCCTACTTTTAGATCGTCACCTGTTGTATTTTCATCAATTGAAGTTAACTCGTTAACTAAATCAATCGTAGGCTTAATGATTCCAGTTCCTTGTAAATTAATACTGTACTTACTTTCATCAGGATCGCTATTACTAAAGCTTAAAATTGCTCCATTTAAACCTGTAACTGAAGGATCAAAACGAACGACGAAACTAATTGTTTTTCCAACGTCCAAAAAGGTACTCTTTCCTGCTGCTAGTTCTTTATCAGAGATAGAAATAATTTCAAAATTATTATTATTTGTTTTTTCAATTGTCAAACCTGAAACTTTCATACCCTGATCACCTAAATTTTGAACAATATAAGTTTTCTCAACAAAACCAGAATTAATATCCACTTCTCCAAAGTCCTCTACACTACCTATTTGTAGATCAACATTGGGATTACTACTATCAATTAAGTTAATTTCACTTTCTGCTCCCACACCTATAAGGTTAATGTTATAAACACTCTCATCAAAATCATTAGTTTCAATTTTCAATGTTGCATTTCTTTGTCCACGTTCACTAGGATTAAACTCAACAACAATCTGGAGTGTTTCTCCTGTTTGTAATTCTGTGAGGCTATAAGGTTGTATAGCAAAATCTGAGGCATTATCTCCTTCAATGGATATATTAGTTAAATCTAATGATTCATTTCCTAAGTTTTCAATTAGAAAAGAGCGAGGGGGATTAAAATTACTACCTATAGTTATTGAACCAAAATCTAAATTACTGTTTGTAGGATAATTTCTGATATCAATTTCTGGTTGTGTACCTGTACCTGTTAATTTTAGGGTGTAATTTCCTTCATCAAAATCATTACTTTCAATAACTAAAGTTGCATTACGCTCATCGATTTCTTCAGGATCAAAAGTAACAATAATATCTGCACTTTCCCCTGCATTAACTTGAGTTGGATTACTCTCTAAAGTAAAGTCACTAGCATTACTTCCTTCGATACGAATATCACTTAACAACAATGTTTCATTGCCTAAGTTTTCAACGGTAAATATTTTGCTTGTTAATCCTGTGTCAACATTTACTTGAGCAAAATCTTGAAGAGAATCGATCGCTAAATCTGTTGTTCCGTCAGTTAGATTAATTTCTGGTTTAGTACCGATACCAGTAAGATTAATAGTATAAGTACCTTCATCGGGATCATCAGTATTAAAGCTTAAAGTAGCATTGCGACTACCCATAGCACTGGGATCGAATCGAACTGTAAAGTCGAGAGTTTGTCCTGCTGGAAGTCCAACAAATCCCCCTGCAACTAGATTGGAATTACTGGAAGTAACAGAAAAGTCCGCAGCACCATCTCCTGTAATTGTTAGTCCTGAAATTGTTAGGTATTGTGTTGTGCTGCTATCGCCCAAATTTTGCAGAGTAAAGGTTTTTTCTACAATCTGAGAGTCCAAGTCAACTGTTTCAAAATCAATACTAGAGCCTGTTAAAACATCTTGGTTATTAGTAGTATCTATAACATTGATATCTCCAGGTAATAGGGCGTTTCCTGTGAGATTGATTATATAGGAACTCTCATCTAAATCGTTATTTTCAATGACTAGAGTAGCAGCGCGAATTCCTATATCTGTAGGCGTAAATTCAACGGAAATAGAGGTGCTTTCTCCTGGTGCGAGTTCGGAAGGAAAAGAGCTATTTTGGAGCGCAAATTCATCGGCATTTGTTCCTGTAATTGTTATGCTATCTAGATTGAGAGTGTGATCGCCCAAATTGCTGATAGTATAAGTTCGTTGAGATGGATTAGTTCCACCAATTACCGTATCGCCAAAATAGGAATTAGAACCTGTTAGGAAATAACGAACATCAATTTCTGGATTAACAGCAGTACCCGTTAAGTTAATAACATAAGTTGCTTCGTCAAAGTCATTACTACCAACGTTTAAAACTGCATTACGAGTACCCACAACGGAAGGATCGAATTGTACAGTAATAATGGTGCTTTCGTTTTGGTTTAATTCTGTGACATCGGTAGGAATTAAAGTAAAGTCACTGGCATTTACTCCTGTAATCGTTATATTATCGAGATTTAAAACTGTATTGCCAACATTTTCGATAGTAAAAGTTTTTTCCCCTAAACCCGAATCGAGATTGACGTTACCAAAATCGCTACTGGAGTTAGTTAAAACGTTGGTGTTATTTTCAGTGATGTTTATTTCTGGTTTGGTAGCTAAACCGATTAAATTTAATGTATAAACTGCTTCATCGCTGTCGTTGCTGTTAATAGTTAGGGTTGCGGTGCTATCGCTAAAAATTAGTACGTTGGGATCGAATGTAACGGTAATATTGGTACTTTCTCCAATATTCAATTCGGTAATGTTTTCATCAGTAAAGCTAAAGTCACTAGCATTTGTTCCTGTAATGGTTATATCACCGAGGGTTAAAACAGAACTTCCTGTATTAGTAATAGTAATAATTTTTTCTACGAATTCCGTGTCGATATCCGCACTAGCAAAATCGAGATTTTCATTGTTAGTTAAAGTCAGATCGTCAAGACTGATTTCTATTTCTGCACCTTCTAGGGTAATAACTTCCGTACCAGCATCCCCTAAATTGACTTCCAGAGTTACCGCACTAGGATTATTAGTTAGATCGGCAAATAAAGTACCCTGGTAAGCTAACTCTCCTCTGGCTGGATTGTAGCTAAAGTCATAGATATTGAATGATTCAATACCAAATTCTTCCCCAGAGATGAAAATGCGATCGCCTTCATCGTTGTTATAATCTCTAATAATATCGAGTCCTTCGGTAACGGAGTTAAAGATGAAGGTGTCTGCCCCCGATTCACCCCAAAGGGTATCCGCACCTAAACCACCTTGAAGGCTGTCGTCTCCCTCTCTACCGTAAAGCTGGTCATTACCTTCATTGCCGTTGAGAACGTCGTTTTTACTACTTCCTATTACTTGGTTTTGTCCCGTACTGCCATTAACAGTTAAATCTACATCGACAGGTAAATTAGAAATGACAAAGTTACTATTATTATCCCTAAGATTTGCTTCTAAATGCGTAAATCCATAATAGTAAAAGAAAGAATTTTGTACGTTATCGACCAATTGATTGGTATATACGAAAGCATTGCCAGCGACATCTACAGCTAAAGTACCTTCTGATGATAAATTCTGAATACGACTAGCACCCGAAAGATTGTTATTTTTATTAGCGGTACTCCAAATTAAGTCTCCCCCTTCAAGATAGATTTCAAATGTTTCGGAATTTTCTTCAACCCCTCTGGTTTCAAGTTCTATATTTTCACTACGAATTTTCTCAAAATCATTATTATTGGCATCCACAATTAGGGAGTTAGATTTTAAGTAAACATAGTCAGCAGCATAAACTTGATCGACATCCAAATTACCATTATTATCTTGGATGTAAATTTCATTATTAGCACGAGCCGTTAAACTGCCTGTTAAATCAACAACAAACAGATTATCGGCACTACCAATACTTGCATCCCCTGCTTCAATAATTAAATCATTGGCAATAATTTGTGAGCTATTATCGTTAGTGTTCGTATCATCAATTCCTGCACCTGTTTTGATACGGACTTCTTGATTCGATGCAGAAATTTGTTCAATGGTTAAATCATTTTCTGAACCGATAAACACATCAGCCGTAGAAGTAACACTAAGTTGAGTTAAAGCAGTTAAATCAACATCATCAACATCTTTTATTTCAATAAAGGCAACTGATTCAGAATTATTAAACGGATCGCTAATTTCTACATTATTACTATCAAGATAAGTAACATCGCTACGTTCAGCCGTTAAGAAAGTGAAGAGTTGTTCATTGGTTATTCCGCCATTAGCTTGAATGGTTTCTAAATCCAAAATAGTTGTCGTTCCTCTTCTGCCAATACCATTAGCAATTAAACTTACTTCTTGACCACTAATGTTATCAATTTCTATAACTGTTTCTGTATCCGATACGGGTAATAACAATCCAGCATTAATAGTATTTTCTAACGCTTCTTGAGTCCAAACACCTCCTTCAGAAAGTGTGGCAATTTCTTCCCCTGTTGCCTCATAATTGTAATTTTCATTATAAGAATCAGTTAAACCTAAACCTGATAAATAATCATGAAGTGCATTGTAATTTTCATAACCGTAAGCTTGTAATTGATTTAATTGTAATTCAGTAAGGGTGTAGGTGGCTGTAGAATCGTAAGCATCAGCAGTATAAACGTCATCTACAAGGGTTAAATTACGTTTTTCCCAATAAATATCATAAAGTTGATTTTGTGCCTGTTCATAAGCATTTATGGTTGCTTCAATTGTTTCTGTTGCTCCATTAGCATCGGTTAATTGTAGGTCTTCCCAAACAGCTTGTAAAATTGCTTGTTTAGCAGCCGTATCTTCTGTTTCTTCAACGTTATAGTCAATGATTTGACCATTATTAACTGTGATGCTGACATCTCCTGCTGAAGCTGTTGCTTGATTCAGATATAAATCACCTTCTGTTTCAATAATATGAATTCCTGAAGCACTACTAATATTCACTCCAATTACTGCAGAAGACAAAGTACGATCATTTTCAATGGCTAAGTAATGGACTAATTCATTAACATGACCAATTTCACTATCAGAAGTCTTATCTTCTTCTAGGAAAATTTGAACTCCATTGTTAGTCAAAGAACGATAACGTAATCCTGCGGGATCTGCACCATAGTAGGAGTTGAGAGAGGCACTGAAATTAGGTGAGCTATCAAATACACTGGCATCAAAATTAATGTTATACCAATTGTTATTAACATTAACTCCCGTACTACCTAATTGATAATTGACACCATCCCAATCATTAGACGTTACATCGTTACTAAATGCTATATAACCGATGGTTTCTGTTGCATGGCTATTATTTTTATTGATTTCATCTTCTTCTAAAGCAATTTGGAATCCACTGCCATTGAAACTCTGGTGAATACGAGTTTTTACAAAATCAGTTTCATTTTCTGTTTGAATTTGATGGAAAAGGAAAGGTTGATTTTCAAAAGAGCGATCGAAGTTAACATTTTCCCATGCACCAACTGTTACATTGGTATCTACTGTTCCTACTTCTAATAGTCTGCCATCAGCTAATTCCCACTCACCAGCTTCTAAGACTATATAACTAACTATTTCTCCGTTATGTCCTGCTGCATGATTACTCGCTTCTTCTAAAACTACATCAAAACCAGTGCTAGTAACATTACTAATTCTAACTGTAGCAACATCTCCACCATTGTAAGAAGGCGGTAACGCGAAGACGACAGGATTCTCGTATGTATTATCAAAGGTTATACTTTGAGTCGTTATATCATCTAAACCTGTAATTTTACCCGTCTCACCAATCGTCGAGGCAGCGTTACTATTAATAGCAATGGCATTTGTACTGTCACCAATACTACCATTGAGAGAGGTAAGGTTTATTCCCTTAGCAGCGATAATTTCTGAGTTGCTATCATAGGCGATTAAATCATCTTCTACGGTTAAATTAATGTTGCCATCACTTTGAATAGTACCAACTGTTAAATCTCCTTGAGTTTCTTCGAGATAAATATCCCCTAACGATTGAACATCGAGTTTACCATTGGTTAAATCGATATTAACTGCTTGACTACTACTACCAATATTTCCATCAACCGATAAATTAATGTTTCCGCTCTTAATTGTTACATCATCTAGGAATTGTAAATCTCCTTCCGTTGTAATATTGGTGCTTCCTTCAGTATTCGTTATGCTTTCATTAACGTAAATGTCTTGAGTTGAATCAATGTTAATAACCCCTGTATCGTAACCAATAAATTCTATGGTAATGGGTCGATCAGCAGCAAATTCATGATATAAACGTTCTTCTATTTCCCATGTACCTCTAATTTGATTATAGGCATAAGTATATTCCTTTCCGTTATTACGGAATCTATATTTATCGTCATGATAGGTAAAGTTAGTTTCAATGACGTGACTGTCAACATAATGATCGTAATTATTATTAGAACCATTATATTCTGTACCAATATAGTTGATAAAGTGATCTTGGGTGCTTTGTCCTAATAGGTTGAAGTCATCCCAACCTGATAATATTGTTTCGGGAGTTTTGTAATTTTTTAGTTCAAGATGGATATCTAATTCATAAACGTTACGACGATTACTAATCAGATATGTCATATCTGTTATTGGAGTGTAGGAGGTAGTACGAGAACCATTGTTAGTAATAATTGTAGTTGCATCTTTCGCTTTATCTACGATGGTTACTTTTCCTTCTCGGCCATCTTCTCCACCAACGTCTAAAGTATTTAGTTCTATATCATAATTAGTATTATTGTCGATATCAATGCTACCGAATCCATCTATGGCTTTAATTTTACCGCCACCTGTGCTGAGGATATTACCACTGAGGTAAACATTTCCTCCTTTAACTTGAACATCTTCTACTTCAATGCGATCGCTTTCAGCATCATAATAAGCAGTAATATTATTATCACTATCAATATAACTAGATAAATCGAAACGAGAATTTAATGTGATATTACTGGTACCAGAAATTTCAATAATTCCTCTATAGTTTCGACCATTAATATTATCATTCCACTTTCCTGTAGATGCAATTATGTGAGCATAATCTTCTCCTGAACCTGAATTATTCGGTTCTCCACTATTCCAATTAGTATAAGTAACGTCTTCACCACTAACCCATTCAAATGTACCTTCATTAACTCTATCAGTAAAACCCGTCCAAAGGCTACTACCTGTATTAAAGGTTGATGTTAACCATGATTGTTCATTAGCAGAATTGATAGTTACTAAATTACCTCCTAAAGATTCTGCTTGGAGTTGTGCTTCTTCCCAAGTACCCGCACTACTCAGTAGATAAGAATTGCCACTATATTGATAAACAGGACTATAATCAGCTAAAGTAACTTCTACGATTCCTTGGAATGAATTAACCGCATTAGCGCGATCGTTCCATAGTCCAGATGAAATCATGTGAACATAATCTTCTCCCGAACCTGCATCATTAGGTTCTCCACTATTCCAATTAGTATAAGAACTCGATTCGCTACTAATCCATTCAAATGAATTTTCTGTATTTTGATCAGTTAAACCTATCCATAAATTATTCGGAGTAAATGTTTGACGTAACCAAGTGTTTTCAGCAGCATTATTAATTGTAACTAAATTTCCGCCATAACTTTCTGCGATCGCTTGGGCATTTGTCCAACTTGTGCTATCTGTTAAGAAATAGACGTTATTTCCATAAATATAGCTATCGGCAGGTAAATTATTATATAAATCTGCTGGTAAAATTTGATTGTTATAGGTCGTTTCAAACTCTTCAATGAGGCTATTGAGGTTACTATTTAAAGTAAGATCATGGTCTGCAATACCACTTTGAATAACTCCGTTAATATTGAGATATTCTGCGGAAATGAAAATATTATTACTAGCAATGATCTCACTTTCATTATTGTCTAAAGCTTGTTGATAGTAAGTTTCATCTATATTAGTTAGAGCCAATCCATTAAGCAAAGAATTTTGACTATCACTATTACCACCATGAGAGAAAATAGGACCACCATAATTTGGTTTTGAACCTGTTAAACGCAAACTTGCTTCAGGATCAAATACAGGCTCATTTAAACTTTCTGTCCAATTAATTAAATCTCTAAAGACAGTGAAAGGATTACCCCCAACATTGAATAAATAACTATTAGTCAGGAAAAAGTTTTCTCCTGCGTCGATATCGATAGTTTGGGCATCTAAATTACCAACAACACCGACACTTCCTTTGTTGTTATAAAGTGTTATTTTCCCATTAATATTTTCTATTGATCCTTCTACATATAATAAAGGCGCAGTATTTGAATTATTTTTAACTTCGATGGTACTGGTTTGAAATTCACTGGTCGTGATAGAAGAGAAACTAGCGGTATTATTCGTATTGATATTGCGATCGTTGACATCACTATTATCACTAATGGCAAAGTTATTAAAGAGAACGTTACCCCCTTCATTGGGATCGATAATGAGGTTATTAACTAATAAATTAGAAGCACTGTTATTATTAATCGTAATGGCACTATCCCCTCTGGCCGTTAAATCACCACTACCAATAAAGTAGTCTGCGGTGACGCTAATATTACCTGAAGCAACATAAATATCTGGTAAACTCACAAAGTTAGCAAAGCCATTACCCAAGGAACTAAAGCTATCGAGCATAAACTCTAAAGCTGTTTTTTCTTCTTCTAAAGTCTCTCTTTGTTCAGCATCAATATCTCCAGAAAGGGCAGTATCAATTTCATCGATACGGGTTTGAACTTCTGAGCCTAAATCGATCGAGATAGTAGTAGGATCATCTAACTCAGTATCACTTTTAGAAATTGAACCATCAGAATTAATAGTGTAAGTAACTCGGTTTTTATTTCCTGCGATTAAATTACCATTGACTTCTACTCCAGAATTAATATCAACATCTTTTGAACCTCTTCTGATGACTGTTGAAACATCTGAACCAAACCAACCAGCAACCCCTGTTACGATATCTCCTCCAATACTTTGTCCTATCCCTTCTGCTTCTATATTACGAGTCCCTTCGACGGCTTTTAAATTAATATTACGAACACTCTTAATGTTGGTATTGCTTTCAACTAAAACATTATTATTCAGCTTTAAATTGGCATCAGCTTCAGGGGTGACACCTGTTCCCAACGTTCCATTATAAAGATAGGTATCGGCGACTAAATCAAAGAAATTCCAAGTCCCGTCTTTTTGTTGTCCTGCGAGGATATTAACATCTCTACCAGCGTCGATAGTCGCACCATCAAGAATATTGACTTGATTATCTGCATCTACCGATACGAAAGATACCCCAATAGGGCCACCAGCTATTCCCCATACTTTAGCAGAAGCATCGGCATTTAATTCCGCCGTAATGAACGTCGTAAGGTCAATATCACCAAAACTATTACTTAAGGTGGCATCACCAATATCTATTTGAGCAATATTAGTTCGGTTTTTAATTTTGGCAGTTGCCCCTGCAATGGGTATTAAGCCCCCTGTTGTCAATTTAACCCTTTCATAAGCGGTAATATCATTATTAACATCAAAGATAAAATCACCCATATCATCGATACTACCTAAGACCGAAATTGTTGTATCATCTCCTACGGTAATGTAAGTTTCAATATCAATCTCTGTTTCTGCCACTGCCGCAGAACCATCGATAATACCCCCTGAACCCGCTTCTACATTCCGATCGTCCAATTTTTCTTTTTCAATAATATTGTCGGCATCAACGACTAAATTATTAGCCGTAATCATAGTATTGGTGCCAAAATCAATATTGACGGTGCTATTGGCGAAGTTTTGTGCGATCGCTCCTGAACCCCCCACTACAGAAGCATTAATGGTATTCGCTTTACTATTAAACTTAGTAGATTGTGTGGCATTAATATTAATATCATCAGCAATAATAATGCCATCTTGATAGAAGTTAATATCTGTTGTACTGGTATTATGAGTAGTGGCTTCTGCTGCTCTACCTGAGACGATACCACCGCCACCGGAGATAGAATTAGCAAAGTTATCACTCATTCCTGTAGCAGAAATATTCAGTTCATCGGCATAAATATAAGGGGTGTATAGCTCAACTAGAGTGGTGATATTCGTTTTTGCCTCTGCGGGGTTAAAGCCTCCTGCTAAAATACCAGCGTTATAACCAGTGGCTTGACTATCTTGAGTGCTATTGGCTTCAGCAATAAATTCTAGTTTATTGGTAATATTAAAAGTGTTTTTGTAAACAGAATTACTCGATACATAACCCCCATTAATCGCTTGAGCTTCAGCCGAATTAAAGGAACCAATTACAGAGCCTCCAGCAGCCTTGGCATAGGCTTTAGTTGATTTGTCACTGTCACTATCCGGTAATATTTGTTTGGCGATGACGCTTAAATTGTTCGCTGTGATATTAGTGAACGCGCCAATAGAGGCGTAAACATAGGGATCAATTTCTGCATAAGCAATGGAAACCCCGACATTTATTGCTCCACCCCCTATTCCCAAGGCATCGGCGATCGCTTTTGGTTGGGCTGTGGCTTGTACAGTCACATCTCCATCACTGTAAATATCGCTATAGGAACTGATAAAGGCTTCTACTGTGGGTTTAAATAATGCTGTTCCACGATTACTATCCACTGCAACTAAACCACCTGCGATGGAGGTAACGCTGGTTTTTGCTTTCCCTGTACTACTAGCTGTAACTGTCACATCAGAAACGGGATTACTAGAATCGCCGATCGCAGTGCTAATATAAGCCTCTGTACGACTATTAACTTTAGACTCAGCAACGGCAGCCCCCACTGCTACGAAACCGCCACTCGCACCATAAACAGTCGTGGTTACATCATCATCACTATCAGCAGAAAGAGCAATATTCGTCACATCTATGCTGGTAGCATCATCAAAAAGATCACCGATATAAGCAGATACTTGAGAATTGACTGTACCATAAGCATCTCCTCCTGCCCCAGAAGCACCGATAGAAATTGCTAATGCAGTAACGATGGTTTCCGCGTCAATCACTGGAGTTGAATCGACATCAATGGTTAAATCCCCATTGGTGGCTTTCAGCGTAGCATTGTTAACTGCACCAATTACCGTATTACCAATGGTATTATCACTCGTAGAAGCATTGAGAGAGCCTCCGAAAACACCAATAGCTAATGAGCCTGTGCCAATACCGGCTTTGATGGTTGGGGTATCAGAGGTGGTTAAGGTAACATCTCCTGTATCTGCGGTAACGGTGCTTCCCCCTTGTATTAAGGTAGCGATGGTATTATTGGTTTTGTTGACAATTCCTGCACCACCACCAGATAAGGCTAAACCTTTCTCAGAAATAACTGCTGCGATAGAAACTGCATAAGCAGAGGCTTCGATTTCTACTTCTGAGGTGGCTTTTAAATTGATATCTGCACCATCAACGGTAGTGGTATCAGTGGTCATATCATCTGCGCCGATATAAGCTCGGACTGTATTCTTAACTAAATTATCAACAACAACAGCACTCACTGCTAAAGCTAATCCTGAACCTGTGGCAACAGAAGCACTTCCTCCTATGGCGATCGCATCTATTTTTTTATTATCTGCTGCACTTGTGGTATCTTCGGCGGTTAAATTAATCGTCCCCACTGCATCCACATCACTACCGTTGAGAATTGCTGATTCAATGGTATTTTCAATAACATTGTAAGTACCAGCCCCAGCACCACTCAAGGCAACTCCCGACCCTGAACCGACGGCGGCGGCGGCGGCACCACCAATGGCGAAACTATCGATAAAGCTAGTGGATTCTGCGGTTAAATCAAGGGTACTAGCACTATCTACTGTAGCGGAGTCTATTAAAGCTTGTACGGTATTGCTAATCTTGTTATCAGAGTAAGAGAAACCTACTGCTAAGCCAACACTAGATTGACCTGCACTAATGGAAAGAGCTAATCCCCCTGCATCGTTTTTGATTTGGCTATCGTCATAAGCAGATAAACTAATTGCCCCCGTATTCGTACTTACATCAGCACTATTTTGAATCAAGGATTGTACATCCATTTTGATGTCATTTTCCGTGATGGAGGCTGACCCTGTGAAGGCGAGATTGAGACTATCTCCTGCCACTGATACCCCGGCTGCACCACTAAACGCAAGGGCTTCTATGGTACTGTTAGAGTCCGCTAAGAGGCTAATATTACCACTGCCGATAACGTTAACCGTAGAGTTGTCGATAATTGCTTGTACAGAATGTCCCGTATCTTTTCCAATTTGATTGATAGCTTGTCCCGCACCCACAGAACCTGAAACACCGTCACCGATGGTCAATGCTAGTGTAATTCCTCCTGCATCGGCAATAATTTTACTATTATCATAGGCAGAGATATCTATATCCCCTCCTGTTTGTACGTTGCTATTGTTGCGGATAGTCGCAAGAATTTGATTGTCAATTTCGTTATACGCTAAAGCACCCGCACCACTAAGGGTTAAGCTTCCTCCTGAACCTGTTGAGGCTGAACCAGCAGCAGAACCGCCGATACTCAAAGCATTGATTTTACTACTAGAATCACTGGTAATTTCTAGTTCATTGGCAACATTAACCGTAGCGTTATCAATATAACTCTTAACTCCATTGCTAATGTTGTTATAGGCGACAGAAACCCCAATTGAAGCCGACAAATTACTATCACCCATTGCTAGAGCGATCGCATATCCTCCAGAATCAGCAGTAATTTGACTTTCATCTATCGCTGAAATTAAGACACTTCCTCCAGTAGAATTAACGGTGCTGTCGTTAATATAAGCAGCAGTAGTATTTTGAACTTGGTTATTCGTACCTGCACCAGCCCCAGAAAGACTAAATGCGGCACCATTACCAGTAGTTGTACTTGCCGTAGAAACAGAAGCACCTAAAGCAAAAGCATCAATGGTTGAGGTACTATTAGCTTCTATATTGAGATCTTGGTTGACGGTAATAATAGAGTTATCGATATAAGCTTCCGTATCATTGGCAATATTGTTAATGGATACGCCAATACCTGCGGAAATAGCTGCTGTCGTATTACCTCCTAAGCTAATGGAAACTCCTGCACCACCAGCATCACTAACAATTTTCGATTTATCTTGAGCAGAGATATTAATACCGTTATTGGTAGAGGTAACAGTAGCATTTTTGATTTTTGCCTTAGTAGAATTTGTCACAGAGTTATCGGTAGCTGCTGCAACACCTGTAAAACTGAACGAACCAGAGGAAGTAGATGAGCTACCAGAAACTGCCCCTGCGATGCTATAAGCTTTGGTTTTATTATTAGAGGTGCTATCTAAACTAATGACATCAACTGCGACGACTGTTGTGGTTTCCACTGTAGGGGAATTATGTCCAATTTGTGCCAAAGTGTTGTTGTTGACATCGTTATCTACCACTGTTACACCCACAGAAAAAGCAGTGGCTGATTCTTGTCCACGGGCAGCAGCAACGGATAAAACTCCTGCAATACCTAAAACTTCCGTATCATCGATCGCATTAACAGAAATTGAACCACTACTATCAATCGTTGTATTATAAGTTCCACTACTGGGGGTTTTCCCATCACTACCGATTAATGATTCGATGGTATTGTTGACAATATTTTGAGTTCCTGAACCTACCCCACTAATGCCAAAAGCATTTTTAGTTGCAGCAGATTTTACGCCACTGGTTACAATTCCCACAGTAGAACTAGCCCCGATGATTCTGCTTTTAGATTTAGACTGAAGATTAATGTCTCCAACTTTTAGCTGAGAGTTGTAAATATAGGTGCGAATTTCGTTATCAGTTTCATTAAAAGCAACCGAAACCCCTAACCCTACTGATGTTGCTGTACTAGAAGCATTATTTAAAATGAGATTGGAAACACCAGCAGTTCCAATCATTTTGGATTTATCAACGGCAGATATATCAAGATTTGCTCCTGTACCAGTAATAGGAATTCCTACTTGAATATTTTGAGCAATTACTGCATCTCGAACAAACGCTTCTGTACTATTCTTAAACAGATTTAAAGTTACTGAACCAGCAACGTTAAATATAGAAGTATCATTATTATCAGGTTCTGTTACCGCCGTACTGGTACCAGCAAAACCTGCGGCAACACCAATGATATTGCTGGTATCTTCTGCATCTATTTTAATTGCGCCATCAGTGGTTAGATTAGCTCCAATAATAAACGATCGCGTTGTATGAGAAATATCGTTTTCACTATAAGCTCCTACTAAGCCAACATTGGTTTCTTGTTCTGTTTCAAAGGCTTTATTATAAGCACCTGTTAAGCCGTATAATGAAGTCTTGTTTTTACTAATTACGCGAACTGCTTTTTCTTCATTACTCAAACCGCTAGTGGTGATATTGATGTTAGCATCGTCATTGATATAAGCTTGTGCTTTCTCATCAAGATTATTGATTGCCACACTACCGGAAATACCGAGTCCAAAACCTCGTTCTTGTTCTTTACTAGGAGCATTTTTGTCGGCTTCCTTCCCTCTAGACGATGTTCCTGCTGCGGTGGCCGAAGCAACATATCCGCTATTTTTGGCATTAATTTCTAATATCCCTCTTTGTAATTGGCCGTTTTCGTCGTAAAGGGTGTTATTGCCAACCAGATCGATAACAGTACCCGCACTCCCCGTATTGTAATCGTCGATGTTGTCGCCATTATTGAAAGTAGTAGCAATATCTTCTCTAAAACCAGGATCATCATCAACTCCATTGGCTTCGTTACTGCGATCTGCCAAGATTACCCTTTCGCCTAGCAAAGCTTCCGTATTGCGGACTACTTCAACAAGAGCAGCAGAGGCTCCCACTCCAGTTTTTTTCGAGGCTTGAAAAGCACCCAGATAGTTAATTCGATTAATTTGATTTTCTGCATCTATCGCTAGAGGCCCGCCTATAATGGTGACACCGCTTTCAATTTGAGCGATGGTATTGCTATGTTGAGCGATCGCAAAACCCGCTCCTGTAATCCCTGTCTCGTCTGCTTGCGCCCCTGGTTGACCGATAGTGAGATGGAATAAATCTTCTTGTGAGGTGACTTCTAGACCGTTTCCTAATGTTCCCGTATGAATATTTGCACCCGCTTTAATTTTGGCAATGGTATCATTATCCATCACTTGCAAACCCAAAGATGCGCCGAGAGTATTAGTCCCCTGATTGGGATAAGGACTATAGATACCATCAAAAGCTTTACTAATTCCTTTGGTTGCTTTGATAGCTAAGGGTAAAAGTGCGGTTTTAATTTTGGGCTGACTAATTGTATCTACCAAAAAGATATCGGTGTTGGCATCCACCACAACTGATTGAGTATCGTTCTGGTATAGGGGGTCTTGATTGATGTCTGCGTCGCCAATAATGGCTTCGGAATTATTATCGTAGGCAAAATAAGCAAAATTGAGCGCGACACCATCTGCTTCCTGTTTATCGGTAGCATTTTTATCGGTTTTGACTTTTAGCTTGCTGCCGACATTATGATTGACATAGGAACTGAAACCAAATAATTTGCCCAATAAAATATTCTGAAGTAAGAACAAATAGGTATTAGCCTTCCCAAAACTACTAGGATTCGTTACTAAATCCTTATAGGTTTCCACTACATCTGATAAAGCTGGATAAACTAAATCTGATTGAACTTTGAGCTTGCCACTAGCATCAATAATTGCCCCGTCTCCAATTTCTGCTTTAACATTGTTCGTATATAATCCGATATCTCCTGCAATTACAAAAGAAGTTTTATCCCCTGATACTCCCAAACCTCCTTTGGCACTTCCTTTTAATTTTTGTTCTGTATTGGCAAAAATATCAATATCAGTGCCTGATTTTAGCGTTCCATTAACAGTAGCAGAATTATTATGTTCAAAATAGTTAAGGGCAATTCCTCCTGCTAGAGTATATTTATCCTCGTCATCGTCTTCATTTAATTTATCCTGAAAAGCTTTGTTTACTTTGTTACCACTAAAAAATCCTGTTTTTAAGGAAGTAGCCAAAGCAAAAGTATAAGGCCAGAGAGTAGAATCTTGAATGAATTTTATAAAATTAGGAACTTTCGGTTTTAAGCTAGCAGACGCACCAGCACTATCCGAAGCACTTAAGTTAGAAGAAACAGTGATGCCACTTGCTAATTCGTTAACCGTTAAGGTGTGGGGGGTTTCCTCTGGATTGTCCGTATCCGAAAAAGCAATACTTTCCGCTAAAAAGGCATCATCCCTTGTTGCAGCTAATTTAAAAGTATCTTCACTAACTTTAATAACGTAGTAAACTTCTCCATCTGTTAAACCGCCTATATTTTCATTATTATTATTACTATAAGTAATGCGATCGCCTGTTGCTAATCCATGATCTTTAAAAGAAAATAGCTCTTCGTTTTCTCTTAAGACTGCAACTTCTTGAAAAGTGATGGTTGTAGTATTCTGAGGATTGAAAGTTTCAAATTCTTCAAAAGTAGATAACTCATGGGATGTTCCCTGTCCTACTGTTAAAGAAATTGCTATACCAGCAGTTGCATCGGCTAATGATTCGGCTAATTGTATGGTGTCATCATCAACTTTAATTACATAATAAGTTTCCCCATAAATAACACCATTACCCAAAGTAGGATCGCTACTGGTAGGATCACTAAAATAAGTGACACTTTGACCGGTTATTAAGCCATGATTTGTAGTAAAAGTAATGGTATCTTCTTCTTCATTAACAACTGTATCATCTGAGCCATCAAAAGACAGAAATCTTTCATTAGAAAAAGTATGATTACCCCCCGCAGTTGGTTGCGTTACATCGATAACTTCTCCACCGCTTAATCCTACAGGTTTAGCATTGATTGCTTCTGCCGCTGTTTCTGTTAGCATGAAGCGATTTTCATCTAAGACAACTACATAGTAAACTTCTTGATTACTCAACCCTGCAATGGGATTATCCATTCTCGTAACGCTGTCTTCTTGAATATAACTAAAGCCATGAATAACATCGTCTGAACCTATGGTTAAATCTAAAAGATTAGTTCCGTTTAACGCATCTGTTTCGGTTAAAGCTAATTTAATATTGTTACTATCGACTACATATACATAATAATCTGTATCTGTTGCTAACTCTGTATTGCTACCAGAATCATTGTCTTGAATGGGAGTACCTGTTTCGTATAAATAGTCGGCTTGGTAGGTAAATTTTTGTCCTGTCGTTAATTCGTGACCTTGGAGATAAATAGTATCTTTTTCTAAGTTCAGAGGAGAAGCAACGGTAATATCAATCGCATTTTCGTTAGTAGCATCATCTTCAGTTAACGCTAACTTTAAGGTATCATCGTCAACTTTGATGGCGTAATAAGTATCATTAGCATATAAGAAAGTATCGAGAGAAATAACTCGATCTAAGAATACATTTTCAATATCTAAAACATTATTTAATTCCGTCAAGGTAATGATATCGCCACTGCTGTAACCATGATTCGCAATTGCGATGCTAGAATTCTCGGTGTCAACTGCTGGGTCAGTGTCTAAGACAGTTGAAAGAGGCAAGAAACTATCATTATTAGCATCTTCTGCGGTTAAAGCTAATTGAATGGTATTGTCGTCAGTTACTATCACATAATATTCAGTAAACTGAGTCAGAGCGTAAGTTACTGTCACATCTTGAGCGTACTGAGTGCTAATAGAAGTGCCTAACGCCTCTTGATCATAAGTAATTTCATCTCCTGTTTCGTAACCGTGTCCTGTAACAGTAATAGTATCGTTTTCAACATCAATATTATCTCTCAAGTCTTCAGGAACAAAAGTTAATTCTACAGGGGCATCTTCTAGAGCAGAAACAGTGGGATCAACTTCATATAAAACTTCATCTCCATTACTGAAGCCATGATTTTCTAAAGTCAGAATATTATTAGTGCTATCAACAATAGTGTCGTCATCGGGTGCAAATTCATTTACGCCCATACCATAACTAAATAAATGCGCTCCCGTACCAACTGACGTTAAATCAACAACTGTTCCAGTATTAGAAGTGAGATCATAGGCGATCGCATCTTCGTAAGAATCGGCTAATTTAAAGTTGTTTTCATCAATTACAACCACAAAGTAACTATCATCAAATTCTAAACCGCCGATCTCCTCTCCACTGTTATCTTCATAGGTTATAAATTGACCAGTATATAAACCATGACTATCGATATTAATGGCATTGTCTTCAGTAGAAACAGTTGTAGAGGTTGGCGTTTCTATCTTTTGTTGTTGATAAAACTGTAAGAAATGTTCGTCTCCTGTTGTTGTGGAAAGATTTACCGCAGTTCTAGATGCGACATTCTCTAAGCTATCTGCCAGTTGAATGGTATTTTCATCAACATAAATAACAAAATAATCTCCTTCATTAACCAGATCACCAACATTTTCCTCTTCCGACGCTTCAAAATCGGCATAATAAGTAACTAGCTGACCATTAACTAAATTGTGAATTTCTGAAAACGTAAGCGTATTGTTAACATCATCAATTACACTGCTATCAGAAGCATCAAATATCTGAGTTGTTAGAGGACTAATAGTATGAGTCGAACCAGAGTTAACGATATTATTATCAAGATCAATGACTCCATCTAAACCTCCTTGTTTAACTAAAGTTATCGTCTTTTCATCAATAACTTGAACCGTATAGATTTCACCTTCTTCTAACAGGCCAAGAGGATTAGCTGCGACTGAAGCATTATAGACTATCTCTTCCCCTGTTGTGTATTCATGTTTTTCTTCAAAAGTAATGGTGTTACCAATAATTTGATCTGCCGAGGTAATTTTTTCATTACTATTTGCAGATTCTTGTCCTACTGCAACAATTTGTCCGTCTACAACCGACTTAACATCAGTATTATCCAGATTTAAACCCAATCCCAAACCAACTGTGCCATCAAAATAGACCGTTGTACCAGCTTTTGCCCCACTTTTAACCGTAGCATTGGCATCTACCAACACATTTTGATTACTAAAAATACTGACATTCTCATCGACGGTCGCTTTTGAGGTTGTATTGGTAACTGAAATAGCGACCGAACCCCCTACTTTAACCGCATCCTGAGATTCTTTGGCTAATAACTGATTGATATTGGCGACCACACTAGATTTGACATTTGCCAATGTGGTGGTATCGGAAGTAACACTGACATTACCTAAAGCGTTGATAGTTGTTGTTCCATCTAATACTGTTTCCGCTTGACCTGTAGCTAATCCTAAAGCAGCAGCAAACTTAACTTGATTTAAAGGGTTATTGGCAGCACTACTAGAAAGATTTCTGGCAACTTGATTGAGTAAGTTAGAGCCAATACTAATCGCCTCAGCAGAAGCATCAACACTAGCGGTAGCATCTAAGGTAATATCGCCACTACCAAAAATATTAGAGCTACTAATGGTCGTAAAAGCTTCTGCACCCCTTACTTGAGCAGAAACAGGCAATAATTTATTTTGCAATCCAAACGGGTTGGTAGCATCAAAACCAAAAATACCAAGGGGAATATTTGCTGCACTCGGTATACTATCAAATTGTTTGTCTTCTGATTCTGAGGTGATGGTAATGTTCTCACCTTTTACAGTTGCTTCGTTAACAACAACTTTAGAGAGTAAATTTTCAAATCCTAAAATAAAAGGATTACGAGTTTCTTTTTTTACCGCTTGGATCTCGATGTCTCCTGCGCTAAAACTACTCTCGTTTTCAACATTTGCTAATAATTTGGCACTGGTTGTAGCGGTAGTATCTTCATCACCAATAATGACTCTTTGAGCCTTTAATTTTATTTTTCCTGAATCTCCTATTGAATCCGCATTTTCGTAGTTTCCGCTACTAAAATCACTATCGGATATTTGACGGGTAAATAATGTTGCTCCATCGTTAACATTGATCCGACTATCACTATTAATCTTTATTTCCGTTAATCCACCACCACCAATAAATCCGCTTACATCAACATTATTATTTCCCGCTTCAATTATTATACTGTCTGTAACTCCATCATTATTTCCTTTTATAATGCCTAAACTACTGAGGGTAAAATCATCTTTAACTGTAATTGTGACATCACCATCTATAACTAAGGTTCCACTAATATCTAAACCATCATCATAAGTAATATCTGCTGATAAAGTTTGTTCTTGACTACTTCCAATCGTCTCTAATACTAATTCATAATCTGCTAATACTAAAGATTGAGTTTCAATACTTCCTACTTGATACTCTAGATCCCAATCGCCACCTAATGCTGAATTACCTGTTAAATCATCAGACGCAATGACATCGGCATCGGTTAATTGACTAAAATTGGTTAAAAAGTCTTGCCCGATGTCCCCTTGAGCGACGTTACACCCATAAACTAAAAAATCCCCATCTTCTTTTAAACTTTTTCCCCATTGGGTGAGTGTATCCCTATGATCATCTAGATTATCTGTGTTTAAGGTGTTTGTCCCTAATTGTAATTCTCCTGACTCCCCATGACTGAACAAGTGGATAGCGTCTAGCTCTTGTTCTTGGGCTAAAAATTGGGAGATATCTTCTAAGTCGTCATAAATATAGATTTGACCATTATAATTTTGCAGACTACTGGTAATAGAGGTTAAACTGCTATCAATCAGAATTAACTCTTTCGATTGGATAACACTGTGACTGAGAATCGTCTCATCACTATTGAATGGATTAATAGTCATTTTCTAGGCTAAGGGAGCTTTCTGCTCTCTTAGGATTCCCAGTTTTGTTCAAATTTAGACAAGGTGTAAGATCTCAGTTTAAGAAAAATTTTAATGAGATCCCCGAACTCTGATAGACTTTTGACTAAGGTTTAAATTTAAGACCACGCCTGAGATCATAAGATAAGCAGATAGGGAGGACATACCTTGGAAAGCACACTAGGTTTAGAAATTATTGAAGTCGTTGAACAAGCGGCGATCGCTTCGGCAAAATGGATGGGTAAAGGCGAGAAAAATACTGCTGACCAAGTCGCAGTAGAAGCCATGCGCGAAAGAATGAATCAAATTCATATGCGTGGTCGTATCGTCATTGGGGAAGGGGAACGGGATGACGCTCCCATGCTCTATATTGGTGAAGAAGTGGGCATTTGTACCCGCGAAGATGCCAAAGCCTATTGTAACCCTGAAGAATTAATTGAAATTGATATTGCCGTTGACCCCTGCGAAGGAACGAACCTGGTTGCTTACGGACAAAACGGTTCTATGGCTGTATTAGCCATCTCCGAAAAAGGCGGTTTATTTGCTGCACCTGACTTCTATATGAAGAAATTAGCAGCCCCTGCTGCTGCTAAAGGCAAAGTTGATATTAATAAATCAGCCACCGAAAACCTGAAAATTTTAGGGGAATGCTTAGAACGTAACGTTGAAGAATTAGTGGTTGTGGTGATGGATCGTCCTCGTCACAAAGAATTAATTCAAGAAATTCGTCAAGCTGGAGCGCGGGTTCGTCTTATCAGTGATGGTGATGTTTCTGCTGCTATTTCTTGCGGGTTTACGGGAACCAATATCCACGCTTTAATGGGTATCGGTGCTGCTCCTGAAGGGGTGATTTCTGCTGCTGCCATGCGTTGTTTAGGAGGTCATTTCCAAGGACAGTTAATCTATGATCCTGAAATTGTTAAAACTGGTTTAATTGGGGAAAGTAAACAAGGTAATCTTGATCGCCTGAAAGAGATGGGTATCGAAGATCCTGATCGGGTTTACAATGACAATGAGTTAGCCCGTGGAGAAACGGTACTGTTTGCTGCTTGTGGAATTACCCCTGGAACCCTAATGGAAGGGGTTCGCTTCTTCCACGGTGGTGCCAGAACCCAAAGTTTAGTTATCTCTAGTCAGTCTAAGACAGCCCGTTTTGTGGATACTATCCATATTAAGGAACAACCTAAGTATATCGAACTCAAATAAGACCTTATAACATGAGGACAACTTAACGGTGTCCTCTAAAGCATTCATTAACCAAAAAGTAAGGTGAACTAGGAGATAGAGCAAGTACAGCCCTATCTCCTTATCTTAGGAACGTTAAGATATTGATCGGGAATAGTCATAATGAAGATAAAAAATGAGAAACTGAAGACACGCTTATGACCTAGTGTCACTGCCCCAGGGTGAAATTGCTTTTTTAAATTTTTATAAAGATTTTTGTTAAAGTATTTGTAATTGGGGCAACTTGGGTCTAAATTGCAAAAATTAGAAACCGTAGCACTTATTTCATTTTCCATTAACCCAAGCTTAAACCCTTGTAGGAGAACTTATGAACATTGCAGTGGTGGGCCTAAGTCACAAAACCGCCCCAGTTGAAGTCCGAGAAAAGTTAAGTATCCAAGAGGCTAAAATCGAAGAAGCCTTAACCCATTTAAAGGGCTATCCTCACATTGAAGAAGTGGCTGTCATTAGTACCTGTAACCGTCTAGAAATTTATGCGGTGGTGACAGACACAGAAAAGGGAGTAGTAGAGATTACACAATTTTTATCAGAAATTGGTCATATTCCCCTAACCTATCTCCGTCGCTATTTATTTACCTTGCTCCATCAAGATGCAGTGCGTCATCTTTTAAGAGTGGCCGCCGGCTTAGAAAGTTTAGTCTTAGGAGAAGGGCAAATTTTAGCCCAGGTGAAAACCACCCATAAATTATCTCAAAAATATAAAGGGATTGGTCGATTACTCGATCGCCTCTTTAAACAGGCCATAACGGCTGGAAAACGAGTCCGTAGCGAAACCAATATCGGGACTGGAGCCGTGTCTATTAGTTCGGCTGCGGTAGAATTGGCCATAACTAAAGTGGATGATTTAGCGACCCGTAACATTAGTATCATTGGTGCTGGGAAAATGGCTTGCTTACTGGTTAAGCATCTCCTAGCTAAAGGAGCGAGTTCCATCACCATTGTCAACCGTTCCCAACGTCGAGCAGAAGAGTTAGCTAAAAAGTTCCCTCAAGCTGAGTTAACCCTAGTGTCGTTGAACGAAATGATGACAGTAGTAGGTAACTCTCACCTTGTTTTTACCAGTACAGGGGCAACTGAGCCTATTTTACACAAAGATAATCTCATCGAAGTGGTATCAATAGAACAGGGATTAATGTTATTTGATATCTCTGTCCCGCGTAATGTAGCGACGAATGTCCAAGACATGGATATCGTAAAAGCCTATAATGTAGATGATTTAAAAGCGGTGGTGGCTCAAAATCACGCGACTCGTCGTCAAATGGCACTAGAAGCGGAAGGGTTATTAGAAGAGGAAGTGGAAGCGTTTGAGTTGTGGTGGCGTTCTTTAGAGACGGTTCCTACCATTAGCTGTTTAAGAACAAAGGTTGAAAGTATCCGTGAACAGGAATTAGAAAAAGCCTTATCTCGTCTGGGAACAGAGTTTGCTGAGAAGCATCAAGAGGTGATTGAAGCTTTAACCAGAGGCATTGTTAATAAGATATTACACGAACCGATGGTACAATTACGAGCGCAACAAGATATAGAAGCGAGACAGCGATGTTTGCAGTCGTTACAAATGTTGTTTGATCTCGAAATTGAGATTGAAAAACAATTTAGTTAAACATTGAGTATTTTGTAAAGCATATATGTAGTTCCCATACTTGTAAGGTACAAACTCTTCTAGTTTTAGGAGTTAGGAGTCAGGAGTCAGGAGTCAGAATTTTTTGATAAATATTTCTTTTTTTTCTGACTCTCTCTCCTTCAACCCTAAAATTGTGACCATTGCTGGAGTATATAATTATGAAACTCATCTTGATCCACTTCATCCATTGCTAAAATTTTTCGTCCTTTTTCAACGACTTTAATTCTTCCTTGAGAATATCCTGTTGTTATTACTTCCGTTTCCCATTCTTTGAGGGAGAATAAGTCTGAACGATGTAAATAAGAGGTAGCTAAAACATCCCAACAATAATAGTCTTGAGCAATAGCTAACGCATAACAAAGTCCTGCTAAATCTGAGAGTTGATAGTGTCTTTGTTTGGCTAATTTTCGGATAAATTCAGAGGTGACAGGAACCTTATTGGTAATATCTAAAGAACAAACAATTAAGGGAATTTTACTTTGCCAAACCCTTTCAACTGCGATCGCATCCCAATACGCATTCCATTGTGCGCTACCATCTTGTTCAGGGGCAAATTCTTTCTCTACGTTCCCTGGAACATTTAATGCGCCTCCCATCCACACAATTTCTTTAATTTTCCCTTCAATGGTGGGCTCAATATCTAAAGCAGTGGCAACAGTGGTTAGAGGGCCTGTCACCATTAATGTAACCGGTTCAGAGGCATTCTGCAACGTTTCTATCATGAATTGTTGTCCTGTTTGAGACACCAAAGGGGTTTTTATGGTATCTTCTTGATTTAAAATAGGAAAATTATCCATAATCAGAGAATCACGACGATACAAAGTCGGAAATGGGTGAATTCCTCTAACGGTACTTTCCGCTACTGGAATATGATGACATCCCATCAAATCAAGCAGTTTTCGCGTAACATTTAGAGCAGCATTAATATAACAATCAGCAGGGGTGACAATAATCCCTAAAACTTCTATATTAGGCATTGTCAACAATAATAAAGTTGCTAAGATATCATCGATCGCCCCATCGTGATCAAATAATACTAATTTAGACATAAGCAGTCAGACATAAATAAACAACTCTATTTATTATCGTAGAGTAATATTCTTTCTTCCCCTGCTCCCCCTGCGTCCCTTGCATCCCCTGCTCCCCCTCCCTGCCTTCTTCATATTGATTATCTACTTTCTAAAGCGGATTTGGTATTACCTGTTCCCCGTTCCCTCAAATTAGGGTTTTTCTATCATATACATAAATAAATGGTATGTCATTTAGCATAGATATTAAGCTATAATGATACTCACGCTTGATGAACTTAATCATCAACTTCTGGAAAAATTTTATTTGAACAGTTTGCTAAACCCAAACAACTCAAAATAAAACAAAATAATTGAACCATAACTCCATAATGAATGCTTTAACGATTATTTGGATAACTTTACCATTATTTATTGGATTTAGTATTTATTTGCTTCCCTCAATATGTCGCTATCTTGCTTTAGGAGTGGCTATCATTTCTCTGGGCTATGGCCTAACAATATCGAGTTTATCGTTATCCCTAAATTTAAAATTACTAGATAATTTCGGGGTACTTTTATTAATTGATAACTTAAGCGGTTTTTTTATCTTAACCAATGCCTTAGTCACCTTAGGGGTTATTATTTATTGCTGGCATAGTGATAAAACTAGCTTTTTTTACACCCAACTAATTATCTTACATGGAAGTGTTAATGCTGCTTTTATTTGTGCTGACTTTATCAGTTTATATGTAGCTTTAGAAGTCATCAGTATTGCAGCATTTTTACTCATTGCTTATCCGAGAAGCGATCGCTCAATTTGGGTAGCCCTACGTTATCTCTTTGTGAGTAATACTGCTATGTTATTTTATTTGGTGGGGGCAGTTCTAGTCTATAAAGCACACCATTCTTTTAGCTTTGCGGGGTTACAAGGATCACCTTATGAAGCCATTTCCCTTATTTTCCTAGGACTGTTAGCCAAAGGTGGGATTTTTGTCACAGGGTTATGGTTACCGTTGACCCATTCTGAGTCAGAAAGCCCTGTTTCTGCTATGTTGTCAGGAGTTGTGGTCAAAGCGGCAATCTATCCCCTGGTGCGTTGTACTTTAATGGTTCCTGAAGTCGATCCCATTGTCCGTATCTTTGGTGTAGGAACCGCCTTATTAGGGGTTAGTTATGCTATTTTTGAACAGGATACTAAACGGACATTAGCTTTTTCCACTGTTTCCCAATTAGGCTTTATTTTAGCAGCACCAGAAGTCGGTGGATTTTATGCTTTGACTCATGGTTTGGTTAAATCATCTTTATTTTTGATGGCAGGTGTTTTACCAAGTCGTAACCTTCAAGAGTTAAAAGATCAACCGATCAGAACTTCTATTTGGATACCTTTAGTTTTGGCAAGTTTTTCAATTTCAGGATTTCCCTTATTATCGGGGTTTGGGGCTAAAATATTGACCATGAAAAATTTATTACCCTGGCAAGTTATTGTTATGAATATTGCCGCATTAGGAACGGCAACAACCTTTGCTAAATTTATCTTTTTACCCCATACAAAAACCGGAGGAAGTAAAGCCAGGTTTGATTTTTGGCCAGCGATCGGTTTATTGTTAGGTGGTTTAGTAATTGCCAATGGGATTTATTATAAAGCCTATACTTTCGCCAATATTGTGAAACCTTTAATTACCATTGTTTTAGGATGGTTAGTCTATGTTTTAATTGTTCAAAGAATAGTGATTAAATTACCCACTATTGCTGAGAAATTCGAGCATTTAATCGGAGTAATGAGTTTGATGTTAGTCTTTTTATTTTGGCTCCTGTTAGGCAGTCAAATATCAATGTCGTAGGGGAGAATTGAGAGGCTAATTTTTGCCATACCATCCCGTCGACAGAACATATAGCAGTTCCCATACTTGTAAGGTACAAACTTTTCTAGTTTTAGGAGTTCGGGAGTTCGGGAGTTTAGGAGGGCAGGCTTCGCCCGATGCTCCCCAGCAGAAGTTGAATATTAGGTGTACCTCATGAGTCCAGGAAATGCTATAATATTGTTTATGTATGTTCAAATACTTAGATTGTTAATTGTTATTCAGTTGGTTCAAATATTAATATCTGGTAACTAATTAAATTAAATAAGCTGAAGTATTCAAGTCCTTTTGCTGTTAGCCAATCATTTATATTATTAATAATTATTTGGTTGATAACTGGATAAGTGGGTTGAACATTTTTATTAATATCTATAACCTTGGATAATTTAAAGCCAGTTTGATTAGCAATATTTTTATAATCTTCAATGCTAATGAAATTTACTTCCTTGGTAGCTTTTGAACCATAAGTATCTGTAATTAAACGGCTGAGAAGCTCTTTTTGAAACCATCTCCATAAAGCATTAATTTGAGAATTGATAAGAAAATCAACAATTATTAATTTTCCTGATGGTAATAATTGTTTTCTAACTTGTTCAAAGAATTTTTCTCGACTGGGAAAAGCAAAGATACATTCTAAGGCGATCGCATAATCAAACTGATAATTAAATTGGGGTAAGTTACAAGCATCCCCATGAATCAATTGAATACAATTATTGTTGATGGCTTTAATTAATTGCTTTGCTCGTTGTACCTGGATCTGATCAATATTAATTCCTACTAACTCTAAATCCGAAAAAGATTCATTTAATAAACGAATCGTTCCCCCAAAACCACACCCTGCATCTAATACTTTCGAGCCATTAATTATGTTAGCTTTTTCAATGACTAACTTAGATAAATTGTTAGCTGCGATCGCAAAGTCTTCTAAGGTTCCTCTAGCTTGATTAGGGTTTTCCCAATACCCCCAGTGAATATGTTTTCCAAAAGCTTTTTCTAAAGCTGGATCATCTTCAAATTTCTCAATTAAAGCATCAAAATAACCCATACAATTTATTTGAAAACAGAACATTGGTTAAATAATTATAGCGTTTCTAGCACTCATAGATAGTCTCTACTCTTCTCACTCTCTATTGCTTCGGAGACAATTAAGTATTTTTCTTCAAATACACTTGTATCGCTTTATGAGAAATTTGGTTAAGATTGTGATAAAAGTTTACTTTTGTTTAATATTTTGTTACACTACCTATGTGACAATGCTCAAGTCGAGATTGTAATTCCTTTTCTCAAGGAAACACAATTTTCCATCTATTTCACATAAAATATACGCGCATACGCAAGGATAACTATGGTTCAAGCAAAACCGTTGACTGAGAAAACGATTTCACAGTCTAATCAGATTATTCAGTTTAATCATCCTGTAAAATACCGTACTTCTGAGTGGTATACAGGTCACGGTGAAATCGTCGCGAGTGGTGATAATCGTTCCTTTGAAGTTTCTGCCAGCTATCATTTAAAAGCGACTGTTAAATTAGTTAACCAAATCTTAAACTTAGACAACCCTACACTAGCTGAGATTTATAGCAGTCGGGGTCGTTGTGTGGCTATTGTTGATCAAACCGTTGATGAGTTGTATGGGGAAGCAATTCGGGGTTATTTCGAGTATCATGAAATTCCTTTAGAATTACTCTCTTGTCGCGCTTGGGAGTCCGATAAAATCCCTCAAACCGTCCATAAATTACTCGCTTTTTTAGGCAAGGATGGTTGCGATGTTTCCCGTAACGAACCCGTATTAGTCATTGGGGGTGGAGTATTAAGTGATGTAGCTGGGTTAGCTTGTGCGCTACAACACCGACGTACCCCTTATATTATGATCGGAACCACTGTTGTCGCTGCTATTGATGCAGGTCCTTCTCCCCGTACTTGTACTAACGGAAGTCAGTTTAAGAATAGTATGGGTGTGTATCATCCTCCTGTTCTTACGTTGGTAGATCGTACCTTTTTCCGTACCTTAGAAACCGGTCATGTACGGAACGGAATGGCTGAAATTATTAAAATGGCAGTCACCGATGATCCCATTTTGTTTAAATTAATGGAAGACTATGGATCTCGTTTATTGGAAACCCATTTTGCTACCTTAGAAGGAGACGAGGAACTACAAGAAATTGCTGATGAAGTGATTTATCGGGCTTTATTTTCCTATATGAAGCACGAAGGGACAAATATGTTTGAAACCTATCAAGATCGTCCCCATGCTTACGGACACACCTGGAGTCCTCGCTTTGAACCTGCGGCCAAATTAATGCACGGTCATGCGGTGTCTATTGGGATGGCCTTTGGTGCTACCTTAGCAACAGAAATGGGTTGGTTATCAGCAGATGATCGCGATCGCATTATTGCCTTATGCAGTTCCATTGGCTTATCGGTGTATCATCCTATCCTAGAAGATATGGACATCATGTTAGAAGGACAGAAAAATATGCGCCGTAAGCGAGGAGAAGGCGGACTTTGGGCCCCGCTACCCATTGGTATAGGAGAATGTGACTATGCTCAAGAAGTTTCTTCTGGGTTGCTGCAACAAGGGGTAGAAAAGCATAAACAGTTGTGCGTTTCCTTGCCATCTGGGGGAGAAGGCAAGGAAATGTATCTCAGTGATCTTGGTTTAGCATAGGAGGGGTTAAAGATGAGTCAAGTATTAACCACTCCACCGGCGGCTAGACCAGTTACACCTTTAGGCATTCTAGTGGAAAAATTAGAAAATGTCTGTAAATTGGCTGAAAATGAGGAAGTATCTGCTTCTTTATTAGCTGCCTTACAAGAAGTAGAAGCCTTAGCATCGGGGATAGATCCATATCTGGATGACTGTACCACCGAAGAATCAGCAGCTTTAGCCAATTTAGCCCAAAAAACGGCAGAAGAAGACTGGAGTAAGCGTTTTTCTGACGGAGAAACGGTACGTCAGTTAGAACAGGAAATGTTATCGGGTCATATTGAGGGACAAACCTTAAAATTGTTTGTTTCTATGATGGGTGCAAAACGTATCCTAGAAGTGGGAATGTTCACCGGTTATTCTGCTTTAGCTATGGCTGAAGCTTTACCAGAGGATGGTTGCATTATTGCTTGTGAGGTGGATCAATATGTAGCGGACTTTGCCCGCACTTGTTTTGATCAGTCTCCTCATGGGAGTAAAATAGACATCAAAATTGCCCCTGCCTTGGAAACAATGCAAGGATTAGCAGAAGCTCAAGAATGCTTTGATTTAGTGTTTATTGATGCCGACAAGAAGGAGTACATCGACTACTTCAAACTGTTGTTAGAGCGCAACTTAGTCGCTTCTGGAGGCATTATTTGCGTTGATAATACCTTGTTGCAAGGACAGCCCTATTTACCACCCTCACAACGGACAGCCAATGGAGAGGCGATCGCCCAGTTTAACCGTTTCGTAGCCAATGATGATCGTGTGGAACAGGTATTATTACCTCTGCGAGATGGTTTAACCCTCATTCGACGGAAATAGTTTTATGAATGATTCTGTAGGGGTTAACACTGAGCGAAGTCGAAGTGTTAACCCCTATCGAACCATTTTTGCTAACTACAATTTTAGATATACTAATGATTGCTTTATTTAAAACTCTCGGTACATTGGGACTACTTTTACTTGCTTTTCCTTTGAATTTTATTGTTGTTTTTGTTTCTCTTATTATTAGTTGGATCATGACATCTTTTGCTAAAAAAAAGGTGGTTGAAAATCAAAAAAAAGTATTATTAACAGGGGGTAAGATGACAAAATCATTGCAACTTGCCCGTTGTTTTTATAATGCTGGTCATGAGGTTATTTTAGTCGAAACTGATAAGTATTGGTTGTCGGGACACCGCTTTTCCAAGGCAGTTAAGGGATTTTATACGGTTCCTGCACCAGAAAAAGATCAAGCAGGATACTATCAGGGATTATTAAATATTGTACAAAAAGAAAACATTGATATTTTTATTCCTGTATCGAGTCCAGTTGCTAGTTATTATGACTCAGTAGCTGGCACTTTATTAGCTCCTTATTGTGAAATCATGCACTTTGAACCTGACATTACCAAAATGTTAGATGATAAGTTTGAATTATGCCAACAAGCACAGGCGTTAGGGTTATCTTCACCTCAAGCTTTTCTAATAACTGATCCACAAGAAATACTAAATTTTGATTTTAAAACTAATCAAGGGAAAAAGTATCTTTTAAAAAGTATTAAATATGACTCAGTTTCTCGCTTAGATATGACCAAACTTCCCTTTGAAGGAATGGAAGACTATGTTAAAAATTTGCCCATTACTAAAGATAACCCCTGGACAATGCAAGAATTTATAACAGGGAAAGAATATTGCACCCACAGTACCGTAAGGAAAGGAAAAATTAGACTTAATTGTTGTTCAGAATCATCTCATTTTCAAATTAATTATGAACATATTGATAAACCAGAAATTTACGATTGGATAGAAACATTTGTCAAAGAATTAAATCTAACAGGACAGATTTCATTTGACTTTATTCAGTCAGAAGATGGCACCGTTTACCCAATCGAATGTAACCCCCGTACCCATTCAGCTATCACCATGTTTTATAATCATCCAGGGGTCGCTGATTCTTATCTAAATGATGGTAAAAAAGGTGAAGAACCCATCATTCCATTAACAAATAGTAAGCCCACATATTGGCTATACCACGAGATTTGGCGTTTAACAGGGATTCGTTCTCTCTCAGATTTTCAATCTTGGATTAAGAAAATTACCACAGGAACTGATGCTATTTTTCAACTCAATGATCCCCTACCTTTTTTAATGAATCCTCATTGGCAAATTAGCTTATTATTACTACAAAATTTATTGAATTTAAAAAATTGGGTGAAAATTGACTTTAATATTGGTAAATTAGTGGAAATTGGTGGTGACTAGGTAATTCAACATCAAACAATGTAGAGACGTTTCATGAAACCTCTAACCTAACTGTAAAACAATGGTTGATCAAATTGGAATTATCATTACTTTTATCTTTTTCCTGCTGTTATTTACAGGGGTAGGAACCTATTCAGCTACTCGAAAAAAAGCCACCACCACTGACTATTTATTAGCCAGTCGTAACGTTAACCCCTGGTTAACCGCCCTCTCAGCCATGGCCACAGGGCAAAGTGGCTTATTATTCATCGGACAAGTGGGTTTTGCCTATAAAGTTGGCATTTCTACTATCTGGCTAACCATAGGGTGGGCGATCGGCGATTATCTGGCGTGGTGGTTTGTTTTTAAACCCCTCAGACAGCTTTCTGAAGCAACAGCATCGGATACTGTTTCTGCTTTTCTCGCCCAAAATATCAAAGGATATCGTCTTATTTCCCTAATTTCTGCCTTTATTATCCTAGCTTTCCTTGGTTCCTACGCTGCTGCCCAACTGGTAGCTGGTAGTAAAGCCCTTAATACCGTCTTTGGCTGGAATTATAACCTAGGCATCATCATCGGTGCTATCATTGTGGTCATCTATTGCTTTTCTGGAGGCATTCGTGCCTCTATTTGGACAGATGCCTTACAAGGAATATTAATGTTAGGTTCCTTGTTACTGTTACTAATAGTAGCAGTAATTAAATGTGGTGGTTTTCCTAGCTTATGGCAATCTTTAAACAATATTGACCCAAATTTAACCAATTTTAACCCTAAGTCTTTGCCTTTAGGCTTTATTCCTTTTTTTATCGGTTGGATCGTTGCCGGGTTTGGAGTTGTCGGCCAACCCCATATTATGGTTCGGGCCATGGCCATCGACTCAGTAAAACATCTCAGTTTTGCCAGAAACTTGAAAACCAGTTTAGGGTTAATGAACTCTTTCTCTGCGTTGGGTATTGGGTTAAGCGCAAGAGTTTTACTTCCAGACTTATCGACATCCGGTGATCCAGAGTTAGCCTTACCCTATCTGTCTTTGGAGTTGTTACCCGTTGTTTTAGTGGGGTTGATCTTGGCGGGACTTTTTTCTGCAACCATGTCCACCGCAGACTCCCAAATCTTATCTTGTTCAGCAGCCCTGACACAAGATATCTTTCCCCAAATGTCGAGATCTTACAACTTTGCCAAAATAGGGACGTTAAGTGTTACAGGGGTTATTTTAATCATTGCCCTTGCTGGAGATAATAATGTCTTCGCTTTAGTTACCTTTTCTTGGTCAGTTTTAGCCTCTGGGTTAGGTCCACTATTACTGGTCAAAGTATCGCAACAACCCATCAATACCGTTGGGGCGATCGCCATGATGACGATGGGTGTCACAACCGCTTTGATCTGGAAGTTAGTCCTCAACCTATCGGGTGTCATCTATGAAGTATTACCCGGTATGGTGGCAGGAATGGCTGTATACGGCTTTTATCGTACCCTATCTTCTCTGAAAACATAACTATTCTTCCCCTACCTCCCCTACTTCCCACACTCCCCACACTCCCCACCCCTCCCACCTTTTGCCCTATATTATCTATAAGGAAACTTAACCATGTCTATTCTTCACATTCTTCATTTAGTGGGTTCTGCTGAAAATAAGTTTTATTGCGACTTATCTCGTCTTTATGGCAAAGAGTGCATTGCAGCAACCGCCAACCCTTCTCGTTATCGTTTTTCTATTGCTTATGTTACCCCCGATCGCTTATGGCGTTTTCCAGCATCCTTAAGCAGAGAAGATATTAATGCAGCCACACCCCTATCCTTATCTCAAGCTATACAGTGGATCGCAGAACAAAATATTGACTTAGTATTACCTCAAATGTTTTGCATCCCTGGAATGACTCAGTATCGCGGGTTATTTGACCTCCTAAATATCCCTTATTTGGGCAACAAAGCGGAGTTAATGGCCTTGACGGCAAATAAAGCAAAAGCAAAGGCGATCGTTGCTGCTACAGGGGTTAAAGTACCCTATGGGGAACTTTTGCGCCAGGGTGACACCCCAAACTTGCGCCCACCCGTTATTATTAAACCGTCTAACGCTGATAACTCCTTAGGGGTAACATTGGTTAAAACCATGGCCGAATATGACGCAGCTTTAGAAAAAGCGTTTGAATATGCAGATGAGGTATTAGTTGAAGAATATATTGAACTAGGAAGAGAAGTAAGATGTGGCACCATTGTTAAAGAAGGTGAGTTAATTAGTTTACCTTTAGAAGAATACGCCGTTAGTAATGAAAATAATCCTATCCGTAACTATGAAGACAAACTGAAAAAAGATGAATCGGGGGAATTAGCTTATGCTGCTAAGGGCAATAAGAAATCTTGGATCGTTGATGTTAAAGATCCAGCTACCCGACGGGTTCAAAACATAGTTAAGCAATGTCATCAGGCGTTAGGTTGCCGTCATTATAGTTTGTTTGATTTTCGTATCGATCCTCAAGGACAACCCTGGTTCTTAGAAGCCGGTTTATACTGTTCTTTTTCCCCCAAAAGTGTTATTTCTGCAATGGCAAAAGCCAAGGGTATTCCCCTAGATGAGTTATTAGAAATAGCGATTAAAGAAGCGATGAATTAAAATAATAGGGTGGGCATTGTCCACCCTATTTAGGGTTTGCTGAATAAAGCTAAAATCTTTATACTGAGATCTTGCACCTCGTGTAAAATTTGCTAGTGGTGAAAGGGAACAGGGAACGGGGAATAGTCAATAGTGTTGCATTTTGATGCTAACTTATTAAAAATTGATTACCTTTTTATGGTTATTAAGTTTATTTGTTTTGGTGCAAGATGTTAGTTTTAAATCGATATAAACTCCTAACTCCTGACTCCTGACTCCTGACTCCTGACTCCTGACTCCTAAAATTTAGAGCCTTATTACAAAGATTCAAGATGTGAGTATACAATATATGAGATCATCGATAACTCGAAATCGACACCAATCATTATTACTCCAATTTAATTATTTAGCCTGGACTGGGGTTACGGTGATAGGATTTTTATCTAGTTTGGTCTGGATTGAAATTGGTGAGGTTCCCGATTTGAATGTGTTTCATGCCATGCTTGGCGCAACTATCATAGGATTCTTTCAAGCGTTAATTTTAAGTCGTTTCGTGGCTCGTGCTTGGTTATGGATCTTATTTACATTTATTGCTTGGAGTTTGATGGGAGCAAGTAGCTTTGGGGCGATAGGTTGGTTTACACCCCGAACTGATTTTATTACAGTTCGTTTAACCACAGGATTAAGGTTAGGAGGTATCACAGGAATATGGGTCGGTTTTTGGCAATGGTTGAGTTTGAGACCTGTTGTATCTAAAAGTTATCTTTGGATTCTTATTAGTGGCATCAGTTGGTCTTTAGGATTATCAATCGGATGGATAATAGGAGGGATACTACACTCAATCACTCATCTTTTTTTGGGAGAAGTTATCGGATTAGTAATCGTGTGGATATTAGTAGGAATACAAACAGGAATTGCTTTAAGTTATTTATTAAATCAACGTGAGTTCAACAAAGGTAAGTAACTCACGGGTAGACTGGGGGACTGGGAGGCTTTGGAGATGGGGGAGACAAGGAAGACAAGGGAGACTATTCTTACTTCCCACACTCCCCACACTCCCCTCTCTTCCCACACTCAAGATCCCCCGTCACCCCACACCCTACACCCTACACCCTACACCCCATCAGCCATTAAACCAAACTGAAGTTAAACTAATTTGGCTATGATGCGATCGCGTCCTTCCTCTTTTGCCTGATACAAAGCCTCATCTGCTGCTTTAATCAACATTTTTGGGGATAATTTCTGTTGAGGCACCACAGTAGCCACCCCTAAGCTCATGGTAACGAAGGAACTCACCTGAGAGTCTTGGTGAATAATCTTAAGTTTCTTGACTTGAGTTTGGATCAAAGTGGCTACTTCTACACTCCCTTGAAGATTTGTATTGGGTAAAATAATGACAAATTCTTCCCCTCCATAACGTGCCACTAAATCGGTTGAACGTTTAACAGCGTGAACCATTGCTTGTGCAATTTCAAATAAACAGCGATCGCCTGCTGGATGACCATACAAATCGTTGTAGCTTTTAAAAAAGTCCACATCCCCTAAAATCAAAGATAACGGGAGTTGTTCCCGACGACAATGTTGCCATTTCTCCTCAAGTAATTGATTGAACTGACGACGATTGGCCACTTGGGTTAAAGCATCAATACCAGCAAGTTTTTTCAGTTTTTTATTGGCTTTTTCCAGTTCTAATTGAGTTTTTTCTAGGGTTTTTAACGTTTCTTGTAAATTATGATTTTTTAGCTCTAGAGAAGCGGTTTTTTCAGCTACTTTTTGCTCTAATTTCTGATTAGCCTCTTCTAAAGAAACCTCACTTTCATGAAGGGAGTCAAAGGATGCCTTCAATTGTGCAGACATCATGTTAAACGATTGGGCTAAGGTATCAATTTCAACAATGAAGCTAGGTTTTAGTTGTTGCTCAAGATTACCCTGAGCCAGTTGTTTTGATGCCTGGGAGATTCGTATAACAGGCGCAGTAATCCATCGGGAGGTGATTATACTTGAGGCGATCGCAACAGCCAAAGCGACTACACAAAGAATGACCATATTGCGAATATTGATATCAATCTCTTTAGTGAAGTCAGCTTTAGGGATAACTACCACCATCAGCCAATAAAGACCATGAGTATCTTGAATAGGTGTCACTTGTAAAAATTGGGGCTGATCTTCAATCTCCAACATTAACCGCTTGCTGGTGTCAATGTTCTCAAAACTATCAAATCTCATCAGCAAATTCTGGGCAGTTTCTTGAATCACAATATTGCTACTTTGCACCGCAGCTAGTCTTTTTTGTCCAGTCTCACTGTTAAGGAAAGGGGGTTCATCGGCTGAACTGGCGACAATCTCTCCAGACCTCTCAATGATAAATATTTCTCCTGAGTATCCCACTTTAATCTGTTTGAGAAAATGACTAATATCCGATAAAGTTAAATCCGCAGCTAGGACTCCGAGAACCTTCTGGGATTGATCGTACACGGGAATCGCATGGGTAATCCCAAGACGGGGAGAGGTGGCAAACACATAGATAGAAGTCCAACTGGGTTTACCTTCTTTGATTGCTGTTTGATACCAAGGTCTTTGACGAGGATCGTAGATGATACGCTTGATCAACTTAGTGGGGTTTCCTTGGTTATCCAGTTGATACATTTCTCGGTGTGGACTGGTCTGTTGGTTTCTTAACTGGAGGGTCGTGAAATCTTCTCGCTGTTGCCAAACTCCAACAAAATCTCCTTGCTGGTTAGCAAAGTAAACATAAGGTACGGCCTGAGATATCTGGGTCTGTTTCCAGAAATAACGTGCCATTGTCGGATAATCACTCAGGTCTAAACTTCTTGATTCAATGGCTGCTACATTTATTTGTAAAAATTCATAGGGTTTTTCGGCAAAAGTCTTGATGTGCTTTTTGACCTTGGCTGTAACTTCATCGCTGATGCGAGTTACTAATTCATTAACTGACTTCTGAGCATAGCGAAACGATAACCATCCTGTTAACCCAACAGCAGTAATAATTTGAACAACCAAGGAAATTATTAAAGTTGTACGCAAACTTACTTTGGGGTTAGGGAGAACGTTTTTGGGTTTCATTTTTAGAGGTTTGACCAACCTACAGTTGAGGGAACTTTTTTAACAGCGATCGCATACACCCTCAACGATCACTTCATACCGTTCTGGGGTAATACCAGGCCGTAACCCTTGTAAATTGAACGATTCAAAAGTGTCCCAAGGGATATCTTCAATCACCCCGCAACAACGACAGCGAAAGTGATGATGAGGATCGATGTTGGCATCATAGCGAGAAATGCCTGGCTCTAACAATACCTCTCGCACTAAACCCACTTGACGTAACGCTTGTAAAGCACTGTAAACCGTTGCTTGGGAAGAAGTAGGGGCATTTTTATTGAGATCGGTTAAAATTTGCTCAGCGGTCGGATGGTCTGTTCTGCTGAGCAAATTGGCGTAAACGGCAAAACGTTGTGGCGTAACCCGTAATTTTTTAGCTTTTAGAGTATTTACGATGATATTTGCTTCTTTTTTCATCCCCTTAACTTTCTCTTATTAATGCCTTTTTATATTATAATTTAATGTTTTTTAGATTAGGTCTTATATTAAGATTATTCAAGAAATTAGGTAATTATTACTGTTGACTTTTTCTTAAATAAGAATTATTCTGAGATAAAGCAGTAAAAGCTGATACAAACTTGATTGTCAAGAGGTGAAATATGGGCGTTATCGAAACTGTACCCAGTGTTGTATTTAAAACCCGTGTTCGTGATGAGTCTGTTCCTGGACCTAACCCTTTTCGTTGGCAAGATTTAACCAGCGAAGAAATTTTCAAGGGGAAAAAAGTCGTTGTTTTCTCCTTACCTGGTGCATTCACTCCCACTTGTTCATCTAACCACTTACCTCGCTACGAAGAGTTATATGATGAGTTCAAAGCATTAGGGGTTGACGCGATCGTTTGTATTTCCGTCAACGACGCTTTTGTTATGTTCCAATGGGGTAAACAACAAGAAGCGAAAAATGTCTTCTTATTACCCGATGGTAATGGAGATTTTACCCGTAAAATGGGTATGTTGGTTGAGAAATCTAACCTCGGCTTTGGAATGCGCTCTTGGCGTTATTCTATGCTAGTTAACGACTGCAAAATCGAAAAAATCTTTATTGAACCCGACTTCAGTGATAACTGTCCTACTGATCCCTTTGAAGTATCTGACGCTGATACCATGTTAGCTTACCTCAAAGGAACTGAGTCTGGTGGTGTTTCAGAACCCCGCAAAGCTTTCGTCGGTTAATTTGAACCATAACTAAAGTATTTTGTAGGGTCAATCGATGGATTGACCCTATATTTTTTTGTGCAGAAGCAGAAAACTATGTTATAATAACAAAGATGTATGGCGAGCGTAGCCAAGTGGTTAAGGCACCGGGTTGTGGTCCCGGCATTCGTGGGTTCAAGTCCCATCGTTCGCCCTTTAAGCAAGCACAAATAGATTACCGAAAAATTAGGGGTTTAAAGCCCCGCCTTCACAAGTCAAAAGTTAGAAGTCAAAAGTTCCTCACTCCGTTCCGGCTCTAGCGAACAATCATTTTTACCTCTTCCTAAAAGTAAGAGGATTCAGAAAACGATTCTTTTCTTGTTTTTTCTTCATAAATGAAGAGGCTTCAAACCCAACTGACGAGCGACCCCGGCGAGGTTTCCTCGCCATGGGAACGCGCGAGTCGGGCTAAATTTTATTTTTGCATGAGTGCTTTTTGCCTTTTTACTTTGCCCGAAAGGGCGGGGTGAGGGGGCGTACAGTCAGCGAAATTTGTGCTAAAATTTGTCTGGTTGAAATACCCGACCCCCTACTGCGTAGGCTAGGCCATACTAGAGGCCAAGCGTTCCGAGAAGGTCGAAACTAATAAACCTGTGGTGGCGAAAGCACAGTAAAAACAGCTAGGGAAACGAGAGAAGTACCAAAGATTAAATCAACCAAAATTAGATCATAAACAGTATGGTCGGGCATCCGAAAACTGAGGCCAACCACCTGAACGACTGGGGACAGCCCCGCCTATGGCTAACTACTGCGAGAGTGGAGATAGTTAAGCGATCTGGACGAGCCAGTAATCCAAAATAGTGATGTTTGGAGAATCCACTCACTTTAGGGAGTGGAGTATGTCAATTTAGCACTCAGAGCAAGGTTTCTAGAGTTGCAGCTACGACTCTATGATCTAGGTCTTCTCGTAATTGTGCTAATGCTGCTCTAGCAACAGGAGCCTCAAAAATTCCTAAAACTCTAGCAACCTGCCCTCTAATTGCTACTATTTCACTGGTTGATAGGTCAAGGAGTACATTGATGGCCTCCGATTCTAAAGGGGTTCCTTTTAATTTTCGCAAATAAGAAATCGATGCCAATTTTACTGTGAGATCATCCCCTTCTAATCCCCATTGACAAAGCTGTAGAAAAACATCTGGAGACCCAATTTCATCTACCGCAGCTAAGATGCTTTGTCGGAGCAACCAGTGAGATTCTCTTCTAAAAAGTTCTAGCAGATGGGGAATTGCTTTTTCTCCATATTTAGCGAGGGAATTAGCTCCTTCGGCTAATACATTGGGATCTTTCTCATTCTCAATCAAACTGAGCAAGATGTTAAACCCTTCATCACTCAGTTTATAACCCAACCCCATTGCCACAAAGGAACGAATCACAAATTCTTTGTCATACATTCTTTGTTTGAGTAAGGGAACAACTACATTCGGTGGGTAATTCCTTAGCTCAACAATAGCTTTGAGCCGATTTTGAGGATTGGGATCTTCAAGGTAGACCTTAATTTGATTTATTTTCATAATTTCATCACACTGAAATCCTTAAGCATCAACTTGCTTTCACGAATTGTTACTTGATGTAAAGTTTTATTACAATTATAGCGTTAAATTCCCTAGATTCAGGTTTAAACAGCTATAGACTCAATAGCCAATTTTTAATTAAACTATTAACTTGCTCAGGAATTTCATCATGAGGACAATGACCAGCTTGTAAATAACATTCTGTTAAATTAGGATAATATTGACGATACTTTTCGCCTCTTTCTTGTGCATTCATCCAAGGATCTTTCTCTCCCCATAACATTAGTAAGGGATGCTTTAATTCTTCTAGTAAACGATCCACAGTTTCTCCTTGTGGTGTTTTGAAAACTGAAGCAAATACTTGTGCTGCACCTGGATCACAAGAAGGACGATAAATATTATTAACTAACTGTTCTGTTACCGCTTCTTTATTGTAATAAACTTTGTTTAGTGTCTTACGAATCTTTCCAGGACGGCGCATATATTGAAACAATAAATAACTTGCCCAAGGTTGTAATAAAATAGAGCGCATTATTGTTTGTACTCTTTTTGGTTTGGTTACTTTTTGGCGATCGCTAAAAGGACCTGCACTATTGATTAAAATCAGTCCTTTAGAAATTTCTGGACATTGAGAAGCCACACAAAGGGACGCATAACCGCCTAAAGAATTACCCGCTAAAATAGCAGGCTGACCAATAACTTCTGTGATAAAAGTTTTTAATTGATCTCGCCAAAGATCCCCACTGTATTGTAATTTAGGTTTTGCTGAGCGACCAAATCCTAATAAATCAATCGCCCAAACTTCAAAATCTTCTTGTAATTGAGCAATATTTTTCTGCCAATGATCTGTAGATGCACCAAACCCGTGTATTAATAATAAAGGATGATGGCTAAGTTGTTTTTTTCCAGCTTGGACATAGTAGATATTATGGCCTTGCCATTGCCAATATTGTCCATTAGGGGAAGACTTAGAAGAAAGATCAGCTATTTGCATGGCGATCGCAGTTTGTAAAGTAATATTAACATCTCCTCCTAGTGTAACGGGTGGGGACATTTTTGACTAAATAAAGTGAGTACACAGAATAAATTACAAAATTGAGACAGGGAATAGGGAACGGGGAATAGGGAATAGGGAAAGGATACAGTCATTCAAAAATGACATGAGAATGTGCCATTAATTATGTTTAGGTACTTAAGTTTGGTTTCGAGTGTACACTCGAAGTATGACTATTCAGGACTCCCAATTAAAACACTTAAGGAGACAAAAACCTTTAATACTTAGATAACCAGTAATGTTGAAACAAGTAGACCATTGTATCTGGGTTGCCGAACAACCTTTAAAATTTTTAGGATTAGAAGTTGGAACAAGAATGACTGTTATTTTGCAATCTGATTGTTCTTTGTTACTGATTTCTCCCATTAAAATCAATTTTGCTCTCAAGCAACAGTTAAGTAATTTGGGTACGGTTAAATATATTATTGCTCCCAATCTTTTTCATCATTTATATTTAGAACATTCTCACCAACTGTACCCTCAAGCCAAACTAATTGCACCCCTAGGTCTTGAAACAAAACAACCCTCTTTAGAGATTTCGCTTACTTTTGAGCGAGACGTAATTAATTTTAATGGTGAACTAGAATATATCCCCTTTCAAGGGTTTCAAGTTTTTATTCCGCCCAAAATTGCTGAGGTAAATGAGATAGTTTTTTTTCACCCAAATAGTAAAACCTTAATTATTACTGATAGTGCTTTCAATTTCGATTGCAATTTTCCTTTCATAACACAATTCGCCACTCGAATTCTTGGTAGTAATCGATCTCTCAAACCCTCGTGGTTAGAAAAAATCGCTACACGAGATAAAGAAATAACTCGTCAAGCTATAGATAAAATACTAGCTTGGGATTTCCAACGAGTCATTATGGCTCATGGAAATATTGTCGAAGAAAACGCTAAAGAGAAATTAACAGCAGGTTATCAGTGGTTAGTTAGTTAATTGATACAATCAACATGAGAATTGCTGATACAATTAAGGTTCATAGAATTAAGTTTTAAGGGAAGACGAAATGCCAAATCAGAGTATAGATTCAATTCGAACTCTCTTCCAAAGTCGCTTAGGAACTCTTGAGGGTCTATTGAAGGTAGCTCAAACTCATTTTGGTGATCAAGAGTTGTTTCTTCAAAAGCGTATTGCAACTGATATGTTTCCCTTTGGTACACAAATTGCTTTCACCTGCAATCAACCACATAACTTTGCTCTCTGGTGTGATGACAAACCTGCAAATAATTTAGATCCAGAAGTCACATCTCTCTCACAGGCATATCAGCACATAGGAAACACGAAGGAACGTCTCTTAGGTATTAACGTTGAAGATGAAAAGCTATCTCAAAACACGCGCATTGAGTTAGGTGAGAGTCTCTATATTGAGCTATCTGGTAGTGCCTATGTGAATGAATTTCTAATTCCAAACTTTTATTTCCATCTGGTTACCGCTTACAACATTCTTCGCATGGCTGGTGTACCAATAGGAAAACGAGATTACATGATGCACTTGGTGCCATTGGTCAAAACGGAATGAAGGCCAACATAGACACAATTCGCCGAAGATTGACAAAGTGACAAAAATTGGGAAAAACTCATCAAAAAATTCTAAATTCTTCATTCTAAATTCAAAGCTTATTTCCAAGAGTTAACATCACCATATTCCTCATCTCGAAGTTTCTTTTGTTGTTGAATAGACTCTTGAAATGCACCAATAACAAAGCCTAAAGTTGCACCTGTTACCACTAGAATTTTTTTACGTTGTTCTCGCTGTGCTATTTTAGTAACAGCTAAACCAAACATAGCACCGATTAAAGCAGTTATAATACCAGCAAAAAGAATTTTCCTAATATTCATAATAACAACCTTCCTGTTTAGGTAAAAGAAATGATTAATAAAATGATTGTCCCGACGAAAAGAAGATGATTCATCCAATCATTAAATGTCCAATTTTTAAACATTTTAATTACTCCATTTTGTCTAAATTACTCCCCTTGAGAAGACACAGGAAAAACGGGGGTTTTTTCTTCTTCTGGTGCAGTGGGAGAGGGTTTATTCCCCTTTCCATTACCATTTCGAGGATCCCCAGGAGGGGTTCCATCATCCCCACCCAAGATGTATTTTTCAAAGTTCTTGATGACAATATAAAGAATAGGAACCAGTACCAAACTTAACACCGTTGCCAAGGCCAAACCCCCAAAAATAGCCGTTCCCAAAGACCAACGACTAACTGCCCCTACACTCGAAGCAGCTAATAAAGGGGCAAACCCTACCAGAGATGAAACTGCGGTCATTAAAATGGGACGTAACCGTTGTTCGGCTGCGTTAATGGCAGCTTGGGTGATACTCATCCCTAGATCATGAGACTGGTTAGCAAATTCTACGATCAGGATGGCATTTTTCGCCGCTAACCCAATTAACATAACCAATGCTACCTGGGCATACATATTATTATTTAATACTGGCCAGATGCCATTACCCGGGTTAAACGGTACGGTTTGTATCAATGTCACCCGTAACCAAATCATTCCCAATGCTCCTAAAATAGCCAAAGGAACCGTTAAAAGAATGATGGTGGGGTCGATATAACTTTCATATTGCGCTGCTAACACCAGAAATACCATAACAAATGCTAACCCAAACACAATAGGGGCTGCCCCTCCCGAGGTTTTTTCCTCGGCTGCGGTATTGGTCCATTCATAACCAAAACCAGGCTGTAGAATCTCTTCCGCTACCTCTTCCATAGCTTTAATAACCTGACCGGAACTATAACCCTGTGCCGGTGAAACAATTAATTTAATGGCGGGATAGGTTTTGTAATGGGTAATAATAGGAGGATAAGTAGTAGGGTTGGTTGTCACTAAGTTACTCAGTTGGATCATCGAACCGTTACGCGATCGCACATAAAAGCGACCAATATCTTGAGGGTTATCCCGATCAACCGCTTCGGCTTGGGCATAAACTCGATAGAGACGGCCTTCAAAGACAAATTGATTAACATAGTTAGAACCGAGATAAATTTGTAAGGTTCTCAAAATGTTGTTAATTTCTACATCCTGGGCCTTGGCTTTTGCTCGATCGATCTCTATGGTGGTTAAAGGACTATCAAAGGTAAAAGGAGTGAAAGTTACGCCGATCTCTTCTCTTTCGTTGGCTGCAACGATCACTTGTTTAACATTATCAATTAAAGCGGGCATTCCTTTCAACTGACGATCTTGGATAAAAATTTCCGATCCATCGTAGTTACTCAAACCATCCACCGGAGGCGCATTAGAGGCGATCGCCCTTGCCCCTGTCACTTCTTTGGCGAAGGTTTGGTTAAGATATTGGGTAAGACCAAAGACTGAGTTTTTTGGACCTGGACGTTCTTCCCACGGTTTAAGTTTAACGAACGTTAGGGATTTATTGGCGTTTCTTCCTTCAAAAGAGAACCCTGACAAGGTTACTACGTGATCCAATACTTGATCCGCATTGGGCATATTTTGAATAATTTTTGTGGTTTGTTGATCGATCGCGTAGGTATAGTTGAGAGAGACACCAGGGGGGGCATTGGTAATACCGAAAAAGTAGCCTTGATCTTCTGCGGGAATGAACCCAGATGGCATGGTATTGTATATCCATCCTGTGGCGATCAAACCAGCAATAAATAAGGCCATGACAATAATTTTGACATGGGTTAAAAAGCGAATAAAATGACCATATCCTTGTTGAATGACCTCAAAAACGTTGTTAAACGCCCTAAAAAAGATGGCCAACGGTCCATGTTTTTCTTCGGGGGGTCCAAGTAAAATGGCCGACATGGTGGGGGAGAAGGTTAAAGCGTTGAAGGTGGAAAATAAAACAGCAAAAATGATGGTTAAAGCAAACTGTCGATAAACGATCCCTGTGGTTCCTGGGAAGAAACAAACGGGGATAAATACGGCCATCAATACTACTGATGTTGCGATGGTTGCCCCAAACAGTTCATCCATTGCATCCATTGCTGCTTGAGTTGGCCGCATTCCCTGAGATAACTTACTGGAAACCGCTTCTACAATAACGATCCCATCGTCCACCACTAACCCAGTAGCCAATACACAAGCAAAGAGACTTAACTGGTTGAGGGTGAACCCCATTACATTTAACCCGATCATCGCCCCCACTAAGGCGACAGGAATAGCAATACCAGGAATAATGGTGGTTCGCCAGTCTTGGAGGAAAATAAAGATGACCAATACCACTAAGGCGATCGCTTGTAATAGGGTAACGGATAAGTCTTGAATAGACGCATTGACAAACAGGGTGTTATCCAACCCAATCACCACTTTTAACCCAGGAGGGAAACTGGGTTCCAACTCAGCCATTTTTGCTTTTGCTGCGTCTGCGGTTTCTAAGGCGTTACTGCCAGGTAACTGATAGATTAAAAAAGCGACTCCAGGGTTGCCATTGACATCTACTAAGGTGTCATAGTTTTCCATCCCTAACTCTGCCCGTCCCACATCTTTGATGCGGATCAACGTGCCATCGTCCCCCACTTTAACCACCATATCTTCTGCTTCTGCTACGTTTTGAAAGCGTCCTTGGGCCCGCAAAGGAATTTCAAACTGTTGGCCAGGGGGTGCCGGTTGTTGTCCAATTCTACCCACACCGGTATCAAAGTTCTGTTCATTGATCACATTAATCACATCGATCGCCGTCAGTCCCCTTGCTGCAAGTTTATCGGGGTCAAGCCATATTCTCATAGCATATTTTGCCCCCCCAAACAAGCTTACAGAACCCACACCAGGCAACCCTTTCATCTCGTTCCAAATGTAGCGATCGACGTAGTTATATAAAAAGGTTTTATCGTAGAGATATTCTCCATCTGGCCTTTTTTCTGAGTAAAAAGCGTATATTAGGGTAATACTAGGAGACTGTTTATCGGTTCTAACTCCCGCTTGGTTGACCACTGAGGGTAAGTCTGAGGCTGCTTGAGAGACTTTATTTTGGACTAAAACCTGTGCTGTATTACGGTCTGTTTCTGTGGGAAAGGTCACGTTAATGGTGACATTACCGGTATTATCGGTAAAGGAGTCGATCCAGCGGACTTGTTCGGTTCCGTTAATTTCCCGTTCTAATACGGTGGTAACGTTGTCTTCTGTGGTTTTGGCATCTGCACCGATATAATTAGCGGTGACAGCTACTTTTTTTGGGGCGATCTCTGGTAACTTATCCAAGGGTAACACTGCCATAGAGATAGTTCCCAGAAGAATAATCACAATGGTACAAACGGTACTTAGAACAGGTCTTTTAATAAAAGCGTTTGATAAGGACAGTAACATAATCCTGGATCAGTGAAATACTGGCAGATAACCGAGTTTGCTATGATTTAAAATATAATCCCGATCAGTCTAACAAAGATATGCTTGGTTGATCATTAAACTAAATAATTTGTTTCAAACCATTTATCTAGTCATTGTTCAAGGTTATTATTTACCTAATATTTACCTCTAGTTAATTAAACATAATCATGGACACGACATCAAAAGTTTATTCTGTGACGGATGGCTACAAATACTTGTTTATTGACTTATTGTTACTCTTTTTATTGCTTCCTTTTGCCTCCCTTCATCGTTTCCTAAGTTTATTAGTCAGTTTTTGTTTTCTCGTTACCTTACTTCTGGGTTTAAATACTCTGGCTTTTTCAAAAAAAATTCTTTTCTTATTTCGTTTTTTTGCTGCTTTAGGATTTATTTCTGATGTAATTGTTTTCCCCAACTCTAATTATTTAACTGCTCTTACTTCTTTGATGTCTTATTCTTTCTATAGTATTTTTTATATTTTAGTTATCATTGGAATTGGTTCAAGAATTTCTCATGAAGAAAAAGTTAACTTAAATGTTATCCGTGGTGGGGTTTGTATTTATCTGCTTTTAGGGATTCTCTGGTTTTTCTTTTACAAAATTCTTCTTTTTTTTGATGTTAATGCTTTCTCTTTTCCTGAAGATTTAACCAAAGACTCTCTTTTTTATTTTAGTTTTACTACCTTAACCACATTAGGTTATGGTGACATTCTTCCTAAGAATGCTTTTGCTATGACTTTAGCCAATGCTGAAGCTTTAGTTGGTCAAATTTATCCTGCTGTTGTCATTGCTAAATTAGTTAGTCTTTATGAACATAAATAATGTTTAGTCTTTGAACTACAAACTTATTAATATGATGAAAAGATACCCAAAAATCTATTCAGTTACTACTGGCTACACTAGACTATTTATAGATCTTATAATTGTTTTTTTATTAGTTCCTTTTGCTTCTTTTAACCATAATCTTAATTTATTGCTTAGTTTGTTTTTTCTCATTACTTTATTATTGGGTTTAAACACCTTAGCTTTTTCAAAAAAAATTCTTTCTATATTTCGATTTATTGCTGCTCTAGGATTTATTTTTGATATTATTGTTTTTCCTGATTCCGTTTACTTAACTAATTTAACTTCTTTGATATCTCAGAGTTTTTATAGTATTTTTATTATGTTGGTTATTATTGCAATTAGCTCAAGAATATATAATGAAGAAGAGGTGGATTTAGGTGTAATTCGTGGAGGAATTTGTATTTATTTACTGTTAGGAATTTTATGGTTTTTATTTTATCAAATTATTATGTTTTTTGACCCCAATGCTTTATCTGTTCCTGAAGGAGTAAATAACTCTTCTCTATTTTATTTTAGTTTTACTACCATAACCACATTAGGTTATGGTGATATTACCCCTAATAATGCGTTTGCTATGACTTTGACTAATGCAGAGGCGTTAGTAGGACAAATTTATCCTGCTGTTGTTATTGCTAAATTAGTTAGTCTTTACAATATTGAATCAAAATAATCATCTCAAAAATTATGTCAAAACTTAGTCTAGGAACCCGTCTATTTTTATCTCATCTTTTAGTAATGTTTGTGGGATTAGGTAGTTTTATCGGTATAGCAAAATTCTCCTCTCCCAAAATGTTTGTTATTCGCTTAGAAAAGCTAGAACAACAAGGATTTTTTACGGTTCGTTCAGCGAGAACTTATTTAGTAAAAGGCTTTGAAACTGCTTGGAATAATAGTGCCTTTTGGTCAGTTATTTTTGGGGTTAGTGCTGCTGGAGGAGTAAGTTATTTTGTCTCTCGTCGCACCATCAAACCCTTAAATCAAATGAAAGAAATTACCCAAAAATTAGCCCAAGGCCATTTAGATGAAAGAATGCCCGAAAGTGACATTCCAGAATGGAATCAATTAGGAAATAGCTTTAATATTATGGCTAATAGTTTACAAGATGTAGAAAAAAGAAGACGAGAATTAATTAGTGATATGACCCATGAATTGCGTACTCCTTTAACCATTATGAGAGGCTATTTAGAAGAGTTAGCGAATGGTTCAATTGAAGGTTCTCCTGACTTATATTTAAACTTAGTAAAAGAAACCAGAAGATTAGAAAGATTGATTCATGATCTTCAAGAACTTTCTAAAGCTGAAGCAGGTTATCTTTCCATTAGTTTATATCCTATTAATCTCCTTCCTTTATTAACTTCTTTAGTAGAAAGATTTGCTGATCAAATTATGGATGATGGACCAACGATCACATTAGAATGTCCTCAAGAATTACCTCCAGTTTTAGCAGATAGCGATCGCAGTGAACAAATCTTAGTTAATCTCATTGGTAATGCTATTCGTTATACAGAAAATGGAACCATTACTGTTAAAGCTTGGGCAAAAAATAAACAAGTTTGGGTTGAAGTTATTGACACAGGAATAGGCATTAAATCTGAAGATTTACCCTATGTATTTGAACGGTTTTGGCGTGCAGATAAGTCCCGTTCACGGTATTCTGGAGGCACAGGTATCGGCCTAGCAATTACCCGTCGTCTGGTAGAATTACAAGGGGGGAAAATTGAAGTAGAAAGTGAAGTGGGAAAAGGGAGTACCTTTCGCTTTTCTCTGTGTATTGCTTAAAAGAAATTCATTGATACTTAAATTATGGATATTATTTGGAAACATCCACCTCAAAATTTAACCATTAATCCTCAAGAAGTTCATATATGGAAAACCAACTTAGAACGATCATCTATAGATATTAAAAATGGGTTTGAAATTTTAAATGAAGATGAAAAAAATAAAGCCCAAAATTTTAGATTTGAAAAACATCAAAAAAGATTTACTATAGCTAGAAGTAGTTTAAGACATATTTTGAGTTTTTATTTATCAATTCCTCCTCAAAAAATAGAATTTAACTATAATGCTTACGGTAAACCTTATCTCTTAGAGAAAATTAATAAAATTCATTTACAATTTAATGTATCCCATTCAGAAAATATAGCTATTTATGCAATAACTTGCTATCATTCGATTGGGGTTGATGTCGAATATATCCGTCCTATGTCAGAAGCAGATAGTTTAGCGAAACGTTTTTTTTGTCAAAAAGAATTTGAACAAATTAGTAAATTATCATCGGAAGAAAAAAATGGAGAATTTTTTAAATTTTGGACAGCAAAAGAAGCTTATTTAAAAGCCATTGGTAAAGGACTAACTGGAGGATTAGAAACAGTAGAAATATCAACGGATGAACCTATAAGATTTATCAATTTACCTGAATCCAATAATATCAATTACCATTTATTTTATTTAACTCCTCATGATAATTATTTAGCCGCAATAGCTGTTGAAAAAAATCAACAAATTTATCATTATTGGCAATTAAATTGATATTGCTTGGCATCATCCCAAAGTTGTAAATTGTCTTTTATTGATGATAGTTTATAGTTATGAATTTCCCCCCGTCTATTCGTCAAACTCCCAAGATACTTTTTCTGCAAAAATGGGATACTTCCCATTGCTTCCATTTTTGACCCCAAGCTTGTAGAATTAGAGATAGTTTCTCACCCCAGAAAAATAATGAAAAAAATCTTGTTAACTGGCAGTGATGGACAAGTTGGCCAAGACTTACAACAAACCTTAATACCCATGGGAGAAGTCATTGCTACTAACCGTCAGCAACTTGATTTAACCTCTTCTGAGAATATTCGCCAAGTTATCCAAGAAATTAAACCTGATATTATTGTTAATTCCGCAGCTTATACCGCCGTAGACAAAGCAGAAAGCGAACCCGAGTTAGCTTTTGCCATTAATGGGATTGCTCCAGCAATTATAGCAGAAGAAGCGCAAAAAATCGGTGCATTTTTAGTACACATTTCTACAGATTATGTGTTTGATGGGACAAAAAATACCCCCTATTTAGAAACAGATACAACTCATCCGTTAGGGGTTTATGGACAAAGTAAACTAGCAGGAGAACAAGGAATCGAAAAAAATGGCGATCGCTATGTTATTTTGAGAACAGCCTGGGTTTATGGAACTCAAGGTAAAGGTAACTTCGTTAAAACCATGTTACGTTTGGGTAAAGAAAAAGAACAACTGGGTATCGTCAGCGATCAAGTAGGTAGTCCCACTTGGTCTTATGATATTGCTAATACCATAACACAAATACTAACTAATATTAACCTAGCAGAAACTAGAGAAATTTATCATTTTACCAATAGTGGTGTAGCAAGCTGGTATGATTTAGCTGTAGCTGTTTTTGAAGAGGCAAAAAACCTTGGATTTCCTTTAAAGATTAAGGAAGTTAATCCCATTGTAACTGAAGAATATCCTACCCCAGCCAAACGACCTCATTATTCAGTTTTATCTGGAAAAAAGATAGCTAAAAGATTAGGATATAACGCACCGTATTGGCGTGATTCTCTTAAAAAAATGTTAATCAAATTCTCTAAAAACTAACTAAAAATCATGAAAGCATTAATTCTTTCCGGTGGAAAAGGAACCAGACTAAGACCCCTTACTTACACAGGTGCAAAACAATTAGTTCCTGTTGCCAATAAACCCATTTTATGGTACGGAATTGAGTCAATTGTTAAAGCAGGAATTACTGATATTGGCATTATTATTAGTCCAGAAACGGGGGAAGAGATCCGTAGAAAAAGTGGGTTGGGTAAACCGTTTGGTGCTAATATTACATACATAGTACAAGATGAACCTTTAGGGTTAGCTCATGCAGTCAAAATTGCTCAACCCTTTTTAGGAGATGATCCCTTTATTATGTATTTGGGAGATAATTTAATCCAAGATGATCTAAGTATCTTTTTGGATAAGTTTAAAAATAAGCACTTAGATGGGTTAATTTTATTACGTTCTGTTCCTAATCCTACCGCGTTTGGGGTAGCTGAAGTGAATGAAAAAGGAAGGGTATTAAAGTTAGTTGAAAAGCCTAAAAATCCCCCCTCAAATTTAGCATTGGTTGGGGTATATTTCTTCTCTCCTGGTATTCATCAAGCCATTGCTAATATTCAACCATCTGCTAGGGGAGAATTAGAAATTACTGATGCGATTCAAGAACTCATTGATAGTCAGAAAATTGTTGAATCAGTACAATTACAAGGGTGGTGGTTAGATACAGGAAAAAAAGATGATTTATTAGAAGCAAACCGCATTATTTTAGATACTAATTTAACTATTAATGAAGCAGGAAATATTGATGAAAAAAGTAAAATAAGTGGCAGGGTAAATATTAAAGAAAGCGCAACTATTATTAATAGTACCATTCGCGGTCCAGTCATTATTGGAGAAAATTGTCACATTGAAAATTGTTTTATTGGTCCTTATACCAGTATCGGCGATCAATGTACTTTAATTGATGCAGATATTGAACACAGCGTCTTGTTAGAAGGCGCAGAAATATTAGAAATTCATCAAAGAATTGTTGATAGTTTAATTGGACAACGAGCTAAACTGGAAATGGCTCCTCAAAGACCAAAAGCGTTAAGATTTATGGTAGGAGATGATTCTCATATTGAATTAGTTTAAAGGTAAGGATTCAGCTATCAGCTTAAAACTAACCTGAGTTCGGGGTTAAGAGGAAAGGAGTTCGGAGTTAGAAGATAATTGACGAAACAACGGGTGTTTTGGGTAACGATAGAATTAGCCTTTCAGCTTATCCCGAACTTACGTTAAAACTAGCGAGAGACTTCGGCGCGAGGTTCCCTCACCTTGGGAACGTTCGGTAACGCAAAGATAAGAGGATTAGATATTAAGAAAGGTTAGAGAATTGAAAAGCTGAACGCCCAAAGCCGAGGGCTGAGTGCTTACGTTTGAAGTACACCACAAAGAAACTCAATTGTAGTCCTTTGTTTGATAGAATATCCCTAATGTTCAGCCATACCTAACCTATGACTATTCCTTCCCAACCCCAACCCTTAACCATTCCCCCTCGCTTACTGATGGGGCCAGGCCCATCTAATGCTAACCCCCGTATTTTAGCAGCCATGAGTCTTCCTGCTATTGGACATCTCGATCCATTTTATCTGGAAATGATGGATCAGATTCAAGATTTATTAAGGTATGTGTGGCAAACTGAGAATAGGTTAACTATCTCTATCAGTGGGACAGGAAGCGCCGGAATGGAGGCCAGTTTAGCGAATGTGGTTGAACCTGGGGATGTGGTATTGATAGGGGTTATGGGCTATTTTGGCCACCGTTTAGTGGATATGGCCACCCGTTATGGTGCAGATGTGAGGACAATAAGCAAACCTTGGGGTGAAAACTTCAGTTTAGCAGAATTAAAAGAAGCGATAGAAACCCATAAACCGGCGATTTTAGGGTTAGTTAATGCAGAAACTTCTACAGGAGTCAGACAACCCTTAGAAGGGGTGGGAAAGTTGTGTCGAGAACATAATTGTTTATTGTTAGTGGATGCTGTCACCAGTTTAGGGGGAGTTCCTTTTTATGCTGATCAATGGGGTGTAGATTTAGCCTATAGTTGTAGTCAGAAAGGGTTAGGTTGTCCCCCTGGACTGTCTCCGTTTACTATGAGCGATCGCGCGATAGAAAAGTTGCAAAAACGCGCTACTCCAGTGTCTAATTGGTACTTAGATATGAACCTCTTAAGTCAGTATTGGGGGGAACCTAGAAAGTATCATCATACTGCCCCTTGTAACATGAATTATGGTTTAAGGGAAGCCTTAGCTTTAATTGTAGAAGAAGGGTTAGAAAATTGTTGGCAACGACATCAAAAAAATGCCGAATTATTATGGGAAGGGTTAGAAAAATTAGGGTTAGTTTGTCATGTAGAAAAACAGTATCGTTTACCCACGTTAACCACGGTTCGTATTCCTGAAGGAGTGAATGGAAAAGCAGTTTCTAGTTATCTTTTGAAAGAGTATAATATCGAAATTGGTGGAGGGTTAGGTGAGTTAGGGGGTAAAGTTTGGCGTATTGGTTTGATGGGTTATAATTCTCGTCCTGAAAATGTTTTATTATTGTTAGAAGCTTTGAGGAAAGTTTTATAAGTCAAGTTAGGTACAAAAAAATTATGAAAATAGAACTAAAAAAAATCCAAGAAAATCCCGAAATCTTAGAAATTTTAGCCACAGAGAGCCAAGAGATAATTATTACCAAAAATGCTCAACCGATATATAAATTAACCAGAATCAATCAACCAAGTTCAAAACGCCGTCATCGTGGCAGTGCCAAAGGTTTAATCACCATCAGTAACGATTTTGATGAACCATTACCCGAATTTGCCGAGTATATGTAATGCAATATTTATTAGATACTCATACTTTCCTCTGGTTTGTTAACGATAGTGACGAAATACCAGAACAACTTTTTAATTTACTTGAATCTGATGTTGATTTATTATTAAGTATTGCTAGTCTTTGGGAAATAGCGATTAAAGTTAATATTGGTAAGTTAATTTTACCAAAACTATATACAAATTTTATTAATGAACAAATCAAACTCAATGACATCGAAATTTTGCCTATTTCTTTAGAGCATTTAAACTTAATTTCAACTTTGCCTCCATATCATAAAGATCCTTTTGATAGATTAATTATTGCTCAAAGTTTAGTAGAAAATTTGATAGTTATTAGTAAAGACTCTGCTTTTGATGATTATGATATTACAAGACTCTGGCAACTTTCTTCCTAATAAGTATATTCTTTAGTTTTTTATTGCCTTTGCTTACATCAAACTCAGATTATAATCAATAAATGGTAGAAAATAAATTTACACCGAAAATAGCTGACGATGGTTGTTATACCTTCTTTTCTGATGAATTTGAGGAATTATTTCATTCCCATTGAGGAGCAAAATAAAAAGCACAATATAAGTTTATCGAACTTTATTAAATGCAAGAGAAAATAATAAATAAAAACACCATAAAAATTATTGACGTTTATTATGGATTGGGTTATGATGTAGCCGTCGATTTATTAAATAA
>JASJDW010000238.1 GCA_030064955.1 Crocosphaera sp.
TGTGGGTAGAGGCAGTTGCATTGAAGCAGAAACCTAGATCGTGAGGTCTGGGAATCACCGCCCGTTTTACGGCGGTGAGGATGTCAAAACAGGAATTATTGACCTGCTTAAATCACTTGATAGATAAAACTTAAGGTTGACCAAGCTTTAACATCAAAGATATAGTTATCAGGGCTAGGCTCAAGGATTGTGTTAGTTTGGTCACTAGCATTCCCTAAGTCTTGTAGCAGAGCTTGAGCCACTGCTAAAGGATTTTCTAAGGTCAAAATTTGATCTTTGTCAATTTTGAATTCTGAGATTTTTTTGAGGGCTTCTAGGGTTTTCTCAAAAGGGGCTACAGCAGCGATCGCCATAATCTGTTCCCATCCTTGGCTACTGGAGGTCGTCCAGGTTAAGCCAGTGGAGGTAGCAGGGATAAAATTCTTCCTCCCTGGTTCAATAAAGGGTTGCTCCTCTTGATTGGGTTCTGTTGCTTCTTCATAGGGAGGAATGTAGGCGATGGCTTTGCCACTGCTGTTAATGCCTAAAATTAAATAGTAAAGGGGTTGTTCTCCCAAATTTTCTAAGCGATAACGTAACCGAGTTCCTCGGGGGACTTTGGGTAGTCCTGAAAAGCTCAAGGCCGGTGTTTCATTCTGACTCGGATTGGTTTCTGGTTGTACTGGTTTGTTTTGGGTTCTGGTGGTTTGCCGTTGTTGGATGGGGTAAGGTTTGGGGTCAAGACTTTCTAGGGTAACGCGCCAGGGGAGTTGAGAGGAAGTTTCGTTGAGGGTTAACCCCCATAGTTTCATGGCTAACAGTTTTTCTAGGGTGGGACGTAACCGTTCAATGGCTGATTTGATGGCTTCCCCTGATTTACCAACCGTATTGGGTAGTTGTCCTCCTCCTGGGAGAAAGAGAGCGTATCCTTCTGTTGCTTGGGGTTGAGAGGATGGCGTGGAAAAAGAGGAACGCAACCCTAAAATACAATCGATGGGTTGTTCTCCTTCCGTGAGAATATCAGAGACAATATCAATAGCAGAAAAAGCACTGGTGGCATCCACCCGTTCGATACGCTGTAATTTAGGATCAAGGGCAACGATTAGGCCGATGTTGTGAGGTAAACAACGCAGGGATTCTTGTAATAATTGTCCTACGGTGAAGGATGGGTTAGGGGTTTGTTGTGAGGACAGTGGTCGGAGTTTGGCTTTGAGTCCATTACGAGAACGCAGTTGTAAGGGAACGGAGGATGACGGAGGATCCAGGGGGTAAAAAATAGAATTAACTCCATAATATCGCAGAATATTCGCAGGAAACCCAGTTAAGGTAATCGTAGCTGTAGCCGATTCATCAACACTACTGATAAAAGCTTCTGCGGATTGAGATATGGGGGGAAGCAGATAATAGGTAAACAGGGGTTGACTCGAACTATTTTCTTGTTGGGGTTGTTGTTTGGCTCCCATAATCGGGAGAATTTCTTCTGTTGTTTTATTTAGGGTTATGTTCAGGCGACTCGCTGGGACAGTAGACCATAAGTGTTCGGTTAAGGTATAGGTAAACAACCCTGCACTAAAACCATTGCCTTTTATTTCTGTTGCCACTTGCTCTGAACCAGCTGCACTAAGAATAATGCCAGGATTGCTGGCAGCTTTGGTTTTGGGAAGTTTTTGTTTAAGTTGTGATTGAAAGGTAAATTCTTCTGGCTCAATGGTGTCAGTAGGAGAAGGAAAAGAGCGAACTCTCAGGTGGCCTTGAAAGGTTTGACCGCTACTGTGATAACTGGTATCGAGTACCATTGTTACCTTGTCTGTGGAAAGAGATCGCCCTAATAAACGTAACGTATCTTGCAGAATATTATTGGTGTTGGGGTTTCCTTGAGTTAAGGTGATGCCATCTTTAGCAATAATCCCTGGTAGTTGACCTTCGGTAAGGGTAGGGGCTAAATCTGGAGGAATTTTAACGTAATTTCCATACCCACTAAAGTGAAAGACAACCACATCTCCTGCTTTGGCCTGTTTAATTAAATGTTCCACAAAGGCGGTTTCAATGCCTTGACGGGTTGCTTGTTCATCGGTCAAGGTAAGAATATCTTGGGGGTTAAACCCGAAGCGATAGATAAGTAGGTCTTTTTGCCGTTCAACGTCGGTGACACAGCCTTTTAGGTTGAACCCTTGTCCATAATCATTAATTCCCACCAATAAGGCTAGTTTACGATGGGTTGGTTCTGCTAAAGTTTGATAATATTTCTGAAGTTGCTGGTTTGGATGTAGCCATGTCAGGCTTTCTTGAGCGACCCCCCAGGTGAGTAAGGTCTGTAAAAAAGTCCGCCGATCCCATTTCATGGTTTCTGTTTGCTCTGTTGGGAAGATACCGCTATTACACTCACGCTAAGATGTGTAGGCTTCATTTATTTTATTACAAATGTGTAGTTTACAGGGAGTATATCGAAGATTCTCAAGGGTGACAACTAGGGAGTAGGAAGAGTGAGGGGGTTATAGGGAGTGTGGGGAGTGTGGGGAGTGTGGGGTGAGGGGGTGAGAGGGTGAAGATATATCAATCATTTCTCCCAGTCCCTCAGTCCCCTTGTCTCCCTCTACTCCCCCATCTCCCTTGTCTCCAAAGTCTCCCCCAGTCTCCCCTAGTCTCCCCCATCTCCCGTGTCTCCTTGTCTTCCCAGTCCCCCAGTCCCCCAGTCTCCTCCTCGAACTAATTTTGCATAGCTTTAATTAATTCGGCTGCCACTTCAGGACGAGAAAATTGAGGGGGTGGCATTTCTCCGCGTCTTAACATTTCTCGAACTTTGGTACCGGATAAATGAATTCGCTCTTCTTTACTACTGGGACTGGTTTTGGTGGTAGCCATTTGTCCAGTGCGTTTACAGTAGAAAGCGTGTTCAAATTTCATCGGAACAATGCCCAATGCTTCGGGATCAAATTCATCAAAAATATGTTGAGCATCGTAGGTTCCATAGTAGTCCCCAACGCCGGCGTGATCCCGTCCTACAATAAAGTGGGTACAGCCATAATTTTTACGGACAATGGCGTGGAAAATGGCTTCTCTCGGGCCAGCGTAGCGCATCGCTGAGGGGTTAATGGCAAGAATCACCCGATCTTGGGGAAAATAGCTATCCATCATAATTTCATAACAACGCATCCGCACATCGGCTGGGATATCGTCGCTTTTGGTGGCACCGACAAGGGGATGTAAAAACAGTCCATCCACCACTTCTAGGGCGCATTTTTGGATATATTCATGAGCGCGGTGGATGGGGTTACGGGTTTGAAACCCCACAACGGTAGACCATCCTCGTTCCTTAAATAATTTTCGAGACTCAGCAGGATCAATTTGGTATTTGGGGAATAATGGGTGATCATCCCGTTCTATTAACCAAACGGGCCCGGCTAAATTAACAGCCCCTTGATCATAAACAACTTTAACCCCTGGATGTTTACTTTCATCAGTCTTATAAACGTTGACAGCTTCGTGGGTTTTATTGTAATGATACTTTTGGGTCAGTTCTAGTACCCCAATAAAGTTACCGTTGGGATCGTCTAATCTTACCCAGTTCCCTTCTTTGAGAGAGTCCGCTACTTCTTCACTTACGGATAGAGTAACAGGAATAGACCAAGGCACTCCATTGCTTAAGTGCATTTCTTCCACAACAGTTTCGTAGTCAGCCCTTTCCATAAAGCCTTTGAGGGGACTGAACCCACCAATGGCAATCATAACTAAGTCAGAAGTAGCCCGTTCATCTAGGGTAACTCTGGGCAGTTTGTCGGCTTGGGCTAGAAATTCTGCTTTTTCTGCCGAGGTGGCAATACGATTAATTAAGTGACCACCGTGGGGGGCAATGCCATCTGTATGTGTCATTTTAATTATATTTTTATAGTAGCTGTCAGGATTTATCCTACCAGGGTCTGAGAACTTTGGGTGAACTACCCCAAATAAATGAGGAAAAGAAAGCTTTAAGGGGATAGGCTGCTAAGATAAAATCAACTATGTCTGAGATGAGTGATCACTATCATCCTAGGATAATAGTGATCACTCAATAGTTAGAGGTTTCATTGATTGTCCGAAACAGGCTAAAAAAGTTGGGTGTTAGGGTAAAAATCGGTGATTAATTTAAAAAATTTTCAGGAATTGTTTTATGAATATAATGGTTGTGGATGATGAACAAGACATTACTCTCTTGTTTAAACAAAAATTTAGAAAAGAAATTCGACAAAGAAAGCTAGAATTTTCTTTTGTTTTTTCGGCTGAAGATGCTTTAAATTCTCTGGAAAAGCAAGAAAATCATTTAATTCTTATTTTAGCTGATATTAATATGCCAGGCATGAATGGCTTAGAACTCCTGAAAATTATTAAGGAAAACCATCCTAACATTAAGGTATTTATGGTCACAGCCTATGGAGATGATTATAATTATCAAACAGCTATAAAATATGGAGCAGATGATTATCTGACTAAGCCCATTCAATTTGAACATCTTAAAGAAAAAATCGATGAATTACTTTAATTAAAGCTTGAGTTATATGGAAATCCCTAAAATTTTAGTCGTTGATGATGAATTAGATCTAGAACGACTGATTAGACAAAAATTTAGAAGAAAACTAAAACAACAAGAACTAGATTTTGTATTTGCTCATAATGGGCGAGAAGCCCTAGAATATATTGAATTTTATGGGGATATTGATATTGTTTTGACTGATATTTATATGCCTGAAATGGATGGGCTAACCCTCTTAACTAAAATTCAGGAAATTGACCCGATTATTAAGGCAATTATTATTTCTGCTTATGGTGATCTTGATAATATTCGGACAGCCATGAATTATGGTGCTTTTGATTTTTTAACGAAGCCGATTGATTTTAAAGATTTAGAAATTACCACCACTAAAACTATCAATCATGTTAAACAGATCAAAACTGCTTTAGCACAAGAAAAATCAGCTAAAGAAGCACAAGAAAAATCGTTATATAAGTTAAAAAAAGAAATTGAAAAGCGGAAAAAAGTGGAAGAAGCTTTAAGAAATAGTGAAAAGCAATTAGCTCAATTTTTGGCTACTATTCCTGTGGGTATCTTTATTATAAATGCTCAAAATAAATCTCCTTATTATGCAAACGATTTAGCCCAACAAATGTTTGGTACAGAACTTTTAAATGATGTTACTTATGATGAATTAATTGAAATTTATCAGCCCTATTGTTTAGACACTGGAAAAAAATATCCTCTTGAAAAATTACCTATTAATAGAGCTTTACAGGGGGAGAATCCGACGGTTTCAGATATCGAAATTCGTCATGATCAAAAGCGTATTCCTTTAGAAATTTCTGCCCAACCTATTTATGATGAACAAGGGAATATTTCCTATGTAATTGCAGCTTTTCAAGATATTACTCAAAGAAAAAAAGCAGAAACAGAACGTATTCATTTTACTCAAGAATTAGCTCAAAAAAATTTAGATTTACAACAAGCAAAAGATCAACTATCCCATTACAGTGCAACCCTAGAGAAAAAAGTTGTTGAAAGAACCCAAGAACTAACAGAAACTTTAGAAATACTTAAAGCAACTCAAGCAGATTTAATGGTAGAAAATGCTTTATTAAGAAGTGTTGAAGATGAGAAATATTATGACTATCAAGTAGGAGGAAGTTTACCGATAGATGCTCCTAGTTATGTAGTTCGTTCTGCTGATCGCTATGTTTATAAATCATTAAAATCAGGACAATTTTGTTATATTTTAAATGCAAGACAAATGGGCAAATCCAGTTTACGGGTTCAAATAATGAAACGATTACAAGCAGAAAATTTTGCTTGTGTAGCTATCGATTTATCAGAAATTGGGAATCGAAAATTAACCATAAAACAATGGTATGCAGGATTTATTTATATATTATTAAGTGGATTAGATTTATTAGATAAAATTGATTTTAGAGACTGGTTGAAAAGTCATGATTTTTTATCCCCTGTACAGTGTTTAGGAGAACTAATCCATCAAGTAATATTACCAAATATCTCTAAAAGTATTGTAATTTTCATTGATGAAGTTGATAGCGTCTTAAGTTTAGATTTTCCTATGGATGACTTCTTTATTTTCTTGAGAAGTTGTTATAATAAAAGGGCTGATAATCCTGATTATAAACGGCTAACTTTTGCTTTATTAGGAGTTGCTAGTCCTTCTCAATTATTAGAAGATAAAAAACGAACGCCTTTTAATATTGGTCAAGTAATTTATTTGCAAGGATTTCAGTTTTATGAAGCACAACCTTTATTACAAGGATTAAAATCTAAAGTCAATCATCCTCAACCTGTGTTAAAAGCTGTTTTATATTGGACAAATGGTCAACCTTTTTTAACCCAAAAAATATGTCAATTAATTCATAATTCTCACATAGAAATACCTGAAGATCAGGAAAATCAATGGGTTGAGCAATTAGTGCGATCGCAGATTATAGAAAATTGGGAATGTCAAGATGAACCAGAACATTTAAGAACCATTCGTGATCGCATTTTACAAAGTTCTCTTGATAAAAAACAACTCTTAAAACGCTATCAAGCTATCTTACATAGTAATAATTATTCTATCAGTGATGATGAAGAAATTAGAGAACTAATTTTGTCGGGACTCATTATTAAAGATGACAAATATTTAAAAATTCATAACCCTATCTATAAGACAATTTTTAATGATAGTTGGATAGAATGTATGAATAATAAATAGAGTTTTATTAGCTAATTATTCCAGTAACCAAGCAAATAATTTTCCTACAGTTAATTGGAAAGAATTAGCAAAATCAGGAACAGGTAAAATATCACTTTCCACTTCACAAAACATTGGTTTTTGTTGAGAAAAATAAACAAACACTGATTTATCATTAGGATCGATTAACCATCCTATTTGTGTTCTATGATCTAAACAATAGAGGATATTTTTTACTACCTTTGTCTGACTTTGTTCAGGGGATAAAATCTCAATTACCCAGTCTGGTGCAATATAAAATGAATCTGCTATTTCACCGTTATCATCACGAGGAATATTATTCCATGTTAAAATACTAATATCAGGAACGATTGAGCGATCGCCAAAAGTACACCTTAACTCAGAAAAAGCACGGGCAATTTTTTGTGATTTTAGTGTAATATTAATAGCAGTAGATAATTCAGTTTGAATCGTACTATGTTTTCCTTTTGGCATTGGTTTTTGAATAATTCTTCCCTTAATATATTCCCGTGCTGGTTTAGTTTCTGGTAATGCCAAAAATTCTTTTAAAGTGATAGATTTAGAAGAAGTTATAGTCATATTTTTTAGGAGTAGATAGTATTACTTTTTGATAATCATTGCTAATTAAACTATCAACATTATAACTAAAGTTTAAGGGAAAATTTAAACACAAAATAGTTGATATCAAATAATTTGTTACATTAGTTTACAAAGAGAACAATTCCTGACGATAATAGCGTAATCTAAATTATGGTAAATAGTTTGATTTAAGAAATACTTTAATCTATGACATCTATTCACTCTCACCACAAAGCCAAAGCCCTCAAACCTGGTAGTCGTCGTCCCGCAAAAGAACTCTGTAGTGAGTGTGGGTTATGTGATACATATTATATTCATTATGTTAAGGAAGCTTGTGCTTTTCTAAATCAACAAATTGCAGAATTAGAAACAATTGCTCATGGGAAAAGTCGCAATTTAGATGATGAAAATGATTGCTATTTTGGGGTTCATCAAGAAATGATGGCAGCCCGAAAAAAAGACCCCATTGAAGGCGCGCAATGGACAGGAATTGTCAGTACCATTGCTTGTGAAATGTTAGAAAAAGGATTAGTTGAAGGAGTGGTTTGTGTTCAAAATACAAAAGAAGATAGATTTCAACCGATGCCAGTGATCGCTAGAACTTCTCAAGAAGTTTTAGCTGCTAGAGTCAATAAACCCACTTTATCTCCTAATTTATCTATCCTAGAACAAATCCAACAATCTAACTTAAAACGCCTCTTAGTAATTGGAGTAGGTTGTCAAATTCAAGCCTTACGATCAGTCGAAAAAGAGTTAGGTTTAGAGAAACTTTATGTATTAGGAACCCCTTGTGTAGATAATGTTACCCGTGAGGGCTTACAAAAATTCTTAGAAACCACCAGTCGCTCTCCTGATACCGTTGTTCATTATGAATTTATGCAGGATTTTCGAGTTCATTTTAAACATGAAGATGGTTCCATTGAAAAAGTCCCATTTTTTGGCTTAAAAACGAATAAATTAAAAGATGTTTTTGCCCCTTCCTGTATGAGTTGTTTTGATTATGTTAACTCCTTAGCTGACTTAGTTGTGGGCTATATGGGGGCAGAATTTGGTTGGCAATGGAT